>NZ_JACGVM010000012.1:0-138952 GCF_014077195.1 Colwellia sp. BRX9-1
ATGTGAGAAGTATTGATTGTAATACCACGCTCACGCTCTTCAGGAGCATTATCGATTTGTGCGAAATCTTTAACTTCACCACCGTGTACTTTAGTTAATACTGCAGAGATAGCAGCTGTTAAAGTTGTTTTACCGTGATCGACGTGACCGATAGTACCAACGTTAACATGCGGTTTTAAACGTTCAAATTTTGCTTTAGCCATTTTTCAATTACCTTAAAGTTTATTAAAAGCGCAGCCAAGATGACCGAGCTAGACTTTCACTAACTATAAGTGAGTGTCTTACGAGATTCCAAGAGATTCTGTTATTGCCGCAACTACATTCTTAGGAGCTTCACTGTATTGTAAAAATTCCATCGAATAAGAGGCGCGGCCCTGTGTTGCACTGCGTAATGCAGTAGCATAACCAAACATTTCAGACAGTGGTACTATTGCATTCACTATCTTAGAGCCAGCAGGACCTTCGTCCATGCCATCGATCATACCGCGACGACGATTTAAATCGCCAACGACATCACCCATGTTTTCTTCTGGCGTAGTTACTTCTACTTTCATCATAGGTTCTAGAAGTGTCGGCGTAGCTTTTAACGCCCCTTCTCTAAAGCCCATTGAAGCAGCAACTTTAAACGCCATTTCATTAGAGTCAACGTCATGAAAAGAACCGTCATAAAGTGTTACTTTAACATCAAGCATTGGATAACCGGCTAATACACCACTATCCATTTGCTCAAAACAGCCTTTTTCAATGGCAGGTATATATTCTTTAGGAACAGTACCGCCAACAATTTCGTTAACAAATTCGAAACCACCACCTTCTGGTAAGGGTTCCATTTTCAACCAAACGTGACCAAATTGGCCTTTACCACCTGATTGTCGAATAAATTTACCTTCTACTTCAACCGTAGAACGAATAGTTTCACGATAAGCAACTTGTGGCTTACCGACATTACATTCGACGCCAAACTCACGTTTCATGCGCTCGACAATAATGTCTAAGTGTAGCTCACCCATACCGGAAATGATCGTTTGACCCGTTTCATCATCAGTAGCGACCTTAAACGAAGGATCTTCAGCTGATAATTTACTTAAGGCTAGGGCTAACTTGTCTTGAGAAGCAATGGTTTTTGGCTCAACGGCTATTGAAATTACCGGATCAGGGAATTCCATTTTCTCAAGTGTTATTACGTGATTGGCATCACACAGTGTTTCACCCGTAGTAACATCTTTTAAACCGATGGCTGCTGCAATATCACCAGCACGAACTTCTTTAATTTCTTGACGGTCATTGGCATGCATTTGCACTAGACGACCGAGACGTTCTTTCTTGCCTTTAATCGGATTAAAGACACTATCGCCTGTTTTTACTACTCCGGAATAAACGCGGAAGAAGGTTAACGTACCGACAAAAGGGTCAGTGGCAATTTTAAAGGCTAACGCGGAAAATGGTGCACTATCATCTGCGGCACGCGTTGCAGGTGTTTCATTTTTGTCATCACTAATACCCGTAATAGCAGCAACTTCCGTTGGTGAGGGTAAATAGTCAATAACCGCATCTAAAACAGCTTGTACGCCTTTGTTTTTAAAAGCAGAGCCACAAGTACAAAGAATGATTTCATTATTAAGGGTACGTTGTCGAAGTGCTGACTTGATTTCGTCTTCTGTCAAATCGCCATCTTCAAGGTATTTATCCATTAGCTCGTCTGACACTTCAGCCGCTTCCGATATCATATTCTCACGCCATTCATCGGCAAGGTCTTGCATATCGGTAGGTATTGCTGAATAAGTAAAAGTCATCCCGTGATCGTCTTCACTCCAGTTGATCACTTTCATTTTAACAAGGTCTATAACACCTTTAAAATCTTCTTCTGAACCAATAGGTAACTGAATAGGAACTGCATTTGCTTTTAGACGTGCTTTTAGCTGACCAACAACAGAAAGAAAGTCTGCGCCAGTGCGGTCCATTTTGTTAACAAAAACAATGCGTGGAACGGCATACTTTTCCATTTGACGCCAAACAGTTTCTGTTTGCGGTTGAACACCTGAAGAGGCACATAAAACTAATACAGCACCATCGAGGACACGCAAAGAGCGTTCAACTTCAATGGTAAAATCAACGTGACCAGGAGTATCGATAATATTAATACGGTGGTCAACAAATTGACCGTCCATGCCTTTCCAGAAACAAGTTGTCGCAGCTGAGGTAATGGTAATACCACGCTCTTGCTCTTGTTCCATCCAGTCCATGGTTGCAGCACCATCGTGCACTTCACCAATTCTGTGAGAAAGACCCGTGTAAAACAAAACACGTTCTGTGGTTGTCGTTTTGCCAGCATCTACGTGCGCACAGATACCAATGTTACGGTAGCGCTCAATAGGGGTGATACGTGCCAAAATGAAATCCTCTAATTCTTAGTCACTAATAATTAGTACTATTAAATAAATATTCGCGTAAGCGGTGAGTATTTGTTTAATACTACTGTTTAATACTTTTTGAACTGCGCAAAGCATCAGTCCGTAAAAGTTAGTATGGCTAGCAAGAGAAACTCTTGCTAGCCATGTATTTACCCTAAGCATATGCAAAGGGTAAATCATACATCCATTCAAAACTGCTAGCTTACCAGCGGTAGTGAGCGAACGCTTTGTTAGCATCAGCCATACGGTGAACGTCTTCACGTTTCTTAACCGCTGAACCTTTGCTGTCAGACGCATCTAACATTTCGTTAGCTAGGCGCTGAGCCATTGATTTTTCACCACGTTTACGAGCTGCTTCAACTAACCAACGCATGGCTAGAGCATTACGACGAACTGGACGAACTTCAACTGGTACTTGATAAGTAGAACCACCAACACGACGAGATTTAACTTCGACAGATGGGCGGATATTATCTAAAGCAGTTTCGAAAAGCTCTAAGTGAGTTTTCTCGCTGTTTTTTTCAGTTAAAATGTCTAATGCACCGTAAACAATTTTTTCTGCAGTAGATTTTTTACCATCAACCATAAGGATGTTGATGAATTTTGCTAAAAGTTCGTTATGGAACTTAGGATCTGGCAATATTTTACGTTGCCCTACGACGCGTCTTCTTGGCATCTTAATTCTCCGTAGTATTCAGGATTAATCCAAAATATATAAATTTAAAAATTTCTTATTTGGCCTTACTTAACGTTTTTTTCTCTTCCTATCTATAAGGAGTTAGAGAGGAAAACTTAAGATTTAGGTCGTTTAGCACCGTATTTAGAACGGCCTTGTCTTCTGTCGCTTACACCTGAACAATCAAGCGCGCCACGAACGGTGTGATAACGCACACCCGGTAAATCTTTTACACGGCCACCGCGTATTAAAATAACGCTATGCTCTTGTAAATTATGTCCTTCACCACCGATGTATGAAGTTACTTCGAAGCCGTTAGTTAAACGAACACGAGCAACTTTACGAAGTGCTGAGTTAGGTTTTTTCGGTGTAGTTGTATACACACGAGTACATACGCCACGACGTTGTGGACAAGCTTGTAACGCTGGAACGTTACTTTTAGTTACTTGTCTTACACGTGGTTTACGTACTAATTGGTTAATAGTTGCCATTAAATAGCTCCCGATTAGTTAAACTTGTGTAAATTCCAATCAATGAGAAATTTACACCCTTATAAACGTGAAAATCCGCGACCTTAAATGCTATACATAAACAGTACAGGATATAGGGTCGCGGAATTCTATAGGTCAAGCTATGGCCTGTCAAGTAGCACAGGCCATTAACGCTATATTTTTTACTTAATCACTAGCATTTAGTGCGTCAGTTAATGCTTGTGCTGCATCGTCAGCTGAAACAGCGACTTCTTCAACAGCAGGCATTTTTGCTTGTAGTTTACGTTTAGCACGTTCCTGATGGTACGAATAACCTGTACCCGCTGGGATCAAACGACCAACGATAACGTTTTCTTTCAAGCCACGTAACTTATCTTTCTTACCTGCAACAGCAGCTTCAGTAAGTACACGTGTTGTTTCTTGGAAAGATGCCGCTGAAATAAACGATTCAGTTGCTAATGATGCTTTAGTAATACCCATCATTTGCATTTCGTATTCAGCAGGTTGCTTACCAGCAGATTCAAGCTCGCGGTTTGAAATATTAACACGCGCTACTTCTACTTGTTCGCCTTTCAAGAAATCACTATCACCCGCGTCTAAGATTTCACACTTGCGAATCATTTGACGGACGATAACTTCGATGTGCTTGTCGTTAATTTTTACACCTTGTAAACGATATACTTCTTGTACTTCGTTAACAATGTAATTAGCAACAGGTGCAACACCACGTAAACGCAAGATATCATGCGGAGACTCAGGACCATCGGCAATAACTTCACCTTTGATTACTGGCTCACCCTCATAGATATTCAAAAGACGCGTTTTAGGGATCATCTCTTCGTATACTTCACCGCTAGGTTGAGTGATTAATAAGCGCACTTTACCTTTGGTTTCTTTACCGAAAGCAACAACACCTGTTTTCTCAGCAAGAATTGCAGGAAGTTTAGGCTTACGTGCTTCAAATAAATCAGCAACACGTGGAAGACCACCGGTTATATCACGAGTTTTAGAACTTGCTTGTGGTATACGAGCAAGTGCATCACCAATGTTTACATCCGCGCCATCTTCTAAGTTAACAATCGCATTACCCGGTAAGTAGTAAAGTGCTGGGATTTCTGTCCCGGCAATCATAACTTCTTCACCGTTAGCATCAACAAGTTTCAATGCTGGGCGCATTTCTTTACCCGTTGCATTACGTTGACCTGCGTCAGTAACAATAATACTTGAAAGACCAGTCAGATCATCAGTTTGACGAACCATAGTCACGCCATCAGAAAGATCAACGAACTGAACTTTACCTGCTACTTCCGTAATAATAGGGTGAGTATGCGGGTCCCAGTTAGCGATGATTTCACCGGCAACAATTGAACCACCATCTTTCTTAGAAAGCACTGTACCGTAAGGCACTTTATAACGTTCTTTCTCACGACCTAGCTCATCAATTACCGTCATTTCAGATGAACGTGAGGTAATAACAAGATGATCTTCAGAGTTAGTTACAAACTTAGCATTTTGAAGTTTCAAAGTACCTGTGTTTTTAACTTGTACGTTGTTTTCAGCAGAAGCACGCGATGCGGCACCACCGATGTGGAACGTACGCATGGTAAGCTGTGTACCAGGTTCACCGATTGATTGTGCTGCAACAACACCAATAGCTTCACCTTGGTTGATCATATGGCCACGAGCCAAATCACGACCGTAACAATGAGCACAAATACCAAAATCGGTTTTACAGGTAATAATTGAACGTACTTTCATTTGATCAATTGAGTTTTCTTCAATGAAATCACATAAAGCTTCGTCAATTAGCGTGTTACGAGGTAATAAAACTTCGTCAGTACCCGGCTTGATAACATCTTCAGCAACAACACGACCAAGAACACGTTCTCTTAATGGTTCAACAACATCGCCACCTTCGATTAGTGGTGTCATTTGTAGACCGTCGAAAGTACCACAATCATGTTCAGTCACAACCAAATCTTGTGCAACATCAACTAAACGACGAGTTAAGTAACCCGAGTTAGCTGTTTTAAGTGCAGTATCGGCAAGACCTTTACGCGCACCGTGAGTTGAGATGAAGTATTCAGATACGTTCAAACCTTCACGGAAGTTAGCTTTGATTGGCGTTTCGATGATAGAACCATCTGGTTTAGCCATCAAGCCACGCATACCCGCTAACTGACGGATCTGAGCAGCACTACCACGAGCACCCGAGTCAGCCATCATGTAGATAGAGTTAAATGAATCTTGTTCTTCTGGCACGCCGTCACGGTTAATAACAGTTTCTTTTGATAAATTGTCCATCATCGCTTTAGAGATTTTCTCGTTGGCAGATGACCAAATATCAATAACTTTGTTATATTTTTCGCCCTGAGTAACTAAACCTTGCTCGAATTGAGTTTGGATTTCAGCAACTTCTTCTTCCGACTCTTCGATAATAGTGTATTTAGCCGCAGGAATAACCATATCATCAATACCAACAGAACAACCCGCGATCATCGCGTAATGGAAACCTGTGTACATGATTTGGTCAGCAAAAATAACCGTTTCTTTCAAACCTAAGTTACGGTAAGCGTGGTTAATTAATTTCGAAATTGGTTTTTTGCCAAGCGGTTGATCGATTAGATCGTAAGGCATACCTTTTGGACAAACCTGCCACATAATGGCTCGACCTACCGTGGTATCACGTAAAGTCGTTTTAGGAACAGTAAAGTTACCTTCTTCGTCTTTAAAGTATTCAGTGATACGAATTTTTACACGGGCGTGAAGTTCTGCAACACCTGTGCGGTAAGCTTTTTCAGCTTCTTTAGTGTCAGCAAAAACCATGCCTTCACCTAAACCATTAACACGGTCACGTGTTAAGTAGTACAAGCCTAAAACAACATCTTGTGATGGTACAATAATCGGCTCACCGTTTGCTGGTGATAACACGTTATTGGTAGACATCATTAAGGTACGAGCTTCCATTTGCGCTTCGATAGTTAACGGTACGTGTACCGCCATTTGGTCACCATCGAAATCGGCGTTGTATGCCGCACAAACTAGAGGATGCAAGTGAATTGCTTTACCTTCAATTAGAACAGGTTCAAACGCTTGGATACCTAGTCTGTGAAGTGTTGGTGCACGGTTAAGCATAACTGGATGTTCACGAATAACTTCGTCAAGTACATCCCAAACTTCAGCGCCTTCACGTTCAACTAATTTTTTAGCCGCTTTAATCGTAGTCGCTAAACCACGAGCTTCTAATTTACCGTAAATAAATGGTTTGAATAATTCAAGTGCCATTTTTTTCGGTAAACCACACTGGTGTAAACGCAGTGTAGGACCAACAGTAATTACAGAACGACCAGAGTAATCAACACGTTTACCCAATAGATTCTGACGGAAACGACCTTGCTTACCTTTAATCATATCGGCAAGAGATTTAAGAGGACGTTTGTTAGAACCGGTAATTGCGCGACCACGACGACCGTTATCAAGAAGTGCATCAACAGATTCTTGTAACATACGTTTTTCGTTACGTACGATAATATCTGGAGCAACTAAGTCAAGAAGACGTTTTAAACGGTTGTTACGGTTAATAACACGACGGTATAAATCGTTCAAATCAGACGTAGCAAAACGGCCACCATCCAAAGGTACTAACGGACGTAAATCCGGCGGTAAAATGGGTAGTACGTTCATAATCATCCACTCAGGCTTATTACCTGAAGCGGCGAATGCTTCCATTAATTTTAAACGCTTAGTGACTTTTTTACGCTTAGTTTCACTACCAATTTCAGGAAGCTCTTCACGCATTTGCGCTACTTCGCCTTCTAAATCGATTTGTTGTAGTAAAGCTAAAACAGCTTCAGCACCCATTAATGCGTCAAATTCATCACCATGCTCTTCTAAAGCATCAAGATATTCTTCTTCAGTTAGAATTTGGCTTTTTTCTAATGTTGTCATACCAGGTTCAGTAACAACATAAGATTCAAAATAAAGAACACGTTCGATATCACGAAGTGTCATATCAAGTAATAAACCAATACGCGAAGGTAATGATTTTAAGAACCAGATATGTGCAACTGGGCTTGCTAATTCGATATGACCCATACGGTCACGACGAACTTTTGTTAATGTAACTTCAACGCCACATTTTTCACAAATAACACCACGATGCTTTAAACGCTTGTATTTGCCACAAAGACATTCGTAATCTTTTACTGGACCAAAAATACGCGCACAAAATAGACCGTCACGTTCTGGTTTGAACGTACGGTAGTTAATCGTTTCAGGTTTTTTTACTTCACCAAATGACCAAGAACGAATCTGATCTGGTGAGGCTAGTCCGATACGTATACCATCGAACTCTTCTGTTTGATTTTGTTGCTTAAGAAACTTAAGTAAATCTTTCACACTTCTTCTCCTGTCGGAGTTAAACCTTAAAAAGAAAGCAGTTGCCTGCTTTCTCCGTGTACTGACTCATCAATTTGATAGTCAGCATGCAGCTTTGGAAGCTAGTCCTGATCTAATTCGATGTTAATACCTAACGAACGAATTTCTTTCAACAATACGTTGAATGATTCAGGAATGCCTGGCTCCATTCTGTGATCACCGTCTACTAAGTTTTTATACATCTTAGTACGACCGTTAACATCATCAGATTTAACCGTTAACATTTCTTGTAGCGTATAAGCAGCACCGTATGCTTCTAGTGCCCATACTTCCATCTCACCGAAACGTTGACCACCAAATTGCGCTTTACCGCCAAGAGGTTGTTGCGTTACTAATGAGTAAGAGCCAGTAGAACGTGCATGCATTTTGTCATCAACTAAATGGTTAAGTTTTAACATATACATGTAGCCAACCGTTACAGGACGTTCAAATTCACGACCAGTACGACCGTCAGTTAAGATAAACTGACCGCTTTCAGGCATATCTGCAAGTCTAAACATCTCTTTGATTTCTTTCTCTGCTGCACCATCAAATGCTGGAGTAGCAATAGGAAGACCGGCACGCAAGTTATTAGCTAAACGCATCACTTCATCATCAGAGAAGCTCGCGATGTCAACAACTTGACGAGATTCACCAACATTGTAAACTTCTTGAATGAAGTTACGTAGTTTATGAATTTCTTGTTGCGCTTCCAACATACGGTTGATTTTTTCGCCAATACCACGACACGCCATACCTAGATGAGTTTCTAAGATCTGACCAATGTTCATTCGTGATGGTACACCTAACGGGTTAAGTACCACATCAACAGGAACACCATATTGATCGTAAGGCATATCTTCTACTGGAACGACGTTTGAAATAACACCTTTGTTACCATGACGACCGGCCATTTTGTCACCCGGTTGGATGTGGCGTTTTATCGCTAAGTAAACTTTGATAATTTTAAGAACACCTGGAGCTAAATCAGCACCTTGGGTGATCTTACGACGTTTAATTTCAAACTTCTTATCGAAATCAGCTTTAATATTGTCGTATTGCTCAGCAATTTGTTCAAGCTCAGATTGTTGACCTTCGTCAGACAAGTTTTGAACTAACCAATTTGCACGAGACATACTATTAATGTCTGATTCGTTTAAGCCAGCAGATAAAAGAAGGTTTTTAGCACGAGCATAAATACCATCTTCTAAGATGCTAAATTCATCGCCTAAATCTTTCTTAACTTCTTTAAGTTGTAATTCTTCAATTTCAACAGCGCGCTTATCTTTTTCTACACCGTCACGGGTGAAGATTTGAACGTCGATGATAGTACCTTTAACTGAGTTAGGTACACGTAAAGAGCTGTCTTTAACGTCAGCTGCTTTTTCACCGAAAATAGCACGTAATAGTTTTTCTTCTGGTGTTAATTGTGTTTCACCTTTAGGAGTAACTTTACCCACTAAGATGTCGCCACCATTAACTTCAGCACCGATGTAAACAACACCCGCTTCATCTAATTTAGATAAAGCTGATTCACCAACATTAGGAATATCAGAAGTAATTTCTTCACTACCTAATTTAGTGTCTCGTGCTATACAGGTTAATTCTTGAATATGAACTGTAGTGAAACGATCTTCTGTAGCAACACGTTCAGATAACAACATTGAATCTTCGAAGTTGTAACCATTCCAAGGCATAAACGCTATACGCATGTTTTGACCTAGGGCTAATTCCCCCATGTCCGTTGAAGGACCATCAGCTAAAACATCACCGCGTGTAACAGGTTCACCCATACGACACTGTGGACGTTGGTTGATACATGTATTTTGGTTAGAACGCGTATATTTAGTTAAGTTATAAATATCAATACCGGCTTCACCAGCATGCATTTCGTCTTCATTAACTTTAACAACAATACGAGAAGCGTCAACATAGCTGACTACACCACCACGTTTTGCAACAGCAGTTACACCTGAATCAACAGCTACAACTTTTTCCATACCTGTACCGACTAACGGCTTATCAACGATAAGAGTTGGTACGGCTTGACGTTGCATGTTTGAACCCATCAGGGCTCTGTTAGCATCATCGTGCTCAAGGAACGGAATTAAACTTGCTGCAACTGAAATAATCTGCTGTGGCGAAACATCCATGTATTGGACTTGTTCTGCCGAGATTAATGTAAATTCGTTTTTGTGACGACATTGTACTAAGCCGTCTACTAACTTACCTTCACTATCAACCGGAGCTGTAGTTTGGGCAATAACGAAGTTACCTTCTTCAATTGCTGATAAATAATCAATATCATCAGTGACTAAACCATCAACTACTTTACGATATGGAGTTTCTAAGAAACCGTAATCGTTTGTACGTGCATAACACGACAATGAGTTAATCAAACCAATGTTTGGACCTTCCGGCGTTTCGATAGGACATACACGACCATAATGGGTCGGATGTACATCTCGAACTTCAAAACCAGCACGTTCACGCGTCAAACCACCTGGGCCTAATGCGGAGATACGACGTTTATGCGTCACTTCTGATAACGGGTTGTTTTGATCCATAAACTGTGACAATTGTGAAGAACCGAAAAATTCTTTCACAGCCGCAGAGATAGGCTTAGCGTTGATTAGGTCTTGTGGCATGATAGCGTCTAAGTCACCAAGACTTAAACGTTCACGTACAGCACGTTCAACACGTACTAGACCAACACGGAATTGGTTTTCTGCCATTTCGCCAACAGAGCGAATACGACGGTTACCTAAGTGATCGATATCATCAGTCTCGCCTTTACCGTCACGAATGGCGATTAAGGTTCTCATTACTGAAATAATGTCATCGTTAGATAAAATGCCACTTCCAACATCGTCTGAATTGCCAACACGACGGTTGAACTTCATTCGACCAACGGTTGATAAATCATAGCGTTCTGGAGCAAAAAACAAGTTAGTAAATAACGTTTCTGCTGCATCTTTTGTTGGTGGCTCGCCTGGGCGCATCATGCGGTATATTTCAACTAAAGCTTCTAGCTTGTTTGAAGTACCATCAACACGAATAGTGTCAGACATGTATGAACCAACATCGAATTCATTCATATATAAAGTAGAAAGAACTTTATGGCCAGCTTGGCTTAGCTCTGCTAATAACTCTAATGTTATTTCAGCATTGGCTTCAGCAATAACTTCACCAGTAGACTCATCGATGTAAGCTTTAGATAAAACTTTACCTACGATGTACTCAGCTGGGACTTCTAGCTTTTCAAGATTTTCTTTCGACAATGAACGAATATGACGTGCAGTAATGCGACGACCTTGTTCTACTAATACATCACCATTTTTCAAACAAATGTCAAACGTTGCCGTTTCACCGCGTAAGCGCTCAGGGATTAAATCCATGATCAACTTATCGCCTTTGATTGAAAAGTCAGTGGTGTCATAGAACATGTCTAGAATTTCTTCAGTAGAATACTCTAAGGCACGTAAAATGATTGACGCCGGTAATTTACGACGACGGTCAATACGTACAAATAAATTATCTTTAGGATCAAACTCAAAATCTAACCAAGAACCACGGTAAGGAATAACGCGTGCGTTATATAATACTTTACCAGATGAGTGTGTTTTACCTTTATCATGATCGAAAAACACACCTGGAGAACGATGTAATTGCGAAACAATAACACGCTCAGTACCATTAATAACAAACGTACCGTTGTCTGTCATTAATGGGATTTCACCCATGTATACTTCTTGTTCTTTGATATCTTTAACTGTGCCTGCTGGCGCTTCTTTATCGTAAACTACTAAACGTAATTTAACGCGAAGCGGCGCAGAATAGGTTACACCGCGGATTTGACATTCTTTGACATCAAATAACGGTTCGCCAAGTCTGTAGCTCACATATTGTAACTCTGAGCTACCAGAGTAAGCTTTAATTGGGAAAATAGAATGAAACGCAGCCTCTAGGCCTGTTTCACCTGTTGGATCAATATCAATAAACTTACGGAAAGATTCGAGTTGGATTGATAACAAGAATGGATAATCCATTACTTGTATGCTTTTACCAAAGTCCTTGCGAATACGTTTCTTTTCGGAGTAAGAGTAAACCATGGGGTTCCTCAGCTTGCTGGTTATGGCCGATCTGCCTTTAAAATACCAATTGGACTAGACAACTTCAGTATAGCTTCATACTTTGTGTTAGCTAATCCAATTGGTATCAGACAGGATATTGCAATGATACTTAATACATTTAGTACCAATTATGCACTTTTTGGTTTAAAAAAAACCACTTTCTTTAGCGCAAAAAGGCCGGTGACTTTAAAGTCACCAGCCATTGCCTTTTCAGGCAAATAATCTGTTTAAAAACAGATTATTTGATCTCAACAGAAGCGCCAGCTTCTTCAAGAAGAGTCTTAAGAGCTTCAGCTTCAGCTTTGTCAACGCCTTCTTTAACAACGCCAAGAGCTTCAACTAAGTCTTTAGCTTCTTTAAGGCCTAAACCTGTAGCGCCACGAACTGCTTTGATTACTGCAACTTTCTTCTCACCGAAGCTAGTCATAACAACGTTGAATTCGCTTTGCTCTTCAACAGCTTCAGCTGGTCCAGCAGCGGCAACAGCAGCTGATGCAGATACGCCAAATTTTTCTTCCATTGCTTCGATTAAAGCAACAACGTCCATTACTGACATGTCAGCAACTGCGTTTAGGATATCGTCTTTAGAAATAGACATTTTAAATTTCCTGTTTTTTAATAAACAGCCTTTGGCTGTTTGAAATAACTATAAATACAAAAAGTGCGAATTGTGCTCTGCCTATGTTTAAGTAATAGCAGAGGTAAACAATTATTAAGCGGCTTCTTGTTCTTTCTGATCGCGTACTGCAGCAATCGTGCGGACTAATTTGCCTGCAGATGCTTCTTTCATTGCGCTCATTAAACGTGCAATCGCTTCGTCGTAAGTAGGTAGCTTAGCTAACACATTTACGTCTACTGAATTACCTTCAAATGCAGCTGCTTTTAAATCAAAGGCTTCGTTAGATTTAGCGAAGGCTGTGAATAAACGTGCAGCGGCACCTGGGTGATCAGATGAAAAAGCAATTAATGAAGGTCCTTTGAATACGTCAGAAACACATTCAAATTGAGTACCTTTTACTGCACGACGTGCTAATGTGTTACGGACAACTTTCATCCATACACCACTTTCACGTGCTTGCTTACGCAATGCAGTAATTGCTTCCACTCCAACACCACGGGCATCCGCGATTACAACTGAGTGAGCGCCACTAGCAGCTTCTTGAACTTCAGCAACAATTGCCTTTTTGTCATCAAGATTGATAGCCATTGGCTTTAACTCCTGGTTCACCGGTTAAATAAACCGGTATTTACTATCCCTAGTTTATATTCTTTCAAAGAAAGTAAACTAGGCCGTTACGGCGAGGACCAGAATTAGGAAATACTGGGTAATCACCATCTACGTAGGAAAAATTAAGTCTATTAAAGTAAATAATTACCTCATAAACTCCTACGGTCTTTGACGGGGTTGTTTAAACTTCTAAAAGAATAAAACAACACCTACCAAAATTTTTAAGGGCGAAATTATAGTCTATAATTTAACCCTTGTAAAGTGCAAAAAATGTGACTTTACTTAGAAACTGCTGTCAAACTAGCTTGGTTTACCGATACACCGGCGCCCATAGTAGTTGAGATAGAAAGTTTCTTAATGTACTGACCTTTAGCATTTGCTGGTTTAGCTTTCTTTAAAGCTTCCAATAAAAACTCTAGGTTTTCTTGTAATTTAGCATCGTCGAAATCAGCCTTACCAATAGTAGTATGGATGATACCGTTTTTATCATTGCGGTAACGGATCTGGCCCGATTTTGCATTGTTAATAGCGGTTACAACGTCTGGTGTTACAGTACCAACTTTAGGGTTAGGCATTAAACCACGTGGGCCTAAAATCTGACCAAGTTGACCAACAACACGCATAGCATCTGGAGAAGCGATTACAACATCAAAGTTCATCTCGCCTTTTTTAACTAATTCAGCTAAATCTTCCATACCTACGATGTCAGCACCAGCTTCTTTCGCTTTCTCAGCATTTGCGCCCTGTGTAAATACAGCAACACGAACATCACGGCCAGTACCATTTGGTAATACAGCTGCGCCACGTACGTTTTGGTCTGATTTACGAGCATCGATGCCAAGGTTTACAGCAACATCTACACTTTCACGGAAGTTTGCAGTAGCAAGTTCTTTTAATAAAGAAATGGCTTCAGCAATATCATAATCTTTTAATACGTCTACTTTTTCACGGATTAGACGAGCGCGTTTCGTTAATTTAGTCATTGATTAGTCCTCTACCACTAAACCCATTGAACGAGCAGAACCCGCAATGGTACGCACTGCAGCTTCCATAGAACCAGCAGTTAAGTCAGCTTCTTTTGTCTTAACAATTTCTTCAAGTTGAGCTGTAGTAACAGTACCCACTTTGTCAGTGTTAGGACGGCCAGAACCGCTTTTGATGCCAGCTGCTTTTTTCAATAAGTAAGAAGCAGGTGGTGTTTTTGTTTCAAATGTAAAAGAACGATCGCTGTATACAGTAATAACTACTGGTACTGGAGCGCCTTTTTCTAAAGATTCTGTTTTTGCGTTGAACGCCTTACAAAATTCCATGATATTCACACCGTGTTGACCTAAAGCAGGACCAACTGGCGGTGACGGGTTTGCTGCACCAGCAGCAACTTGTAGCTTGATTAGAGCTTGGACTTTCTTAGCCATTTTTCAATACCTTTAGTTTGGGTGTTAACGCTAAAATTTAATTCAGCTCCCCGTTGTTCGATTATCCTTACTTTTTCCTAAACGACGAAGTCACTTAAAAAAAATAGGCAGCGGATTATATATTAAAAAAGCCCTTTTACACAAGACTTTAATGAAATTCTTATTTATATGACTTCAGGGGAGTTGAACGGATTATATTGATATAACAAAAAAGGCTAGAGATTCACATCTCTAGCCTTTTCGAATTAATATTTATTACTGAGTGGTTAGCCTTTTTCGACTTGTCCGAACTCTAAATCTACTGGGGTTGAACGACCAAAGATTAATACCGATACTTTAATACGGTTTTTATCGTAATCTAATTCTTCAACAACACCGTTAAAGTCAGCAAATGGGCCATCAATAACACGAACCACTTCGCCGGGCTCAAACAATGTTTTAGGACGAGGCTTGTCGGTATCTTCTAGTCTTTGTAAAATACGGTCAGCTTCTTTTTGTGAAATAGGTGCTGGGCGATCACTGGTACCACCGATAAAACCTAAAACTCGTGGCACACTTTTAACTAAATGCCAGGCTTCAACATCCATTTCCATTTGTACTAATACATAGCCAGGGAAAAACTTACGTGAACTCTTACGCTTTTGACCAGCACGCATTTCAACGACTTCTTCGGTAGGCACAAGAATTTGACCAAACTTTTCATGCAATCCTTGAATTTCGATATGCTCAACCAATGTTTTTTGCACGCGTCCTTCATAGCCAGAAAAAGCTTGTACAACATACCAACGTAATTTCGGGTTTGTGTTAATTGCTTTTTCTTCGTTTTGTTCATTCTCTTCAGGAGATAAAATTTCTTCAGTCATGATTACACCTTCAAACCTGTAATAAAGCCAACTACCCAAAATAGCGTAGAATCAAGTCCCCACATCACTAAAGACATAATAAAAGTAGCGAACAATACGATACCTGTAGTTTGTATCGCTTCTTGGCGTGTTGGCCAAACAACTTTACGAATTTCAGTACGTGATTCTTTCGCAAATGCAACGGCGTTGTGACCTTTAACAGTTTGCATGGCGATTACACCAGCAATAACGATACCGACAACGGCACCTATCGCACGGTATAAAACGGATTCATCACCGTAAAAATAATTGGCGAAAACGACTCCGGCTAAAAGCAGGATAACGATCATCCATTTTAGCGAATCAAGAGATCCGTTTGGCTGGCTTTCTGTACTTGCATTCATAATATTGACCTGTAAATATTTGCCTATGGCATGTTAACTTCATCACTGAAGTTACTTCAAAAGTATTAAAAAATACTTTATAAAATATGGCAGGGGTAGAGAGATTCGAACTCCCAACCGTCGGTTTTGGAGACCGCTGTTCTACCAATTGGAACTATACCCCTAGTTTACTTTCCATCTAAGATGAAGAGTTACACTTTTCTGGTGAATCTTAGTTTGTTTGGGAATTTAAAGATACTCAAGAAGTGAGGCGCCATTATACTAATGATATTACTTTTCTCAAGTGATATTTTCTTTTGTCTGCTGTTTGTTGGCTTCAAGGTTCTTTTTCTGATTATCTAGATGAAGCACTAGTAAATTTCAGCCGATGCACGTTAATATATTACCCATTAATAAGTAGATATAAGGTCTAACAATGAAAGCAAGTGTAAAATGGATGGGTGAAGAGTTATTCATGGGTACTTCGCAAAATGGTCATACGATTGTTTTGGACGCTAACGCCGGTGCGTCTGCCCCTAGCCCGCTAGAGAATGTATTGATTTCATTGGGGGCTTGTTCCTCAGTAGATGTAGTCAGTATTCTTGATAAATCTAGGCAAAACGTCAGTGGTTGTAAAGTGGATATTGAAGCTAAGCGTGTAGACTCAGTGCCGAAACTGTTTTCTGATATTCATCTGCACTTTGTGATAACAGGTCAGGAAGTTTCAGCAAAACACGTCGAGCGCGCCGTTAAGCTTTCTGCTGACAAATACTGTTCAGTAGCATTGATGCTACATAACACTGTACGAATCACCCATGACTTTGAAATAGTCGAAGAGTAAATGCACGATGTGCTGTAATTTACGTTACAGCACAATTTACTACAAATCAGTCATCCAATCTAATTGCTTATTGGCGCGATGCTTTTTCTCCATTAAATCTCTGATCAATGGTGTTAACAGTAATTCCATGGCAAGCCCCATTTTCCCACCCGGCACAACTAAGGTGTTGATCCGTGACATAAAGGCACCGTCAATCATCGATAAATAGTAAGGAAAGTCAACTCCCGTAGCTTCGCGAAAGCGTATCACCACAAAACTCTCATCAAGGCTTGGTATCGCTTTAGCACTAAAAGGGTTCGAGGTATCTACTGTCGGTACGCGCTGGAAGTTGATATGTGTCTTTGAAAACTGTGGCGTTATGTAAGAGATATAGTCTTCCATACTGCGCACTATGCTTGCTGTTACCGCTTCTCGACTATGCCCACGTTGATTAGTATCGCGTATTATTTTCTGTATCCACTCTAAGTTGACTATCGGTACCATACCAATTAGCAAGTCGACATGTTTTGCTACGTCATTTTTTTCAGTGACCACGCCGCCATGTAACCCTTCATAGAAGAGTAAGTCAGTGCCATCACCTAGTTTTTCCCAGGGTGTAAACGTACCCGGCATTTGGTTATAGGGAACGGCTTCATCAAAAGTGTGTAGGTATCGACGCATCTGGCCTTTACCCGTTTCAGAATAAGTGCTGAAAAGTTTTTCTAAGGCGTCGAAATCGTTAGCTTCATCACCAAAATAACTAATGTTTCTTCTGTCTTCTCTCGCCTTACGCTTTTCGAGGTCCATTTCTTGTCGAGAGTACCGATGAAAACTATCTCCTTCAACCGTAGCTGGAGTGATACCCAATGAACGAAATATATGTGCAAACGACTCTATCGTTGTCGATGTACCTGCTCCTGATGATCCGGTTACAGCAATGATAGGATTACGTGATGACATAATTGATTCTCTTAAGAGTGGGGTTAAATGTTATACGGAGAATTTTAAGGTTGGTCAAGTTTACACTAGGGTTGATTATCATTATTTTTAAAAACAAAAACGGAGCCGAAGCTCCGTTTTTAATTTTAAAGCAAATTTAGCTAGGCTAAATTAAGCTTCTGCTGACTCTTCAACTTCTTCTGCAACAACATCTGATGCAGGACGGTCTACTAATTCAACATAAGCCATAGGCGCTTTATCACCAGTACGGAAACCACATTTTAAAATGCGAGTATATCCACCTGGACGTTCTTGGTAACGTGCACCAAGTTCGTTAAATAAAATACCTACTACTTCTTTATCTTGTGTACGAGCAAACGCTAAACGGCGATTTGCAACACTGTCGGTCTTGGCCAATGTAATCAGTGGCTCTACAACGCGACGTAGTTCTTTAGCTTTAGCTACAGTCGTTTTAATAACGCCGTGCTTAACTAGTGAACTTGCCATATTACGGAACATCGCTTGACGATGACTGCTATTACGGTTTAACTGGCGACCGCTTTGACGATGGCGCATAAGTTAATCCTTCTCTCAAACTATTAAAAAACGATAAACGAATTAGTCGTTATCAGCGATGCTTTCAGGCGGCCAATTTTCAAGGCGCATACCTAAAGATAAACCACGAGACGCCAAAACGTCTTTGATTTCTGTTAAAGACTTCTTACCTAAATTAGGTGTTTTAAGAAGCTCAACTTCTGCACGCTGTACTAAATCGCCAATGTATTGAATTGCTTCTGCTTTTAAGCAGTTTGCTGAACGAACTGTTAATTCAAGATCATCAACTGGACGAAGCAAAATAGGGTCAAATAAAGGTTTCTCTTCTTTTGGCTCTACTTCTTTAATATCACGCAATTCTACAAACGCATCTAGCTGTTCAGCTAAAATTGTTGAAGCACGACGAATAGCTTCTTCTGGATCCAATGTACCATTGGTTTCCATATCAAGTACAAGTTTGTCTAAATCAGTACGCTGTTCTACTCGGGCAGAGTCAACATCGTAGGCAATTCTTACAACTGGACTGAACGAAGCATCAACTAACAAACGTCCGATTGCACGATCTTCATCCTCGGCATCGCGTCTAACTGAAGCAGGAACATAACCACGTCCCATTTCAATTTTGATGCGCATGCTGATAGAACCTTCACCTGTTAAATTACAGATTACATGATTAGGATTTGCGATTGTTACATCTCCGTCATGTTGGATATCAGCTGCCGTTACAGGGCCTTCACCGGATTTAGTTAAAGTAATAACAGCTTCGTTTTTACCTTCTAAACTTATAGCTAATCCCTTAAGGTTCAACAATATTTCGATGATGTCTTCTTGCACACCCTCTTTACTACTGTATTCGTGTAGAACGCCGTCAATCTCAACTTCAGTTACAGCACAACCTGGCATTGAAGATAGAAGAATGCGACGTAAAGCATTACCTAAAGTATGACCAAAACCACGCTCTAATGGCTCTAAAGTTACCTTAGCACGAGTCGCGCTAATGGTTTCAATACCAACCAATCGCGGTCTAAGGAATTCGGTTACAGAACCCTGCATATATTTCCTCTCTTAAGTGCTACTTTACTTAGAGTAAAGTTCAACAATTAACTGTTCATTAATTTCGGCAGACAAGTCAGAACGATCAGGAACACGTTTGAAAACGCCTTCAAGTTTCTTGTTATCTACTTCAACCCAGACTGGCTTCTCACGTTGCTCAGCTAATTCTAAAGCAGCGATGATACGCGCTTGAGTTTTAGATTTCTCACGAATAGAAACTGCATCTTCAGCTTTAACATTGAAAGATGGAATATTAACAACTACGCCGTTTACTACGATAGCTTTATGGCTAACTAGTTGACGAGCTTCAGCACGAGTGCTTGCATAGCCCATACGGTATACTACGTTATCAAGACGAATCTCTAAAAGTTGTAACAAGTTTTCACCTGTATTACCTTTCAAACGAGCCGCTTCTTTGTAGTAATTACGGAATTGCTTTTCTAGTACGCCATAAATACGACGAACTTTTTGTTTTTCACGAAGTTGAATACCGTAATCAGACAAACGACCGCGACGTGCGCCGTGCTGACCTGGTATTGTTTCGATTTTACATTTAGTGTCAATTGCTCTAACACCGCTTTTAAGGAACAAATCTGTTCCTTCGCGACGACTAAGCTTTAACTTAGGACCTAAATATCTAGCCATTTTCTTTCTCCAACTATCCTAAAAAAAGTACGATTAAACGCGACGTTTCTTAGGAGGACGACAACCATTATGAGGAATAGGCGTAACGTCAGTAATGTTGGTGATTTTAAAACCAGCAGCATTTAGGGCACGGATTGCAGACTCACGTCCTGGTCCAGGGCCTTTAACGAAAACTTCAATATTCTTCAAACCAAACTCTTTTGCAGCGGCGCCAGCGCGGTCTGCAGCTACCTGAGCAGCAAATGGGGTAGATTTACGTGAACCACGGAAACCTGAACCACCTGCAGTTGCCCAAGATAAAGCATTACCTTGACGATCTGTAAGAGTTACGATTGTGTTGTTGAAAGAGGCGTGGATATGAGCCATGCCATCAGCAACTTGTTTTTTAACGCGTTTACGCGTACGTACAGGTGTTTTAGCCATTGTCTAGTTCCTCTTACTTCTTAATTGGCTTACGAGGACCTTTACGGGTGCGCGCATTAGTTTTAGTGCGTTGACCACGTAATGGAAGACTGCGACGATGGCGTATGCCACGGTAACAACCTAAATCCATAAGACGTTTAATATTCATTGAAACTTCACGGCGTAAATCACCTTCTACGGTGTATTTATCCACTTCAGCACGTAGCAAATCTATTTTTGCTTCGTCTAATTCACTGATCTTCGTTGATTCTGCGATACCTGCTGCTGCACAAATTGCTTTTGCGCGAGTCGCTCCGATACCGAAAATCGCAGTAATGGCGATTACTGCATGCTTACGATCAGGGATGTTAATGCCAGCGATACGGGCCACTAACACATCTCCTATTTAAGGTTAAAATTATCAGGTTGGAAAGCCCGTTAGGATACCCAACCCGTCTTCTTTTCTGCAAATCGAAGCGGCATTATACAGAAATCTCTGCACAATGCTACTTCTAAAAGATATTGCTGTCAGCTTAGATGAATCTAAGCTTAACCTTGTCTTTGTTTGTGCTTTGGTTCTACACAAAGAATGCGTACTACGCCTTTGCGTTTAACCACTTTACAATTACGACAAATCTTTTTTACGGATGCACGTACTTTCATTTTATACTCCGTTTACCTATTGAGTTAAGTCTAACGACCTAACCTTTTAAGTTAGCTTTCTTAAGCACATTGTCATATTGATGAGACATCATATGCGTTTGTACTTGTGCCATAAAGTCCATAATGACCACTACTATAATAAGTAATGATGTACCACCGAAGTAGAACTGAACGTCCCATGCGATGATCATGAACTGAGGTACCAAACAGATAAAGGTAATATACAACGCACCCGCTAAGGTTAAGCGTGTCATCACTTTATCTATATATTTAGACGTTTGCTCACCAGGACGAATCCCAGGAATAAACGCACCTGATTTTTTTAGGTTATCTGCTGTTTCACGCGGATTGAAAACAAGAGCCGTGTAGAAGAAACAGAAAAATATTATCGCTGCGGCAAGTAACATAACGTACAACGGCTGACCTGGAGAAATAGCAATAGATACTTCTTGTAGAAAGTCAGCAACTGCACCTTCACCTTGTCCAAACCAACTCGCTAGAGTGCCGGGGAACAAGATAATACTTGATGCAAAGATAGGTGGTATAACACCAGCCATATTAACTTTAAGCGGTAAATGCGTGCTTTGCGCGGCGAAAACCTTACGGCCTTGCTGACGCTTAGCGTAGTTAACAACAATACGTCGTTGACCACGTTCTACAAATACTACAAAAAAGGTTACAGCGAATACTATGACACACATCAGCAATAATACTAATAAGTGCAATTCACCTTGACGCGCCATCTCTGCTGTTTGTGCAACAGCTGAAGGCATGCCAGCAACAATACCTGCAAATATTAAGATAGATATACCGTTACCAATACCACGTTCAGTAATTTGTTCACCTAACCACATTAAAAACATGGTACCGGTTACTAAACTTACTACAGCGGCAAAGTAGAAACCAAAACCTGCGTCCATTACTAGACCCGGCATCATTCCTGGTAAACTTCTTGCAATTGCAATTGATTGTACTGTCGCTAGAACTAACGTGCCGTAGCGGGTGTATTGACTGATCTTACGACGTCCAGCTTCACCTTCTTTTTTCAGCTCTGCCATTGCGGGATGAACCACAGTAAGCAATTGCATGATAATTGAAGCTGAGATGTACGGCATAATACCAAGTGCCAATACAGAGGCTCGCTCAAGTGCACCACCAGAGAACATGTTAAACATTTCTACGATGGTGCCCTTTTGTTGTTCAAACAACTGAGCTAATACAGCGGCGTCAATACCAGGGATTGGCACAAATGATCCTAAACGAAACACAATTAGTGCGCCGAGAACAAACCATAATCTTTGCTTGAGCTCAGACATTCCGCCTGCGCCTTTACTACCTTTTGAAGGAGCCATTCCTGGTGTAGCCATGCTGTACTATTCCTCGATTTTTCCGCCAGCAGCTTCAATAGCTGCACGTGCGCCTTTAGTAACACCTAAACCACGAACCGTAATTGGACGGTTAATATCACCAGACAACATAATTTTTGCTGTTTTGATGTTACGTGTAATTAGGTTTGCATCTTTAAGAGCAAAGATATCGACAACATCACCTGTGATGTTGTTTAGTTCATGTAAACGTACTTCAGCGCGAACTAAAGATTTACGTGACGTGAAACCAAACTTAGGTAAACGTTGTTTCAATGGCATTTGACCACCTTCGAAACCTGGACGTACACTACCGCCAGAACGAGACTTCTGACCTTTGTGGCCACGTCCGCCTGTTTTACCAATGCCAGAACCAATACCACGCCCACAGCGCTTCTTAGCTTTCTTTGCACCTGGTGCAGGAGATAAAGTATTTAAATGCATAATTAATCCTCCACCTTAACCATATAAGATACTGTGTTAATCATACCGCGTACAGATGGAGTGTCTTCTAACTCTACTGTATGACGGATACGACGTAATCCAAGACCTCTTAATGTAGCTCTATGCTTCGGTAAACGACCGATAGAACTTTTCATTTGAGTTACTTTTACTGTTTTAGCCATGCTCAATTACCCCAGTATGTCTGCAACGGTTTTGCCACGCTTAGCTGCAACACCTGCCGGCGATTTCATATTCGCAAGAGCTGAAACAGTAGCACGAACTACGTTGATCGGGTTAGTAGAACCGTATGCTTTTGACAATACGTTCTGAACACCTGCAACTTCTAGTACTGCACGCATCGCGCCACCGGCGATGATACCTGTACCTTCAGAAGCTGGTTGCATGTAAACTTTAGAACCAGAATGCTTGCCAATAATGACATGCTGAAGAGTAGTACCCTTCAAATCTACGGTTACTATGTTACGGCGTGCTTTTTCCATTGCTTTCTGGATTGCAGCAGGCACTTCACGTGCTTTACCGTATCCAAAACCAACGCGTCCAGCACCATCACCAACTACTGTAAGTGCAGTGAAACTGAATATGCGACCACCTTTAACCACTTTTGAAACGCGGTTAACGGCAATTAGCTTTTCAGCCATATCACTTTGTTGTGAGTTTTCTTGATTATGATTAGCCATTATCAACTCCTAGAACTGCAGACCAGCTTCACGAGCTGCTTCTGCTAACGCTTTTACGCGACCGTGATAACGGAAACCAGAGCGATCAAAAGCAATGCTAGTGATCCCTTTAGCTACTGCACGTTCAGCAATTGCTGTACCGACTGCAGTTGCTGCGGCAACGTTACCTGTTTTATCTAACTGAGCACTGATTTCTTTGTCTAAAGTAGACGCAGATGCGATAACTTCAGAACCCGTTGGAGCGATCAATTGCGCGTAAATATGGCGAGGAGTACGAAATACAACTAAACGATTCGCACCCAACTCGCTAATTTTTGCACGAGCGCGTTTAGCGCGGCGCAAACGAGATGTTTTCTTATCCATAGTATTATCCTACTTCTTCTTAGCTTCTTTACGGCGAACATGCTCGTCACTATAACGTATACCTTTACCTTTATAAGGCTCTGGCTTACGGTAAGAACGAATGTCTGCAGCAACTTGACCAACCAACTGTTTATCAGCACCTTTCAGTATGACTTCAGTTTGACTAGGAGTTTCAACAGTAATCCCATCAGGGATTGCGTGGTTAACTGGGTGTGATAAACCTAAAGATAAGTTTAAAGACTTACCATCAGCTTTTGCACGATAACCAACACCGTTTAATAACAATGTTTTTACATAACCTGTACTTACACCTTCAACCATATTCTGGATTAAAGCACGTGTAGTACCGGCTTGAGCCCAAGCGCCTTTAACATCGGCAACGATATTAGTAATGATGCTATTTTCTTCTTGAGAAATAACAACGTCACTATGGATCGTGCGAGATAATTCGCCCATTGGACCTTTAACTATAATGTCTTGACCTGATAACGTAACAGTAACGCCAGCAGGAACAACGACAGGTGCTTTTGCAACACGAGACATATATTTCTCCTTACGCTACGAAACCGATGATTTCACCGCCGATACCCGCAGAGCGAGCAGCGCGATCAGTCATCAGACCTTTAGAAGTAGATACGATCGCAATACCCATACCTGCAAGAACTTTAGGAAGTTCATCACAGCTTTTGTATATACGAAGACCAGGACGTGAAACACGCTTGATCGTTTCAATTACTTCTTTACCTTCAAAATATTTCAAAGTTACAGATAACTCAGGCTTAACTTCGCCTGATACTGAAAACTCTGATACATAACCTTCTTCTTTAAGCAAGTTTGCGATAGCAACTTTTACTTTAGAAGATGGCATTGTAACTGCAACTTTTGCTGCAGATTGACCGTTGCGAATGCGTGTAAACATATCCGCGATAGGATCAGTCATCATAACAATTTACTCCCGTGAATTACCAACTAGCTTTCTTAAGACCTGGAACTTCACCACGCATCATTGCTTCACGCAATTTGATTCGGCTTAAACCGAATTTACGTAAGAAACCATGAGGACGACCAGTAATGTTACAACGGTTACGTTGACGACTACTTGATGAATCACGAGGTAAACTTTGAAGTTTCAATACAGCATCCCAACGATCTTCTTCAGAAGAATTATCGTTAGAGATGATTGCTTTTAATGCACTACGCTTTTCAGCGTACTGTGCTACTAATTTGGTTCTTTTAGCTTCACGAGCTTTCATTGACGTTTTAGCCATAACTCTACACCTTGTTCTTAAACGGGAAGCTAAAGGCAGACAACAATGCGTGTCCTTCTTCATTATTCTTCGCGCTAGTAGTGATAGTAATATCCATCCCACGAATTTTATCGATTTTATCGTAATCGATTTCAGGGAAGATTATTTGCTCACGTACGCCCATGCTGTAGTTACCACGGCCATCGAATGACTTAGGGTTTAAGCCACGGAAATCGCGGATACGAGGAATAGAGATCGAAATTAAACGCTCTAAAAATTCCCACATACGTTCGCCACGTAGAGTTACTTTTGTACCAATAGGATAACCTTCACGAATCTTAAAGCCCGCAACAGATTTGCGTGCTACAGTCGTAACTGGTTTTTGACCTGAGATTGCAGTAAGATCATTTGTGGCATGGTCTAATACTTTTTTATCAGCAATAGCTTCACCAACACCCATGTTAAGGGTGATCTTTTCAATCCGAGGGACTTGCATGACACTTTTGTATTCGAACTTCTTCTGAAGGTCGTTTACAACAGTATCTTTGTAAAAATCATGCAGTTTCGCCATCGTTTACTCCAATAATTAAACTAGTTCGTTGTTAGATTTGAAGAAACGAACTTTTTTGCCGTCTTCAATTCTAAAGCCTACACGATCTGCTTTACCCGTTTTAGGGTTAACAATCGCTACGTTTGAAACTTGTAAAGAAGCTTCTTTTTCAATAATTCCACCAGGCTGCTGTAACTGAGGTACAGGCTTAGTGTGTTTCTTGATCAAGTTTATGCCTTCTACAAATACTTTGCCGTCATCAACAAGAACTTTAGTGACTTTACCAGTCTTACCCTTGTCTTTGCCAGCTAGTACAATAACTTCATCATCACGACGAATCTTAGATGCCATTATCGTGACTCCTTATAGTACTTCAGGTGCAAGTGAAACGATTTTCATGAACTTTTCATTACGAAGTTCACGCGTCACTGGACCGAAAATACGAGTACCAATTGGTTGTAAGTTAGCATTTAACATTACAGCCGCGTTTTCATCAAAACGGATGGTTGAACCATCTGAACGACGAACACCTTTCTTAGTGCGCACAACTACCGCAGTCAGAACATCACCTTTTTTAACTTTGCCGCGAGGATTTGATTCCTTCACTGCAATTTTAATGATATCACCGATACGCGCGTAGCGACGGTGCGAACCACCAAGAACCTTTATACACTGTACACGTCGAGCGCCGCTGTTATCAGCTACGTTCAGTTGTGATTGCATTTGGATCATTGAGTTTTACTCCGCTATTTATCTAAACAAACTTAGATATAATTTAAGGCCAGAAATTTGACCCGTCACTGCCTTCTACTGCCCCCATAAAAACGTCAGACGAATTCGGAGGGCGCGAGATTATAACACCACCAAAATGAAAGTGATACCTTATTTAGTTAAAAAATAAACAATTGCTAAGCATTCACCCTAGTAAAATATCCTTTAACACCATTGGCATCTCATCATCAAGCCATTAGTTGTCGGCAATATTTTAAGCAAAAAAAAACCCTATCACACTGTGATAGGGTTTTTATTTAACACGTTCGTTAAAACAAATTTACAAAAAGTAAATTATGCTTTTGTAATTACAGCAACTAAAGTCCAGTTTTTAGACTTTGAAATTGGTGCAACTTCACGAATTGTTACTAAATCACCAGCATTACATTGGTTAGTCTCATCATGCACTTTCAACTTAGTTGAACGTGTAAGGTACTTACCGTAAATAGGGTGCTTAACACGACGTTCAATTAATACAGTGATAGACTTATCCATTTTATCACTGACAACACGACCTTGTAGTGTGCGGATTTTAGCTTCGCTCATTACTTACCTGCCTTTTCAGTTATGATAGTCTTTACACGTGCAATATTGCGACGTACCGTTCTTAGCAAATGAGTTTGTGCTAATTGTCCTGTGCTTGCTTGCATGCGATAGTTAAACTGTTCGCGTAATAATGCAAGCATTTCAGTATTTAGCTCTTCAATGCTTTTATCTTTTAATTCACTAGCTTTCATTACATCACCGTTCTAGTTACGAAAGATGTTTTGAACGGAAGTTTAGCCGCTGCTAAAGCAAATGCTTCGCGTGCGATTTCTTCCGATACACCTTCCATTTCATAAAGAACACGGCCAGGTAGAATTTGGCATACCCAATATTCCACTGAACCTTTACCTTTACCCATACGAACCTCAAGAGGCTTTTTAGTAATTGGCTTATCAGGGAATACACGTATCCAGATTTTACCTTGACGCTTTACGTGACGAGTCATTGCTCGACGTGCCGCTTCAATCTGACGCGCAGTCATACGACCACGTTCCATTGATTTTAAACCGAAAGTACCGAAGCTAACTGAGCTACCGACGTGTGCAAGACCACGGTTGCGCATTTTAAATTGCTTACGGAATTTAGTACGTTTTGGTTGTAACATTACTTAGCTCCTACTTAGGCTTGCGGTTGTTTTTTCTTTTAGGTTTAGCCGCTGGTACTTCTGCCTGTAGAGGCATGTTACCAATGATTTCACCTTTAAAGATCCACACTTTGATACCAATAACACCATAAGTTGTGTTACCGCGTGCAATAGCGTAATCGATGTCAGCACGTAAAGTGTGTAGTGGTACACGACCTTCACGATACCATTCAGCACGTGCAATATCTGCACCGCCTAAACGACCACTTACTTGTACTTTAATACCCTTTGCGCCTAGACGCATAGCATTTTGTACAGCACGTTTCATAGCGCGACGAAACATCACACGACGTTCTAATTGACTAGCAATACTGTCAGCAACAAGCTGCGCATCCATTTCTGGCTTACGTACTTCAGCAATGTTGATTTGAGCAGGAACACCAGCAATTTTAGAAACTGCTAAGCGTAGTTTCTCAACATCTTCGCCTTTCTTACCGATAACAACACCCGGACGAGCCGTATGAATTGTTACGCGGATAGATTTAGCTGGACGCTCAATAACTACTTTTGATAATGATGCACGAACAAGCTTCTCTTTCAAATATTCGCGAACCAAATGGTCACCGCGTAAATTTTCAGCGAAGTCTTTGTTACTTGCAAACCACGTAGACGCGAAAGGTTTCGTGATACCTAAGCGAATACCGTTAGGATGAACTTTTTGACCCATACTAATATACTCCTAAGAATCAGACACGATCACAGTAATGTGACTTGTGCGCTTAATTATACGATCCGCGCGGCCTTTTGCACGAGGACGAATACGTTTCATTGTAGGACCATCGTCAACTGTAATAGTTTTTACGATAAGTTCATCAATGTCTGCACCTTCGTTATGTTCAGCGTTAGCAATTGCAGAGTTAAGTACTTTTTTAACTAATTCAGCAGCTGATTTGTTGCTAAAAGTTAAAATTTCAAGTGCTTTCTCTACATGTAAGCCGCGGATTTGATCCACAACTAAACGTGCTTTCTGAGCAGAACCGCGGGCAAATTTATGTATAGCGATAGCTTCCATTCAATTTCCCCTATTTCTTCGCTTTCTTATCAGCGATATGACCGCGATAAGTACGAGTTGGTGCAAATTCTCCTAATTTGTGACCGATCATTTCATCAGTTACAAATACAGGTACGTGTTGACGGCCATTATGGACAGCTATGGTCAATCCGATCATCGTTGGGATGATCATTGAACGACGGGACCAAGTCTTAATTGGCTTTTTATTCCCGCTTTCCAGAGCTTTCTCTACCTTCGTCAGCAAGTGTAGGTCTATAAATGGACCTTTCTTGAGAGAACGTGGCATGGTGAATCCTCTTTATTTACCCTTCATGTTGAACTTAACTTTACCGAAGTAAACCAAGCTCAAACAATCAGAGTATTAATTAAATGTACTATTTAGTACGACGACGCACGATAAATTTATCAGTACGTTTGTTTGAACGAGTCTTGTAACCCTTAGTTGGTACGCCCCAAGGGGATACCGGGTGACGACCGCCAGACGTTTTACCTTCACCACCACCGTGTGGGTGATCAACTGGGTTCATGGCAACACCACGAACAGTTGGGCGAACACCGCGCCATCTTGAAGCACCAGCTTTACCCAAAGAGCGAAGCATGTGTTCAGAATTGCCGATTTCACCTAAAGTAGCACGACAGTCAGACTCAATTTTACGCATTTCGCCAGAGCGAAGACGTAAAGTGACATATGCACCGTCTTTAGCAACTAGTTGAGCGTAAGTACCAGCAGCACGTGCTATTTGAGCACCTTTACCTGGTTTAAGTTCGATTGCATGCACAACACTACCTAATGGTGTGTTGCGTAAAGCCATAGTATTACCAGCTTTGATTGGAGCGTCAACACCTGACTGGACTGTATCTCCAGCGCTTAAGCCTTTAGGGGCTAGGATGTAACGACGTTCACCATCAGCATATAATACTAGTGCAATATTAGCAGAACGGTTTGGATCATATTCCAAACGTTCAACTTTTGCAGGGATACCATCTTTATTACGTTTAAAATCGATCATGCGGTAATGTTGTTTGTGACCACCACCAATATGACGAACCGTAATACGACCGTTATTATTACGACCACCAGACTTAGACTTAGTGTCTAGTAATGGTGCGTAAGGCTTACCTTTATGCAACTCCGTGTTTACCACTTTAACTACGTGGCGACGACCCGGAGAAGTAGGTTTACATTTAACTATAGCCATTTTCGTAAACTCCTATGATTCCGCGCCGACGAAGTCGATGTCGCTGCCTTCAGCAAGAGTAACGTATGCTTTTTTCCAGTCGCTTCTGCGACCAAAACGAGCACCAGTACGTTTCACTTTACCTTTAACATTTAATGTGCGAACACCGTCTACTGAAACTTCAAAAAGTTTCTCAACAGCAGCTTTGATTTCAGCTTTAGTAGCAGTAGTAACAACTTTGAAAACAACAGTGTTGTTTGCTTCAGATGCCATAGTGCTTTTCTCAGAAATGTTCGGTGCTAAAAGCACTTTTAACAAACGTTCTTCGCTTATCATCCTAACATCTCCTCAAGTTGTTTAACTGCTGTAGCAGTCATCAAAACTTTTTCGAAACCAACCAAGCTAACTGGGTCAATACCGTCTACGTCACGAACGTCAACTTTGTACAAGTTGCGTGCTGATAAGAACAAGTTCTCATCAACTTCTGGAGTGATGATTAATACATCTTTTAACTCCAAGCCGTTTAGTTTAGCTACTAATTCTTTAGTTTTTGGTGTTTCAACAGTAAAGTTTTCTACCACTACTAAGCGATCTTGACGAACAAGCTCAGATAGGATGCTTTTAATCGCACCACGGTACATTTTACGGTTTACTTTCTGGCTGTGGTCTTGAGGTTTAGCAGCGAATGTTACGCCACCAGAACGCCAAATTGGACCACGGCTAGTACCAGCACGAGCACGGCCAGTACCTTTTTGACGCCAAGGTTTTGCACCACCGCCACTTACTTCTGAACGAGTCTTTTGAGCACGAGTACCTTGACGAGCGCCAGCTGCATATGCAACTACTACCTGATGTACTAATGCTTCGTTAAACTCAAGTCCAAAAGTTGCTTCAGAAACTTCAAGAGCACCTGCAGCGTCTTTTAATGATAATTCCATCACGAATCTCCTGGACTAAGCTTTAACAGCTGGTTTGATGATTACGTTACCGTTGATAGCACCCGGAACCGCACCTTTAATAAGGAGCAAGTTACGTTCTGCGTCAACGCGAACCAATTCAAGGTTTTGTGTAGTACAGCGCACAGAACCCATGTGACCAGACATTTTTTTGCCTTTGAAAACGCGACCTGGTGTTTGACACTGACCTAACGAACCGTTTGAACGGTGAGAGACAGAGTTACCATGAGTAGCATCTTGCATAGTAAAGTTCCAGCGTTTAATACCGCCTTGGAAGCCTTTACCTTTAGATGTACCGGTTACGTCTACTAATTTAGTGTCATTAAAAATTGAAACAGTGATTTCACCGCCCAATTCTAAACCTTCGCCTTCATTTTCGTTTAAGCGGAATTCCCACAGGCCACGGCCTGCTTGAACGCCAGCTTTAGCGAAATGCCCAGCTGCTGGTTTTGTAACACGGCTAGCCTTACGGCTACCTGTTGTAACTTGAAGCGCCGAGTAACCGTCAGTTTCTAAAGTTTTCACTTGAGAAATACGGTTGGCTTCAACTTCTAGAACGGTTACAGGTGTTGAAACGCCATCTTCAGTGAAGATACGAGTCATGCCTACTTTACGTCCAACTAGACCAATAGTCATTGTTAAAACCCCTTAACCCAAGCTGATTTGAACGTCAACGCCAGCTGCTAGATCTAAACGCATTAATGCGTCTACAGTCTTTTCAGTTGGCTCTACGATATCAATCATGCGTTTGTGAGTACGAATTTCATACTGATCACGCGCATCTTTGTTAACGTGTGGAGAAGTCAAGATAGTAAAACGCTCTTTACGTGTAGGAAGTGGAATTGGACCACGAACCTGAGCACCAGTGCGCTTTGCAGTATCTACGATTTCAGCTGTTGATTGATCAATCAAACGATGATCGAACGCTTTCAAACGAATGCGAATTCTTTGATTTGACATTAATCAAATCCCCATTTTTAAAGAACAACAAAATACATCCCATCACCTTTTATATGTAAAAGGGGGGTGTATCGCTAATAACATTCAACTCCCTATCGGAGCTGCTGTAAACCTTAACCGTAAAGGCTAAGGTGAAAATCCGCACAAAGCGTGAGCGATGTGCGGATGCGTATTATACATAACTGATAATATTTATCAAGCCTAAATATTTTTTATCACTAAAGCTCAGATGCGGTGGCGATCAGACTAAATTGATCCCGACTCACATTGCTCAGTTCTCAATGATTTTTCAATAAGCAAGGGTCTAAGGAGTTCAGTGGTAATAATTTCTGAAACAATATTTTTAGACTGTTCTTCTTCGATCCAAATGGAAATATTATTATCATCATCAAAAGAGCGGTTCAATTTATAACTCAGGCCTGCTTTTAACGTTACGTCAAATTTAACGAAGGCATTCTTTTCACGAATGCTCATGCCATTTTGATAAATTTGCGCTTTTACCCATAATTGGTGATTACCTGCTTGATACTGCTTAGGTAGATTCCATTCAATTGGCCTTTTATACAGACACATAAGATGGATATACTCAAATTGCTTACCCCGTTCTTTTTCAAAGTTAACAAAGCGAAATTTACCTTCATCAACATCGGCTTTGATTTGATAAGCGCTACATCCAGCCAGTATTAATGATAACGCGGTTATAATTGTAAATTTATTCATCAGTTGTCTCCGTTATTGATTGTTAATATAGGTTATCTGCTTTTTAGTACAAATGGCTATCCCTATTATCAGCTTAGTTTGAACTGTTTATCCGATCCAAAGCCTGTTGGGCTTGTGCTACAGAGCTCATATCTACTGACAAGAAGAAAGCAGGAAGATCTTTTTCTTGGTAAACCGCAACGAACTCACGTTGTTCATTTTCTCTTAAAATAAGTAATGTATAGACTTCATCCGCTTTTAACTTTGCTATACCGGCTAAAAATTCACTTGGCTTGTTATTAATAAAAATGGTGTTGTTTAAAGCCAATATTTTATCTCCCGCCATCAAACCTGCCCGACTTGCCATGCTATTACTACTGACTTGTTTAACTAACAAGGCATAACCTGCTCGATAATCAGTCATCTTACCAATAAGGCCATACTTATTATCGAGCTTTTTCTCGCGGTAAATATCAACAATACCGGTGTTAATACCACTGAGCTGATAATAAGAGGCCACTTCTAACAACAATTGATCTAACTCGTACTGAAGTGAAGGCGTTAAGGTCTGACTATTTATTAAGGACTGCGTTGTTAATGGCGGCGATAAAATTGCCGATAAGACAGTTTCAGCACAATCTATTTCACTTAACGTAGCTGTTGACGTAATTTCATAAATCGACTGTTTAGACTCAGTAGATTCCTGTGCTAGCGTTAATTTATATTGCTTAGCCTGTTCAACATTTAGGGTAACATTCAGTAATGGCCGCCCCACCATTGGCTCAATGATATAATCGTCGACTATCGTACCATTGGTTCTGGCTGAATTACGATCAGTAGGATTACCGAACCAACCATTAATCGAACCTGTTCTTGTACGGATTAAGGTTTTAATACCCGCTTCACCCGCTCGGCTACCGCCCGATATTCTTGGGGCAATATCAAGGGTACTCGCCATTTGACTATTAATGGCACTAGTAGGTCGAGGAGAAAATACCGCTTGAAATCGATGAACGCCTGGCGACAGGCTTAACCTTGTTGGAGCTGAATTTCCATAAAGCTCACTCAGTGACTGACCATTGTGGCTAATTATCTTATAGCCTTTTATCCCCGTGAAGTATCGACTTAACGATGCACATTGCTTATCGTCGAATGAATCTACAATGGCAGTACCATTTATTTTATAGTGGCTTTCAGGCAATATTTTTGGCTGGTAATTACCTTTTAATAGCCGTTCTTTATTATCTCGTCGAACGGTAATCTCTATATCCTCGCCAATAGCTAAACGGTTAACATAGTGTTGAAACTTCTGATTGGGTGAAGCTTTTACCGTTAAGTCACTTTTATTGTTTAGATTTACAATCACATCACCACTGGCTAATTTTAAGGTATGGGCGACTGAGAAAGGATGAACGGTTAATACCTTCAGCGTGTCATTGTTGGTATCATTACCTTGGTCAAACGTCAGACCAAAACTCCCCATTAATCTAAGCGGCACTATATTACTTGTTGCTACTAAACCCTTAATACTTGATGAGTTCTCAAGCGCTAACTTTCCCATTAAATTATATAAGCGTATCTCAAGATCTCCGGGTAAGGAGACCGAATTTATCATCTGGGATGTTAATGGCTGATGCTTAGCTACTAACACGCTGCGAGTGTCTGGATGACAATTTTGCAGATTTTTTTCTAAGACGAGTACAGTTCCATCCTCTTCGTTTATCGGTAACAGTTGATAGTTAGCGTCGGCAACCACGGTTATTAATAGCTGGTGGTCAACAGTTTTTTTAATCAATGCCTGCTGTTTATTTATATCAATACCATTGTGGTAACTGAGATAATCGGCTGTCCGCCAAGCCCTTACCTTTAAGCTATGTTGTCCTGGAGCGATAAACACGGCTTGGTAGCTATTATCTAAATAGGCGTTGTTATCAATCGCACTATTGTTATGTGACAACAGCTGGTAGGTTATCGCCTGGTTTTGTTGATTATTAGCGGTCAGCGCTAGCGTTGCACATTCATGCGTTTGTGGCGTTGCGGCGAATAAGGGCTTTGATAAAAGCAGCACTAATAACACACCACTATACTTATTAGTGAATAAGGCCTTAAATACTAAACTCATCGTTACCTCCTTGTTGATACTCGAGCACTTGTTGCATTAATGCGCTCCTGTGTTTTAATATCGCTACCTTAACTTTCAAAGATGGTTCGTTAAGCAGCTTGGCTTCCACCGCAGAGATTTCTTGCAATAGATAGTATTGATTTACTTGTAGCTGGCTATATTCAGCGAGTTGTAATTCCATGCTTTGGTTAGTTTTTAATGCCATAACTAACTGTTGTTGTAATTGATAGTTATACCAACTCAAACCACCTATAAATAAAAATGACAAAGACGCAACCATAGCGAGTAACGGTTTTTTCTCTGTAAATATATTTGTAGATTTACTCTGCCCCCTTGTACGATGAGTTGAAGTGGCTAAACGATGATTAATTTTCTGCCAATTGAGTTCATCGGGTGTTTCTAGCGCTATTTCATCTGCCGACTGTTGCAATGCAGTTATTTCTTTACGCACCGAATCAAGGGTTAAATATGAATCAAGCTGACGCGTTTGCTCAGGTAAGTCATCACCATTTATTTTGCTAATTAGCATACTTTTTTACCTCTGCATTCGCCCTTAACTTTTGTAAACATCGACAGACAACTGATTTTGAATAACTTGGCGTTTTTCCAATAACTTCCGCTATTTCACTATGCTTATATTGCTCTGCTATATATAGCCACATAATCAAACACTCCATTTCGGACAATCGCTCAAACAAGTAAAGTAATAAATTGCGGTTCTCATAGTCGCTTTCAATACTATTTTCCAAAGACACCGCTTCGGGTAAATGGTCAGTGCCAATTGTTAAGCGTTTAATTTTTTTTAAAAAATTAAACGTATTATTAAAGGCTATTCTTTTTAGCCAAGCAATAAAAGGTACCTGTTGATGGAAAGAAGCTAAATTGTCAAAAGCATCTACAAAGGTATCTTGTAATAGGTCATTAGCATCATGGCGGTTTTTACAAATCTTAAGAATTGCAGTAAAGATAATAGGAGAGAGTAACCGGTAACATTGCTCGAATGCCACCTCATCACCCTGCTTCATACTTTCCAGTAGCTTGTCATTCCATTTCGTCAAAACTGATCCCTTTTTAGCTGTCTTAATAAGTATAACAATTGGGTCGTGTAAAAGGTCGCAATTATGTTAGTTAAGGTATCATTAAAAACAGCTATCGCACCTTATCAAACAAGCTATTAAAGTCTTGGCCGTCGACAACTCGCTATAATTCGATAATTAATGCCATAAACTCACGATAAAACACCGTCAGATTAGCCCAACTTTTTATCACTGTTATTAATTAATTTTCATTTTTTATTTTTGTTTGAACTTACTAATGGTATACTCGCGCGCAAATTTTCAACAATTCCGCTTTTTTAGTAGCGACTTAAATAGAGTAAAGTAATGGCAGATTTATCTAAATATAGAAATATTGGTATCTTCGCTCACGTTGATGCTGGTAAAACCACAACAACTGAACGTATCCTTAAATTAACCGGTCAGATCCATAAAACTGGTGAAGTACATGATGGTGAATCTACCACTGACTTCATGGAACAAGAAGCTGAGCGCGGTATTACCATACAGTCTGCTGCGGTAAGCTGTTTTTGGAACGATCACCGTTTCAATGTCATCGATACTCCTGGTCACGTTGACTTCACTGTTGAAGTTTACCGTTCACTTAAAGTACTTGATGGTGGTATCGGCGTATTCTGTGGTTCTGGTGGTGTTGAACCACAATCAGAAACTAACTGGCGTTACGCGAACGACTCAAAAGTTGCTCGTATTATCATGATCAACAAACTTGACCGTTTAGGCGCTGATTTCTACCGTGTTTGTAAGCAAGTTAAAAACGTTTTAGGTGCTACGCCACTTATTATGACTTTGCCAATTGGCGAAGAAGATGACTTTGTTGGTGTTGTTGACCTTCTTAGCGAAAAAGCTTACATCTGGGATGACACAGGTCTTCCAGAAAACTATGAAATTACTGATATTCCAGCGGATATGGTAGAAAAAGCTGCTGAGTACCGTATACAGTTAATCGAAACAGCTTTAGAAGTTGATGAAGATATGTTGATGGAGTTCTTAGAAGGGGAAATGGTTCCTACTACAGAACAAATCAAAGCGTGTATCCGTACTGGTACTCGTGATATGACTTTCTTCCCAACTTACGGTGCTTCTGCATTTAAAAACAAAGGTATTCAATTAATTCTTGATGCTGTTGTTGATTACTTGCCTTCACCTACAGATGTTAATCCTCAACCACTTACTGATGAAGAAGGCACGCCTAATGGCGAATTCGCAATTGTTTCTGCAGAAGAAACATTCAAAGCGTTAGCATTCAAAATCACTGATGACCGTTTTGGTACATTAACTTTCGTACGTATCTATTCAGGTACATTGAAGAAAGGCGATACCATTCTTAACGCTGCTACAGGTAAAACTGAGCGTGTTGGACGTATGTGTGAAATGCAAGCTGATGACCGTAACGAACTTACTTCAGCACAAGCTGGTGATATTATCGCGATTGTTGGTATGAAGAGTAATGTTCAGACAGGTCACACATTATGTGATCCTAAGCACCCTATCGTTCTAGAAGCTATGGTATTTCCTAAGCCAGTAATTTCAATCTCTGTAACACCTAAAGATAAAGGTTCAACTGAGAAGATGGGTCTTGCTATCGGTAAAATGGTTGCAGAAGATCCTACTTTTAAAGTTGAAACTGATATCGATTCAGGTGAAACGATTTTATCTGGTATGGGTGAGCTTCACTTAGATATCAAAGTAGATATTCTAAAACGTACTTACGGTGTTGAATTAGAAGTTGGTAAGCCACAAGTTGCGTACCGTGAAACAATCACTACGGCAATTGAAGATTCTTACACACATAAGAAACAATCTGGTGGTTCTGGTCAGTTCGGTAAAATTGATTACCGTATTAAGCCCGGCGAACCTGGTACTGGTTTCGTATTCAGCTCTGTTGTTGTTGGTGGTAATGTTCCTAAGGAATTCTTCCCAGCAATCGAGAAAGGCTTCAAAGGCATGATGGATACTGGTGTTCTTGCTGGCTTCCCTGTACTTGACGTTGAAATTGAATTATACGATGGTGGTTTCCACGCGGTCGATTCATCTGCTGTTGCCTTTGAACTTGCTGCTCGTGGTGCTTTCCGTCAGTCAATTCCAAAAGCTGGTGCACAGTTAATCGAACCTATCATGAAAGTTGATGTGTTTACGCCTGATGATCACGTTGGTGATGTTATTGGTGATTTAAACCGTCGTCGTGGCATGATCGCAGGTCAAGACGCAGGTGTTTCTGGTGTTCGTATTAAAGCTGACGTACCTCTTTCAGAAATGTTTGGTTACATCGGAACATTACGTACAATGACATCAGGTCGTGGTCAATTCTCAATGGAATTCTCTCACTACATGCCTTGTCCTAATAACGTAGCAGAAGTTGTTATCGCTGAAGTTAAAGCAGCTAAAGAAGCAAAAGATGCTGCTAGAAAATAGTAAGCATTAAGTAAGAAAACAAAAAAAGGACGCTTAGGCGTCCTTTTTTATTGCCTTAAAAACCAAACGTAATTAACGTTTAGTATAACTAAGCTTTATTTTTTAACATCATTTTCTATGTCTGTTACTGCAATAACGGTTGCCCATGGATCACCCGATTCATCGATTTCTTTTGGTAAAGCTGTTTTCGTCGACGTGGCTACCGCTGCATTAATTTCAACCATTTCCGCTGTGGTTAAATCTCGCCATTGTCCTGGTCGTAAATCACCCAGCTCGACACTCATAATACGCGAACGTTTTAGCTGTAAAACCTCGTAATCTAAATATTCACACATCCGACGAATTTGACGATTTAAGCCTTGCGTTAAGATAATACGAAAAACAAATTTACTTTCTACTTTAACAAGACAGGGTTTAGTGATGGTTCCCAGTATAGGTACACCTTTTGACATCCGTTGGATAAAACGCTCACTGATGGGTTTATCAACCGTGACAATATACTCTTTGTCATGGGCATTTTCAGCGCGCAAAATTTTATTAACGATATCACCATCACTGGTCAAGAAAATTAATCCTTCTGAAGGCTTATCTAAGCGCCCTATCGGAAAGATCCTTTCCTTGTGACCAATAGCGTCAATAATATTACCTCTAACATGTAACTCGGTCGTACAGGTAATACCCACTGGCTTGTTATAAGCAATGTAAACCCGGTCAGATTTATTAGCCGGCATAGCACCAATTTGCTTACCATCAACAAAAACCACATCACCCGCTTGTACCTTAGTACCTAACTCAGGGGTTTTACCATTGATCGTAACTCGACTTTCTTCAATCAACTTATCAGCAGCTCGGCGCGAGCAGTAACCTGATTCACTGATAAATTTATTCAGTCTTTTTTCTTGATCGCTCACGAGATATTCCAAAGTTATGCAAAGTAATAAACGCCATTTTACCTGAACTTTAACAGACAGTGAAAAAGCATTATGGTTATTTAGCCTTATTTGACAGTTTTTGATTAATATTTACTGTAAATATCCCTCTTTGGTAACAACAACAGGGTAAGTCTACTTACTTAACTTGCTAAGTGTTTTCACTATGGCGTTATAAAAGCAAAGACTTTAACGTTATTTAGCTTTGTTCCACAGCTTTTGATTAATATTTACTGTAAATATCCCTCTTTGATAACAACAACAGGGTAAGTCTACTTACTTAACTTGCTAAGTGTTTTCACTATGGCGTTATAAAAGCAAAGACTTTAACGTTATTTAGCTTTGTTCCACAGCTTTTGATTAATATTGACTGAAAAGAATTCTCCTGGCTGCCAACAGCGAGGAAGTAGATCTAGTTGTTTACGCTCATGGGAATTTGACACTAACAACTCTAATATTTCATGGAGGCGCTCTTTACTGATAGTAGAGAAATTTTTAGCTGTTTCAGTAAAATATAAATTAGCAGATTTTTTAATGACTATCTCTTGTCCATGACTTATGAAGGCTAAGTTGCGTGTTGCCGTTCGGCAAATAGGATAATCAGCATTTGCAGGATAAAGCTGGCTGACGATGGCATATTCATAGCGGTCGTTAATATCTTGCTCATACGGGACATAGGTAACACCATAACCTTGTGGAAAATGGCCAGTAATTTTTGTCAGTGCATTAACCACTGCTTGACAACAAGCTCCCCGCTCCGCGTTTTGATTAAGAACATAATAAACTTTCGGTAATAATTTGTAGTTATAGCTATCTTTTGTCGACAAGATAATAGAACTGTATATTTGTGGTACTTTAAGAAGGTTGCCAATACCCTTCTTTGGGTTGACGGCACTTTTGAGTAAATGCTTAATGAACAATAATTTTTTATGCTCAACGACATTGTGCTCGTCGCGATCTTTTTTTGAATTACCAATATATATACCCGCGCCAATACCATCAATAAGATACTTAACCGTTTCTCGATAATTTATTTGTAAGAGTACTTTTCGCTCTTCAATAGGTAAGGTTCGATGGGGATCTTTTTGATAATCTGCACCACGCAAAATGACTAGCGACTCGGGGTGGTTATTACCGATATCTTGTAATAGCGCCGCCATGACCAGTGGAATTTTTACTTTCTCTACAAAGGCTTGATACGCCTCGGGGTTATCTTGAGCCAACGTTTGATATTGCTCTGCGTTGATATCCCCCAAAGCACTCTTGATATAGGGCTCAACAATATGTTGATCCATGCATAGTCGGTCAAGTAAACGCAAACATAACACGCTTTTATAAAGCGGTTTATGTTGCTCGTTGGTTAAAGCAATTTTTCGCCCCTGGGTGGGACTCACTAATTGTATGGTACCTAAAAGCTGGCTAGATTTACGATTACTGTCTTCAAAGCAATCACCCTCAGACAACTTGATGATCTCTTTACAGAGTTTATAGAGATGTTGATGACGCTCATTGCGTTCAAAGCGTAATTCCTCGTAATAATTGCGTTGTTCACGTTCGAGTCTTACCCGTAAAGTTTTAGCTTTATCCGTGGCTGTTTGCCGACTAACTTTTTCAATATTTTGCTTGAGTTCATCTAACTTATGCTCAATAAAAGATTGTTTTTCATAGTACTCAATCGCACGATCAAGAACGGAATCATTTAATTGGCTGTGGCCATAAATTCTGCTTAAAAGACTTTTTACTTGGCTGGTAAAATAGCTGTCGCTATAGGTTTTATTTTCCATGTAAATACAACTTGGTGCCTGTGCTAAGTAGCTAATTTTTTTAATTATCTAAATGCTAGTTAATAATGCGATAACAGACAAGTGTTTATTAGTATCGATTGAGAAAAAGCACAACCTACAAGTTGTGCTTTTTCTCATTTAGCGTATTAATGCCTAGTGTAGTAATAATGATGATAGCTAGATTAAGCTAATTTAACTTAGACCTTTGATTTTAACTTGGTGTTTTTTACCGGCCAGTTGCTGGCAAATACTCACTAAGTCTGAATGTAGGCCACCCGCAGTAACATCACGACCCGCGCCTGGTCCACGAATAATAAGCGGGTTATCTTGATACCAATGGCTCTTAATTAAAAAGATATTATCACCCGGAGTTAAAGAGGCAAAGGGATCATTCTTAGCAAGCGTCGCAAGATAAACCTTAGCGCTCAATTGGCCTTGTTCGTTGACACAGAATTTTGCAATATAACGAATACAGGCTTGCTGTTTAGATGCGCTAGTGAGTTGTTCAGCAAAGTAACTGTCCAAGTCTGCTGACTTTGCTAAAAATTCCGTCGTTGATAACCCTTGTAAGGATTCTGGCACTAAATTTTCGCATTCAATATCATCAAGTGATAATTCAAAACCTGCCATACGCGCTAAAATCAGTAATTTTCGTTGCACATCTCGCCCAGACAGATCTTCTCGTGGATCGGGTTCAGTGATCCCTTGTGATAAGGCATCCATTAATAAGGTTGAAAACGGTACACTGGCATCGTAGGTTTCAAATAGCCAAGAAAGCGTGCCTGAAAAAATTCCTGATATCTCCGTTATCTTATCGCCACTTTTCAATAAATCGTTAATGGCAAAGTTAACCGGTAAACCGGCGCCAACAGTAGTACTGCCTAACCATAAGCTTTTATTTTCAGCCGCGGTTAATACTAAGTCATTATAGCGAGCGGTACTGGCAGAAGCCGCCCATTTATTGGCACCAATAACATGAATACCTTCTTTAAAGAACTCACTGTATAAATCACTAAAATGTTCGCTAGGGGTGATATCGACAACAATTAATTCGTCGTAAGGATGGTTCGTTAACCACGACATCAATAAAGCATTATCACAAGGCGTAGCATCTCTTTCATAAAGCGACATTGCTTGATTAACATCGATACCATCGGTATTAAGCAGTGCTTTTTTAGAAGTGACTAAACCGACTAAATGAACGTTCTCTAACACAGAGACTCGATTGAGTTGCGCGGGTAACAAGTCTAAGAATCGTTGACCTATATTACCAAGCCCTGAAACAACAACACCTATGTGTCGAGCGTCTTTAGTCATATCATAATGAACATTATTAAGTAACTCACCGGTACAACTCTGCTGAAGAATGGCGATAATACTATGCTCACTTAACGAGTTCACCACCTGCAGTACATGAGTATGTTTGAGGGCACGTTTAAAACGCGCTTGGATATTACCTTGATTTACCACACTATGACCAACAATCGCTATAATCGACACTGGTGTGAATGATACTTCGGTATCATGACTCGCCAGCCACTGACTCACTAATTTTTGTTGTGTTTGGTGGATAACCATAAAGCCTTGCTGAACATCACTACATATCGCAGAAAACTCATTACTGGCTTGTTCACCAAACGAACCGGCTAAACTGGTCGATTTTACCAGTAACAGATCGTTAAGCGAGGTAACCGACAACTCCTGTTTAGCAATTTGACCAAATTTTCCTATCTCTGTACCAGAAATTTCAGGATCAAAGCTACTTGCTACATGAAGGTGTGTGCTGTGGTTAGTGAGCGGCTGTAAGGTTTTTGCATGCAGAACCGGGTTACCTAAGCGGCCCAATTCTTTCGCGACACCATTAGGTAAGCGATGTAATTTACGGGCAAGTGGTACAATACGAGGATCGGCACTATAAATGCCATCAACGTCAGTCCATAGGGTAACATTCAGCGCACCCGACAGTGATGCAATAATTGTTGCTGAATAGTCACTACCATTACGACCTAAAGTACAGGTTTCACCTTGAGAATTTTTAGTGATATAGCCAGTAATAACCGCCAACTTTCCTTTTTGTAAGTTCTGCTGAAAATTTTGACTACTTTGCTGATTGTCGACTGCACAGTCTTTATCATTATTGATAACCAGAAAGTCACGCGCATCAATAGCATAACTTGGACAAACTTTTTCACTTAACACCGCCGATAATAAACGCGCCGACCACAGCTCACCAAATGCCAACATATCTGCATGGTGTTGGCTTGGCTGATCAGATAACCAAGCCGTTAATTGTGTTATATCATCAGACAAAACCTTGATAAGGTCTGCTGCACTGCTAGGGTTCAATAACTCACCAATTAATGTGCTTTGTGATTTCTCTAGTGTTTCAATAGCCAAAAACAGCTCGTCACTTTTTTCAAGTGCGAGTTTATAAATATTGAATAAGTCATCCGTAGTGTTTCCATTTGCCGAAACAACAACTAAATCATTTAATTGACAGTTTTGACGAATAATATCAACCACACGTTCAATACATTGGGTAGTTGCTAAGCTACTGCCACCAAATTTATGTACATGAATAGCATGCTTCGCCAGTTGATTATTCCCTGATGATAATTGTTCTACTGTATTTGACTGTGTCATTTTCACTCATTAATTCTTCTACTAAAAATAGTCTACAACTTTAAATTTGGCTTGCCGATAAAGCTTGTTCTAAGTCATTAATAATATCACTAACATCTTCAATACCCACAGAAATTCGGATTAAAGATTGAGTAATACCCGCTGCAATTTGTGCTTCAATTTCCATACCTGCATGGGTCATCGTTGATGGATGACTGATTAAACTTTCAACGCCACCTAATGACTGTGCCAAGGTAAAGAGTGATAAGTTGTCAAAGAGTACTTTAACCGCTTCAACACCACCTTTTATTTCGAAACTCATCATAGCGCCAAAATCTTTTTGCTGACGCTTAGCAATTTCGTGTCCCGGGTGATTTTTTAAACCAGGAAAGTATACCGCGTTAATCGCTCGATGATTTTCTAAGTATTTTGCAACAGCATTAGCATTTTCTTGATGCTGTTTCATGCGCAGTGGTAAGGTTTTTAAGCCACGTAATGCCAGATAACTGTCGAAAGGTGAACCCGTAATACCAATACAATTTGCCCACCACGCTAGCTCTTCACCCAGTTCTTTTTCTTTTGTTACTAACACCCCACCCACAACATCACTATGACCATTAATATATTTAGTTGTCGAGTGAAAAACAATATCAGCACCTAATAATAGCGGTTGCTGTAACAAGGGAGAAAGAAACGTATTATCTACTGCCACTAAAGCACCAACAGCATGACTGGCTTGAGTAACCTTTTTTATATCAATCAGCCGTAATAATGGGTTACTGGGTGACTCAATCAAAACTAATCTTGGCTTTTTTTCAAGCGCTTGCGCTAACGCTTGATCATCGTTTTGATCAACAACAATCACATTAAATAAGCCACGTTTTGCTAGGTGAGTAAACAAGCGATAACTTCCACCATAGCAATCATGTGGAATAACAACCGTATCTTTTGTTGTCAGTAACTGACAGATTAAGTGCACCGCTGACATTCCTGTGCTGGTAACAATGCCTACAGCACCCTGCTCTAAATCAGCGATAGCTTGTGCAAACGTGCTTCGAGTGGGGTTGCCTGTTCTGGAATAATCAAATTGGCGCTTATTGTTGAAGCCTTTTAAAGCATAAGTACTCGATAAATGAATGGCAGGAACAACCGCACCGTGATGTTCATCACTATTAATGCCGGCTCTAACAGCTAATGTTGCTGGTTTTTTGCTTGTCATTTTTTGCTCCAATCGGGCAGTAAAATCAAATAGATGTTTGGACGTCTATAACTCTAAACGCTTTACTTTTGTCGGTCAAGAACTTTAGACTTCTAAACTTCTACACATTCGTTATTGACTCAACGCCAACAACCAGTAAAATCTAACTTATAAAAAGTAATTTAGCTAAACAAAGGTAATTAAATGGCAAAGTGGAATGGCGATTATATAAAACCATACGCCGAACATGGTAAAAAAAGTGAGCAAGTTAAAAAAATCACGGTCTCAATCCCGTTGCGGGTACTGAAAGTGTTAACGGATGAACGTACTCGTCGGCAAGTTAACAACTTACGCCATGCAACTAACAGCGAATTGTTATGTGAAGCTTTTCTGCATGCTTTTACCGGACAGCCTCTTCCTGATGATGGCGATTTAACAAAAGACAATACAGAGATGCTACCTAAAAGTGTGCGCGAAGCCTTAATAGCAAAAGGTATTACCGACTTCAGTCAATTTGAAATTGAAGACGAGTAGCTTAGGGTTTTAATACACTTCCTCAAAAAGACGCTCTGGCGTCTTTTTTTATGCCCATACGGTAAGCATCTACAATAGCCAGTAACCAACAAGTTAATAGCGTATAGGTTAATGTACTCATTAAGATAGGGTCAACAATAATGGGATTTTTTGACATCTCAGCGATCAGTGCTTGGCTATTGAGCGCAACGTCACCTGATTTAACTTTATTAATAAGTGGCTGATATTGCCTCATCACTTCTTCAATATACAAATATACCGTCACAGAAAAACTTAAAATAAATAACGTAGCCCGTCGATAAGCGTGACACATTAGTTGGCCAATACCCGGGTAAACAAGTGCTGAGAGTAAAACGGCTTTCGTTGAAGTTTTCATTGTTATTCGTCCTACTCAATATTGTTATGCTTTGCCATCGGTGACATTGTCTACAGAGGTGCAAGTATTAATGATTTTTCAGGAATATAGATGACGTACAAGAGGTAATAATGCAGCTAATACATCGATGCCTTGGAGTCACCATGACCACTTGCCCTTAATAACCTACTATTTGTCATAAATAAAAAAAGGAGAGTCGAGCTCTCCTTTTACAGCGTTATTAATAAATACTACTGATTATTCCATATAGTTTTCAGGTAATTCTAGGGCTGCCACTCCAGACTCAACCGCCGCTTTAGCAACGGCAAGCGCTACTCGACCACACAAACGTGGATCCATCGGCTTAGGGATAATATACTCCTTACCAAAGGTCAAACTTTTCTCACCACTAGCATCTAACACTTCTTGCGAAACAGGTTCCTTTGCTAATTCACGAATTGCATGAACAGCGGCAATTTTCATCTCATCGTTAATCGTTCTAGCGCGAACATCTAAAGCGCCACGAAAAATAAAAGGAAAACATAACACATTATTGACCTGGTTAGGGTAATCAGAGCGACCCGTAGCAATAATAAGATCATCACGAACAGCAAGCGCTAATGAGGGTTTTATTTCAGGATCTGGGTTTGAACAAGCAAAGATAATTGGATTGGGTGCCATTAATTTTACATGCTCAGCAGAAAGTAGATTAGGTCCAGAAACACCAACAAATACATCTGCGCCATCGATAACATCTTCAAGGGTACGTTTATCAGTATTATTAGCAAACATACGCTTATATTCGTTAAGATCATCACGTCGGGTGTGAATGACACCTTTAGTATCAAGCATGTAGATTTTTTCGCGCTGAGCGCCACATTTGATTAATAGTTCCATACAAGCAATCGCTGCTGCGCCTGCGCCAAGACAAATAATGTTGGCATCTTTAATACTTTTACCTTGGATTTCCAAGGCATTGATCATTCCAGCAGCAGTAACAATAGCCGTACCATGTTGGTCATCGTGAAATACCGGTATTTTACAACGTTCAATAAGTGCCTTTTCAATAGCAAAACACTCTGGTGCTTTAATATCTTCTAAGTTAATACCACCAAAACTGTCAGCGATGTTGGCGACCGTATTTATAAATTCTTCAACTGTCTTATGTTTAACTTCGATATCAAATGAATTAATACCTGCAAATCGCTTAAATAATAATGCTTTGCCTTCCATTACCGGCTTAGCCGCCATACCACCTAGATTACCTAACCCTAAAATAGCGGTACCATTGGTAATAACAGCGACGGTATTGCCTTTGCCCGTATATTTGTAAACATCATCGGGATTTGCCGCAATTGCGCGAACCGGTTCAGCAACACCTGGGCTATAGGCGAGTGCTAAATCACGGCTAGTTTCAGCGGCCGTGGTTAATTCAACACTTATTTTTCCAGGTGTTGGGAATTGATGGTAATCAAGTGCTTGTTGGCGAAAGTCAGTCATGATTGATCCTATGCGTTAGGTGAATTTATTGTCTTATATATGCCATTTTTCACGTTTTATTTTGTTTATATACAGCATAGTTTTATAGACTCGTTATCAATCAAGATACACCTTTGTCTGTGATCTTTAAAAAGTAACGGGTATATACTATTGTAATCTTACATTTTGTTCCAACGTTATTCTTATATAAAAAGTGCTAGAAGCTATAACAAACATACCCTTAGCCCTTTTGTATTGCACATCATAAAACTAAATATTCGCTATACAGCTTAATCTATTCACCGTATTTTATGACCACTTTTATAAACTTCTTTGACTTAAAAAATTTAGCCATCGATTTTTCTTTTTTTCAATACACAACAACGAATTTATCGGTGAAGTTATCCAATTAATAATTAATCTTCATCAACGTTGTCACTATCGCTTATTACGTTGATTAATTGCTTTTGAATTTATATTCAATAATGGCCATTGAAATAATTTATTTTAGGTAAAAAAAAACCACCTCAGGGGTGGTTTTATTCGTCTTATTTTAGAAAAAAATTATTCGCTCTAATTACTCAGCAAACGGGTTTACTAAAATAATGGTTTCATTACGATCTGGACCTGTTGAAATAATATCAACCGGTACACCTGTTAATTCTTCAATACGCTTAATGTAAGCGATAGCATTAGCAGGTAAAGCGTCACGAGAAGTTGCGCCAACAGTAACTTCAGACCAACCTGGCATTTCTTCATAAACAGGTGTAATTCTGTCATAACCTTCAGCAGCTGTAGGCGGTACAGTAATAATGTCGCCAGCTTCAGTGCGGTAACCTGTACATATTTTAAGGGTTTTTAAACCGTCTAAAACATCAAGTTTAGTTAAACAAAATCCTGTTACGCTGTTAACTTGAATGGCACGGTGCATAGCAACCGCGTCAAACCAACCACATCGACGTTCACGTCCAGTAGTCGCGCCAAATTCATGGCCTACAGTACCTAAATGTTCACCAATTTCGTCATCTAATTCTGTAGGGAAAGGACCAGAGCCAACACGTGTCGTGTATGCTTTAGTAATACCTAGAATATAATCTAAATGACGAGGTCCAAAACCACAACCGGTAGCAACGCCACCTGCAGTAGTGTTTGAAGACGTTACATAAGGATAAGTACCGTGATCAATATCAAGTAAAGTACCTTGAGCACCTTCAAACATAATTGATTCGCCGTTTTTACGGGCTTGATCAAGAATTTCAGCGACATCGGCAACCATTTTAAGGATAACGTCACGAACTGATAAAGCATCAGCAAGCACAGTGTCATAACAAACGGGTGCAACTTTGTAGTAATGCTCTAAAGAGAAATTATGGTAATCAACAATTTCTTTTAATTTAATCGCAAATGACTCAGCACAAACTAAATCGCCAACACGTAAACCACGGCGAGCAACTTTGTCTTCATAAGCTGGACCAATACCACGCCCTGTCGTACCAATAGGCTTATTACCGCGAGCGATTTCTCGCGCAGCATCTAGAGCATTATGATAAGGAAGAATTAACGGACAAGCGTCACTAATAAGTAAACGTTCACGTACAGGAACGCCTTTGGCTTCTAACATTGCGATTTCTGTCATCAAGGCTTTCGGGCATAAAACTACGCCGTTGCCGATTAAACATTTCACATTGTCACGTAATACGCCCGATGGAATTAAATGAAGTACGGTTTTTTCACCGTCTATTACCAAAGTATGACCTGCATTATGGCCTCCTTGATAACGTACGACGTACTTAGCTTTATCTGTGAGTAAATCAACAATCTTACCCTTACCTTCGTCACCCCATTGGGTGCCTAGAACTACGACGTTTTTGCCCATGTTTTCAATTTCGATAAAAAATTAGGCGGGGATTTTATCAAAAATCAAATAGTAGTCCAAGTAATAAATGATGATTTTTAATGCAATTTAAAAATATTCAATTAACTAAAGGGGTTATGAAAAACTTTTATGTCATTCTTTAGTCTAATAACTCAGTAACCATAAAATAAATGTGCCTACGACGAGTAAGCTAATGCCAATATTACGAATAGATAAGCTTGATTGTTGCGCTAACTTTTCCATAGTGTCGCGCCACTTATTTGGAAAAAGTGCAGGAATAAGCCCCTCAATAATCAGTACCAAAGCAAATGCCGTTAATAGTGTCTCTACCATGTTATTACTCCTCAATTACTTCTATAGGTAACTAGCCGATACGAAAAGTACAGGAATGAGTCCATCAGTAATCAGTACCAAAGCAAATGCCGTTCGTTAATAGTGTCTCTACCATGTTATTACTCCTCAATTGCTTCTATAGGTAACTAGTCGATACGAAAAGTACAGGAATGAGTCCATCAGAAATCAGTACCAAAGCAAATGCCGTTAATAGTGTCTCTACCATGTTATTACTCCTCAATCACTTCTATAGGTAACTAGCAGATACGAAAAAGCCATGACAAGTCATGGCTTTTTTATCAAAAAAGTAGACTACTTTTTAATTGTAGCGCCTTCTTTTAAGTAGTTAAAGAAATCACTATCGGGTTTAACCACCAAGATATCACTTTTACTACTAAAACTTTTTTCATATGCTTCAAGGCTACGGTAAAAACTGAAAAACTCAGGATCTTGTCCATATGAATCAGCATAAACTTTAGCCGCTAACGCATCGCCTTCACCACGCATTTCTTGTGCTTCTTTTTGTGCTGTCGCTAACATAACAGTTACTTTCGAATCTATCGTAGCACGGATAATTTCCGCTTGCTCTTGACCTTTAGAACGATGCTCTTTTGCTACAGCTGTTCGCTCTGCTCGCATACGGTCATAGATAGAAGCACTGACTTCAGCGGGTAAGTTAATCGCTTTAATACGTACATCAATAACCTCAATACCTAAGTCTTCACGACTACTTGAGGCACTTGCTAACGCTTTAGCCATAATGCCGTCACGGTCACCTGAAACAATTTCTTTAATGGTGCGCGTACCAAACTCAGTACGTAAACCATTATTTACTTTTTGTTTCAATAACGCACGAGCATTTTCTACTGAGCCAGAAGTACGTAAGTAGAACGTTGAAAAGTCAACAATACGCCACTTAACAAATGAGTCGACCATTAAATCTTTTTTCTCAGATGTTACAAAGCGATCAGGCGCTTCATCAAGCGTTTGAATACGAGCATCAAGTCTGCGAACGTTGTTAATAAAGGGTATTTTAAAGTGTAAACCCGGTTCATAAACAAGCATTTCACCTGAATTAGCATCACGTTTAATTTTTGTAAACTGAAAAACGATACCACGTTGTCCTTCAAAAACAATGAAAACAGAAGAGACGGTTAATACTGAGAATAATACAATTAGGGCAATAATAAAGTTTTTCATTGCTTAATTTCTCCCTTCGTTAAATCTGTCTGCACGACCTGATAAATCAGGCGCAGTACTTTGGGTATTAATCGATTGCGTCGCTCGCGTTTGGCTCTCAGGTAAAGTACGTTGACCAGAAGACTGATTTTGCATCATTTTATCTAATGGTAAATACATCATGTTATTGCCACCTTCAACATCAACCATAACCTTACTGGTATTGGCATAAACATTTTCCATTGTTGATAAATACATACGCTGGCGAGTAACTTCTGGAGCAGCAAGGTATTCTGGAAGTAATTTATTGAATTTAGCAACTTCACCTTCGGCATCTAATACCGTTTGTTGTTTATAAGCGATGGCCTCTTGTTCCATACGTTTCACTCGGCCACGTGCTCTTGGTTCAATACCACGGGCATAGGCTTCGGCTTCACGTAAAAAACGAACTTCATCTTCTTGTGCTGAAATAGCATCGTCAAAAGCATCTTTGACTTCTTCAGGAGGACGAGCATCTTTAAAGTTAACATCGACAACAATTAGACCAAGATTATACGGGGCAATAATGTCATCTAATTCTTTCCAGACATCTTGACGCACTTTTTCACGGCCACTTGTTAAAATATCATCCATTTTAGAATCACCAATAACGAAGCGTAAAGCACTGTCTAGTGACTGGCTTAAACTGTCGTCAGCATCAGTAACACTGAAAATATAATCACGGGCATCAACAACACGATACTGTATCTGCATTTCAACACGTACCACGTTCTCATCTTTGGTTAGCATAAAACCAGATGCAGGTAAGTCGCGTGTTGTTTGCATATCAACAGGAATAATACGTTCGGCGAATGTCCATTTCCAGCGTAAACCTGGTTCAACTGTGCCATCGTATTGCCCGAAACGTAATACGATACCTTTTTCAGCTTCTTTAATGGTGTAGAAACCACTAAAAGCATAAACAAGAATACCCACGATTAGCGCAATAGCGATACCAACATTCGATGCGCCTTTCTTGCTGCCATCTTTTGATGATTTTCCGCCAAAAATACCGCCAAACTTATTACCAATATCTTTTAGTAAATCGTCTAAATCTGGTGGGCCTTGATTCTTATCATCTTTCTTTTTCCAGGGGTCTTTATCATTATTCCCCGGTTCATTCCACGCCATGGTCTTCTCCACTAACTATAAATTTAAATAAGTGCTAAAACTACTATTTACCCATTACGGTAATATATCAGTCTGTTTACGTTCAATAAAGCCTTCTATATCAGCTTCACTCTGTTTAATTAATCTATCCCACTCTCTTGCAGGTAATTTAATTTTCAATAAACAATTTCCATCTTCGTCATACCGTTCATCAACAATAGAATTTAATTGATAAAACACACCACGTAGTTTACCTTCGCTAGGAGGTAAGCATAAGTTATGCTTGACTATTTTCTTGCCGAGTCGTTCAGCTAGCGCTTGAAAAAGTAATTCAATCCCTATGCCTTTTTGTGCAGATAACCATACTCGTATAGGTAGACCTGTATCGTCTCTGTCAATGCGTGGTTCAATATCTTCCAAAGCATCTATTTTGTTACAAATTAATAATTGCGGAACATCGCCCGCTTCGATCTCTTTTAAAACCGTTTCAACTTGTTCAATATTTTCAGTTCGCCTATCATCTGAAATATCAATGACATGCAATAATAGTTCAGCTTCACGGGTTTCAGTCAATGTTGCTTTAAAAGCGGCGACTAAATCATGAGGTAAATGACGAATAAAGCCAACGGTGTCAGCTAAAATTGCTCGGCCAACATCCTCAATTTCAATTTTTCGTAATGTGGGATCTAAGGTTGCAAATAATTGATCTGCTGCGTAAACGTCTGCCTGAGTAATAATATTAAACAGCGTCGATTTACCTGCGTTGGTATAACCCACTAAAGAAATTGTCGGTATTTCAGCGCGTGTTCTTGCTCTTCTACCTTGCTGGCGTTGCTTTTCCACACGTTCTAAGCGTTTACGAATATTTACCATACGGTCGCGAAGTAAACGACGATCAGTTTCTAACTGAGTTTCACCAGGCCCGCGGAGGCCAATACCACCTTTTTGCCTTTCAAGGTGTGTCCAGCCACGGATCAAACGCGTACTCATATGACGTAATTGCGCAAGTTCTACTTGCATCTTACCTTCATGTGTTCGAGCGCGCTGGGCAAAAATATCTAGGATGAGTGTTGTTCGGTCAACAACGCGGCACTCACACAATGCTTCAATATTTTTTTCTTGTGAAGGAGAAAGTGCATGATTAAAAAGTACCACATTGGCTTGATGTAACTTTACCGCCTCGGCAACTTCTTCAGCTTTACCACTACCAACAAAGAATTTAGTATGAGGTGTAGTACGTTTACCTGTAACAATTGCAAGCGCGTTAACGCCCGCAGAGCTAACAAGCATTTCAAATTCTTGTAAGTCTTCGCGCGCATTTTCATCAGGGAAATCGAGGTGAACAAGAATAGCTTGTTCACCTGCTTGATAACGATCAAACAATTGAGTATTACCTATAAACTAAATAGTTAAACCAAAAGAAACTTTTGGACACGTAATATTTGGTGTACAACCAAACTCAACGAAATCATTAATCTTGCTGTTCCTGACTATAATCACCAGTTTGTGGTGCTGGCATCGTAGAAACTGCCCGTGAAGGAACAACAGTAGAAATGGCGTGTTTATAGACCATTTGACTCACTGTATTTTTAAGTAAAATAACAAATTGATCAAAGGACTCTACTTGTCCTTGTAGTTTAATGCCATTAACTAAATATATTGCTACCGGAATGCGATCACGTCGTAAAGCATTCAAAAATGGGTCTTGTAAAGATTGCCCCTTTGCCATTGTTTGGCCCCTTTTTTGTTATTTTTAATAAATGTATGTAAGAGTTTTTTCTCTAGAAAACTAGTTACTTACTATGCAACTGTTTTTATTATACATCAAGGTTTAAAGTTTGCTTACTGAAGACATAATTAGTTTTAAATTATTTTCGTCTTCCATATGCAACCATTGTAAATTTGGCCAATTTCTCAACCAAGTTAACTGTCGTTTAGCCAGTTGTCGCGTCGCACAAATGCCTTTGAAAACCATTTCATCATGGTCGACTTCACCATCTAAATATTCCCACATCTGTCGATAACCAACACAACGAATAGCGGGTAAATTTTCATGCAAATCGTCACGCTGCTTTAACTTAACAACTTCTGATTCAAAATCTTGTTCAATCATCTGTTCAAACCTAAGCGCAATACGAGCATGTAAATCTTTACGCTCTTTCGGTGAGATAGCAAATTGTAAAACATCACCACTGAGTCGTTCACCCTTAACTTTCGTTAAGTCGGTCATACTTTTCCCCGTTAGGCGGTAAACTTCTAATGCCCGCATTAATCGTTGCGGATCATTTTTGTGAATACGTTCGGCAGAAACTGGGTCTACGCTAGCAAGTTGTTGATGAATGTTCTCCCAGCCAAATTGTTCAGCTTCGTCGGCTATGCCTTGGCGAATTTTTACATCGGCCGCCGGCAGAGGCGAAATACCATCAATCAGGCTTTTAAAATACATCATAGTACCGCCAACCAATAAAGGTATGCGGTTATTCGCCCTAATTTTCTCAATTTCTAGTAAAGCGTCACGACAAAAATCAGCGGCAGAGTAACTCTCACTGGCATCAATTAGATTAATTAATCGATGCGGATACTTTGCTAATTCTTCTGCTGTTGGTTTTGCAGTACCAATGTCCATACCACGATAAACAAGCGCAGAATCAACACTGATAATATCGCATGGCAAGGCATCATGTAATGCCATTGCTAACGCTGTTTTACCTGATGCAGTAGGCCCCATCAAACAAATGACTGGCGGTAATTTACGGTTTTTACTGTCAATATTGTTTGTTGATAAAGCGTCAGGCATCAATTTAAGTAGCATTCGTTAACATTCTTATTGATGATGTGAGGTCTATCAATACCGAATTCAAGCGTAGCTGCTGCTCAAAGGTAGGATTTAATTGTTGCTGACTCAAACGGAGTAGGCTTTTAGCTTGTTGGTTATCGTAAGAATCAGCGGATAATAAACTTGCAAAGGCTTGTTGCCAATCACTATTTGTTAATTCTTGTCCATCTTCTAAACACAAAAGAGTTAAGAGCTTATTAACACTTAAATTTACATCTTTATTTCTTAACAAGGCCGGAAACTCTCGTACTTGTATGCTGCTCTTAGATAAAACACTCGCGACAATACCTATTTTTTTCAGTGCATCAGTCTGCGCTTCAACAAAAGTGACTTGTGCTTGCGTTAACGATATCTTAATCGGCAATAGTAACGGCTGGCTAACAAAATTATGCTGCCATCTGTTTTTTACTTCGAAGAATTTAACCGCTTGCTCTATTTTGTTTAATGCCAATAAACGTAGTTCATTGTCTAACGTTATCACCGCATATTTTTCATCAATAATCTTGGTTAACGCTAAGTGCTCATTTTCATTCACCTCGTGTATTGGCAGAGCGGTACTGTCTTCATCTGACTTTCCATTAGACAAAGGCGTCATCAATGTTTGATAAGCTTGCGCAGCATTTCTGCTCACTTGGTTATTACTGTGCGTATAAGAAGAATAATTCTTTTGACTACCTGGATTGCTACCTTGATAGGGTTCGCTTTGAACATCGGTAACTTTCGTCAATGGCTTAATATAATCACGCGTTAATTGCTGCCCGGTTTCATCTGACTCAAGCTGATTGTCTTGTCTATAATTTACCGCATGGCTTTCAGGCTGAAGTGGTAAAGTAGCCGAGGGTTGATCTTCTGGTTCAGGCAATAAGCCAACATTAGCATTTTCGCTTAACGCGTTATGACAAACCGAATAAATAAAATCATGAATATAACGCCCTTGATGAAACCGTACTTCATGTTTTGCTGGGTGAACATTTACATCAACTTCTCGGACATCAAGCACCAGAAACAGCACAAAAGCTGGGTAAGTATCCGCAGGTAACAGATGACTATAAGCTTGACGAATGGCGTGATTAATTAACTTGTCTCGCATCATACGGCCATTCACGTAACTAAAGCATAAATCATTTTGGTTACGGGCAAAGCTTGGTAGCCCTACCCAACCTGATAATTGTAAATCGCCATGCTGGCAGTCAATTTCCAGTGAATGCTCAATAAACTTTTGACCACAAATTTGTGCTACCCGTTTTGCGTATAAGCTTTTATTATTGACTGATTTAAAATGCTTAATCACTTTCTGATTATGTGACAAAATAAAACTAACATCAAAGCGCGCCAAAGCGATACGCTTAATGACCTCTTCAATATGAGTGAACTCTGTTTTTTCAGTACGAAGGAATTTTCGTCTCGCGGGGGTATTAAAAAACAAGTCGACAACATCAATGGTCGTGCCATTAGGATGTGCAGCGGGTTGTAATGCTACCGCCATATCTCGCCCTTCGGCAATGGCTTGCCAAGCTGATTCTTGCTCAGCAGGTTTTGACGTCAACGTTAAACGTGAGACTGAGCTAATACTTGCCAGTGCTTCGCCACGAAACCCTAAACTACAAATACCTTCTAAATCATTTAAATCTTTAATTTTACTGGTCGCATGACGACTTAGCGCTAACGTTAGTTCATCTTTAACAATACCCGAGCCATTATCACTAATACGAATACGTTTAGCGCCACCTTTTTCAATGTCTATTTTAATGGTCGTTGCGCCAGCATCTAAGCTGTTTTCAACTAACTCTTTCACCACTGATGAAGGACGTTCTACGACTTCACCGGCAGCAATTTGGTTAGCTAGGCGTGCTGGAAGGATTTCTATGGTCATAAATTTTGATCTGTTAACTATTTATAATAAATTAATCGGCGCGAGGTATGGTTAAGGTTTGACCTATGCGAACGGTATTTGAGGTTAAACTATTTGCCATTTTTAATTCTCGTACTGAAACACTATAGCGTTGTGCAACCACAGATAAAGATTCTCCGCGAGTAATTTTATGTTGTCGTGTTTCAATAGAGGCATAATAACTGCCCATCGGCGGTTGAATCATAAAATGGTCTTTAATACCTTTAAAAATACCTTTAGCGAGCTTGCGCTGATGAGCACTAGAGTTTAAATTTTGTTCTTCTCTATGGTTAGAAATAAAACCTGTTTCAACTAAAATCGAAGGGATATCTGAAGATTTTAACACACCAAAATTACCATGTTGGGGAACTTTCTTGTGCATTTTAGTAATTTTTTTCAGTTGTTTTAGTACGCTATTCGCCATGCTAATACTGACACCCTGCGAATGCTCTTTATTCATATCTGCTAAGGTTTTTGCCAAGTTATCATCGCGGGTATTTTTAATAACACCACCGCCACCACCTAAAAGCTCGGAGTTGTTCGAGCGGTTACGCAGCCATTTGGCCATTTCTGACTCAACCCGTTTGTGCGATACAATCCAGACTGAGGCTCCGTTAGGTTGAGGTGTTCTAAAGGCATCGGCATGGATTGACACTAAAAAATCCACTTGGTTTTTTCTGGCTATTTCACTACGTCGACCGACCGAAACATAATAGTCTCCATCGCGCACCATTACCGCCTTCATCCCTTTTTCATTATTAATATAGGTAGCAAGTTTTTTAGCAATCGCTAACGTAACACGTTTTTCATAGCTGCCTTTACCCCCTATAGAACCAGGATCCTCACCACCGTGGCCAGCATCAATGGCAATAAGAATATCTCGATGATCGTTTTTGGGGGTATGGTCGCCTTGGTTTATTTTTTCTTCATCGAATAAATCAATCACTAAACGGTTACCGTATTGTCCAGCTGGTGCAAGCGGAAAAACAGCCAAAGAGTAATTATCCGCTAATTCTAATACTAAACGTGTTGTGCCTTTAATACGCGATTTACTGGTGCGGATCAGTTTTATGCGTTTATCCTTTTTAAGGATATTCTTAAACGAAACATGATTCTTACTGTTGTTAAAATCTATGACTAAACGCTGAGGATTCTGTAAACTGAAATACTTATAATCAGGCTGTTCACTGAGATCAAAAACAATACGGGTATTTTCCGGGGCTGGCCAGACACGAACGCCATCGATGCTATTACCCTGCGCTTCAAAGAAAACACTAACGGTTAATAACATAGCTAATAATAACGATCGAATATTCATTTACTGCTGCCCTTTCCTTTTGCGTCTATTAGCGCACATTAACTAAGCGCATTTACTACGAGCTCACCCAAAGGGGTCTTTGCTTGTATGTTGATGGTTCTTTGCTCTTCACTATACGCTAAGTCGATACGCAAATCAGGTGCCTTGATCATACCTAGCCCCTTTTCTGGCCACTCAATAAAGCAACAGCAGTTATCTGCAAAATAATCTCGAATGCCCATATATTCTAGTTCTTCAGGATCTGACAAGCGATATAAATCAAAATGATAAACTAACCAGTCATGTAATTCATAAGGTTCAACGAGAGTATAGGTTGGGCTTTTTACGTGGCCAATATGCCCCATACCTTGCACAAAACCTCGAGTTAAGGTGGTTTTTCCCGCACCTAAATCACCGTAAAGATATACAACAATACCTTGTTTTAGTTCTTTTTTTACAATATCAGCTAATTTATTACCCATAGCTATAGTTGCTGATTCATCAGCTAAAAAGTAGTTTTTGTTTGTAAGCATTTCTTTCATCAATTATTTTCTAAAATTTATTATTTATAAGCTGCCGTATAACTGGCAATAGGTCACTTGCTAGCATACCAATTTTTCCATGCTTTTGCGCAATAATGTCAGCAGCCTTACCATGAATATAAACGGCCAAGGCTGTAAGCTTTGCAAAATCAGTTCGCGCTTGCAGTTCCTCCCCTTTTTCTGACGAGATTTTTTGCATTAGCAATGACGCAATAATACCTGATAACACATCACCCATGCCTCCGCTTGCCATGCCTGAATTACCCGTTGTGTTCACCCAAACCTGTTGACCATCACTTATCAAACTCCCTGCACCTTTCAATACGCTCACGCATTGATATTGTTGGGCTATTTTTTTTACGGCGCTAAAACGATCTCGCTCTATTTCTGTCACAGTGCAATTTAACAGCGTTGCAGCTTCACCGGGATGTGGCGTTAAAACCCAATGGTTACTTTTAATTTTATCCGTTAATAAATTTTGTTGGTAAGCTTGCGCCAACAAACTCAAACCATCGGCGTCAATTACACATAATTTTTTTTGAGCCAGTACTAAATCAAATAATGCCTGACTCCACTCATTTTGACCCAAACCAGGGCCAAGCACATAAGCCTTAGCTTTACTTAATGTCATTGATCCCACAAGTTGTTCTGCGCAACTAGGCGCTAACATTAATTCTGGGCGGCCATTAAAGACTAATGCTCGATTATTTTTATGACAACAAACACTCACTAATGCAGCACCACTGCGCAATGACGCCTCTGCCGACAAACGTATCGCACCAGCAAAGCCTTCTCCACCACCAACAGCCAGTAATAATCCAATATTTCCTTTATGGCTGCTTGCTTTGCGTTTAGGTAAAGCAGCAAAAACTTCGTTGCCAAAAACCGTGATATTGGTCTTCACTTGCTCTGTAAATGCTTGACCTAATGCTAAATCAGCAAAATAGATTTCCCCAACATGGTTAATGGCTTGTCCCGTCACTAAACCGCACTTTAGAGCAATAAAAGTTACAGTACTGTTAGCAATGATTGCCGTATTTTCAACAACACCTGTAGTTGCACATAAACCTGAAGGCACATCAACACTAATCACTTTTGCCAAATGCTGGTTAATAGAAGCAACTAATGTCACTAGAGTTTCTGGTAGGCGTCCTTTAAAACCAATACCAAATAGTGCATCAATAATTAACTTACCTTGAAAATTCGCTACAATCTCAACATTAGCCGTTTTTTGATCAAATATAATCAAGCCATTTTCAACTTTATTAACATTGATGTAAGCTTGGTAAGCGCGTAAGGCATCGCCGGATAATTCTTCTGGTTTTGCCGTTAGTAGCACCGAAACCTGAAAACCAGCTTGCACAGCTAAACGTGCAATTACAAACCCATCACCACCGTTATTACCTTTTCCACAAATAACTAACAGCTTTTGGCTAGCTATTTTTTTACCTATATCATTTTCATTTTGAAGATATTTTTGCTTGATATGCTGAAAAACAGCCTGACCTGCATTTTTCATCAATGAATACATTTCAATATTTTCTATAGCAGCAACTTTTGCTTCATTAGCTAACACTTGCTTCGCGGAAAAAGCAGCTTGTGGTAAGCTTGCACTCAACAGTTTTATTTCCATTTCTATCTCCCTTTACCAAATTGTACTGCGATGACATGTTAACTATGACAACACCTAATATTAACTATCAAGAATTAGCTGAAAAAATCAAGCTTTGGGGTCAAGAATTAGGCTTTTCGCAAATAGGTTTCAGTGATATTGACTTATCAAGTCATGAACAAGCCTTAACAACGTGGCTAGAAAATAATTATCACGGTGAAATGGATTACATGCAAAAGCATGGTTTAATGCGAGCACGCGCCCAAGAGCTTGTTGAAGGAACAACGCGGGTGATCAGTGTTCGCATGGATTATTTACCCCCCAAAGCAAAATTTGCCCGTACGCTCAAAAAGAAAGACCATGCTTATATCAGCCGCTATGCCTTGGGGCGAGACTATCATAAATTAATGCGCAAACGCCTCAAACAACTCGGTGATAAAATTAGTGAGTACTGTGAAACCTTCAACTTTCGCCCATTTGTTGACTCAGCACCGATCTTAGAGCGACCTTTAGCAGAAAAAGCGGGGTTAGGCTGGGTCGGTAAACATTCGTTATTAATTAACAAAAGTGCCGGCTCATGGTTTTTCTTGGGTGAACTATTAGTTGATATTCCGTTACCGACTAATGAAAAAACAGCCAATGAATGCGGTAGTTGTGTTTCTTGTATTAAAATTTGCCCAACCCAAGCGATAGTGGCTCCTTATGTCGTAGACGCTCGCCGTTGTATATCCTATTTAACCATCGAATTGCGTGACGCAATTCCAGAAGAGTTTAGGCCGTTAATTGGCAATAGAATTTATGGCTGTGATGATTGCCAACTCATTTGCCCATGGAATAAATTTGCTAACATCAGTCACGAAGGCGACTTTTCCCCTCGCCAAAATCTTGATGATGTTGAATTATTAACAGTATTTAGCTGGGATGAAGCGACCTTTCTCAATAAAACAGAGGGGTCTCCTATTCGCCGTATTGGTTTTAATAGCTGGCAACGAAATATTTCCGTTGCAATCGGTAATGCGCCATATAGTGCGGAAAATGTTAACGCGTTAAATAATAAGTTAGCAACCGCAGAGCCTATGGTTGCTGAACATATTAATTGGGCATTGCATCAACAAGACAATAAGCGAATCGCTGCAGAACAGCAAAGTGACTTTCCAATAAAAAATCAACGATTAACCGAGCGCTTGATCCGCAGTGTTGAAAAAGGTTTACCTAGAGATGCTTAGCAGGCTCAGTTGATTCAGCTTGCTGCCACTTTATTTTTAACTGCTCTATAGACTCAACACCGCTGCTTTTAATGTTCGCAGACAAAAGTAGAGCAAGCGCTTCATCACCCAGTTTTTGGTGACTTTCATCAAATTCATTACTTTGTTTAATCACCACCAATATTTTTAACATACGCATCGTTAATTTAATATTATGAGGTGTTAATCTTAGAGCTTGCTGAATAGCCTTAAGCGCGGGCTGTAAACGATTTTTTTCGAAATGTTCAATCGCCATATCGTTCAGTTGTTTGGGTGAAAAATTAATTTCAGCACGCTCAAGACTTTCTTGCTCAATATATTTATTGATCACTTGGCTCGTTAATGAATCACCTGAGACTTGTTTACCGATAATCTCTAACATTTTCAGCGCTTCTTCGCGCATACCCAATTCGTGAAAGACTTTCACTTTATCTAGGTTGTCTTCAATTTGCGGTGACGCAATAAAATTAACATGGTTTTCAACAAGTTTAGTGGCCTTCTCTTTTTGTTCACGAACAATATATAACCGTGCTTGGATCACTAATAACTGCTGTTTAAACTCATTTGCGTCGCTATAATCATTTTGAAGTTGCTTAATATGCTTGTCTGTTTGCTGCAAAACTTTAAAAGATCGTTCGTCAGTAATAGCCGCCGCTAAATCAATGCCTGAACGAATAACATTTAAGAGCAATTCGGGTGAATCATGAATAGAGTTTTTCGCTTGCTGGGCGATATTTCGTGTCGCTATATATTGTCCTTCATGGTCATGATTGAGTCGTGCTAAATCCCATGATTTTTTATTACGTTCAATATTTCGTGGCGACAACGCAGTTGCTTTTTTTATCTCATCGTAGGCTCTTTCATATTGCTCATGCTCAATATAATATTGCGCCAGCATATCATGAGCCCCAAATCGAGTAGCGGGCTTATTAATTAACTTCTCAATCAGTTCATTAATTTCGTTTATACGCCCTTGCTTTAACAAAGACTTTACATAGCCTAAATAAACCCAAGCGTAGGTATAGGTTTTCAATAGGCTTTTAAAAAAAGATTCTGCCGTTTCAAATTCTAAAAGACTTAAGTAAGCCTCACCTTTCATCCGCAATATATTGGGGTGATATTGGTGTAAACTTTGATTAACAAGATGACGGTCAGCAAAATATATAACTTTCGAAAAACTCTTAGTATCAGTCGCTCGATACATATTGAATAATTGCTTTTTAGTTTGCAAGGTATGGATTAAGCGTTGTTGCACTGTTTTAGGGGCGAGTGGTTTTACCCAAAAGTCATCGGGCTGTAATTCGACAATTGAATTAACAAGAGACTCATTCGTTTCAGTACTGAGAAAAATAAGAACTGTGGTTTTGTTAACATGACCTCTGAATTTTAATTCTTCGAGTAAATGAAAACCGTCTTTATCACTATTTACATTAAATGAGCAAATAACAATATGAAAACGTGTTGTTTCACATAACCTAATACCGTAATAAGCACTTTCTGCACATTTTACGTGATTAATGCCGATATCATACAATCCTCTTTTTAAGGTGTCATGAACTAACCGGTTATCGTCTATTATCAGCACGGTAAGTTGTGAAAAATCGTCTAATTCACTTTGTTCAGTAATTTCCATTTAACTTTTACCTTAATCGTGCTTCTCTTGAATCACTATTCGTCTTTGTTGACAGTTGTTAATTACCGTTATTTTTTCTTTACTTTTATAGCTTGTCCACGCCAAAATCTCATCAATGTGGCGGAAACAACCAAGGCAGACATCATCGGCATTTAAACAGCAATTTCTAACACAAGGGCTAGCAACATCCATTTCTTTTTCAGCGTTAAAACTCATTTAACTAATATCCCAGTAGTCATATTATATTGCCTCAGCAAACTCATTTAACAGGCGTTGCTGTTCGCTTAATTGGCTAAATAACGACATAACTTGTTGATGTTCTATGACCGTATTTGACGTAAGACTAAATAATAGCTGTTGGCTAATATCAATAAAGTCGTTAGCGGTTAATATTTTACTGGTTGTAAACATGCTACTCGTTAGACTCATCGCTAATGGGTAATTATGTACCGCTAGTGCCGTTGATAATTTTTTCATCGCGTCATCAATATCAGTAAGGTAGTCATCTAGCATCAACATTGCCAATTCTGCAGAGCCCTGATTTTTTGCATAGTGTTCAAGGTTAAAAGGTTCAGGTTGATTTGTTTTCGCAGCGGGTGTTAAATCTAAGTTCGATAATACGTCATCAAGCTTTTCAGTTGTTTTTAACAGTTCAGCGTCAATATTATTATACTCTTTAGTCTTATTACTTTGTGCTTTTACTGTATTAATAGCAACCACTTTAGTTGGCTTTGCTTTCAACCAAGGCTGTAAAAGTAGCACCAAAGCATCGACATCATGCAAAGCAGGTAAAATAGAAACAGCCCACTTATCTGCCAATTTTGGTGAGTCTTCAATGGAGAAATTACTTTGATTAAAAGTAAAGATGTCACGGCGTACACTTTTTCCAGCAGACATTTTAATAAAAGGTGATTGTTCAAATTCGGTAAATAACAATAAGTATCTTCCAGAGCTCCACAATTGAGTCATTGTTTTAGGCTGACAGACAATTTTTACCTGTAGTCCTAACCATTGTAAAATACGCAGCAAAGTTAACTGTTTACTTGGATTTGCCACCGCAAAAAGCACTTCAACTTGGGTCGATAAATACTGATGTTTATTAAACACACTGGCAGAAAGTTGATGGTTAGTCGTTTGTTCTGTCGTTAAAAAATCAGCTAAGCTTTGCTGAAGTGTGAGTATTTGCAATGGCGTTTCTGTCTGTTCAAACAAGCCATATCGCTCTAAAGGCGCATTAAGATAAGGTTGCATAACAAAAAGCTTTGGCCGAATATCTATCGATAAACTTGATATCTGTTGCTGTATTTTTTCAACTGATTTTACATAAAGGTCACTGGCCAACATAACGACATCAATGCTTTTATCAATTAACTGCGCGGTACTCAGTTGTTCAATAACTTGTTCCGGATCGGCTAAGGTAGTTATTATGCCATTAGCTGAAGTGATCGCTTTTTCTGTAATACTGCAAATGTCGGCATCACTTGATAACAACAAAATATTGGCTTGCTTTAAATTAATACGCTCTACCGATATCTCTTGTGCTACATCAGCAAAACCTATCGGCAGAGTAAAGCGGAACTGGTAACCCTTTTCTTGTAACTGCACATTTTTATCTGTGACGTTAAGTGAATCAAACAGTAAGCATAAGTAATCAAGGGTATCGTTTGTATTGGTTTTTGCTGACTCAAGGCGCTCGTCTAATAATAAGCACTCGAGGGCCTCGGGTAGTTTTGCGATTGTTTTTTTGCTGGTCACAGAAAAATCAAAACGAACAATTTGCTGGCCTTCATTTTTATCGATAACAAGGGTACTAATATGTAAATTAGCTTTAAATAAATCAGCAAGCAGTAATCGGCATAGGCCACTTAACAGCCGGTGAAATAAGCATACGTCAACTTTCGCAGCAGTTAACAATTGTGGATCTTGTTGGTAATAAATTTTATTACGCTGTAAATGGGCATCGGCAATAATATTAAGTAATACCGCGTCAATTTCATTGTGCAAAGCAACATCGCTTAGCGTCATAGGTTTGACCGCAGATAAAAATTCACTGCGAATTTTGTGTTGTTGACAGCAATCAAAAATACGCGCAAGTTGTCGATAAACTTGTACCGAAGTAACACCAGCACCAATAGAAACACTTTGGCTTTGCAACATACTACGCACCACCATATTGGTTAACTTTGTGGTGTTTTCATTGTTTTGTGATTGTCGCTCTAAAATTTGCTTATCATGGGTTAATGCAAGTTGCTGTAGGGACGCTTTTAATTTTTTAATTTCTTCATTTTGTTGATTTATATTGTCATTAGCGGCTTGCTGATCACTAAGCTGTTGCTGATACTCTTGCTCACTGTGCTCAGGGTTAATCATTGTTTCGAGCGCGGTTTCAAGTTGTTCGGCAATTTCTTTATTTTCCATTGAATTAAAACAGTTGGGGGTCAGTTTTTCATCACTATCCTTTGTTCTTTTTTCAATGAACTGCCTAAATAATTGCACACTCTCTTGGCCATATTTTTTTATTTTGCTTTTACTTTTAAATAGCATCGACAATAACAGCATAAATAGTAGTGCGATCAAACTAAGCACAGTTGCTTGTAGATCTTGATTGTTAACATTAACGTTTTGCTTTTCTAAAAAATCATTTATCTCAGTAGGCAGCCAATCGATTAATCGTAATTTTTTATCTGCAGATAAAGGCCCCGGTGGTATAGATTCAAGCACTAACAGCTGTAATTTTTGTTGTTGTTGCTCAATAAATTCGACATATAAACGAGATAACCGTAAATGACTGCGCCACTTGGCTACCGAATTCTGTTGTGAAAATAATAATTGCTCTAAAGTATTAAGTTGTAGCGTTAATAACTTACCCTGTTGGCTAAACGTGCTTTCTTCTGGGAGAAAGCTCGTTAACACTTGTTTTAGCTCGGTACTAACATCATCAAAATCTAAAATAGAAGACTGTAAATTCAATTGTTGAAAGGCTAATAGTGCACGGATAATGGTTTGTTGTAATGATTGTAAGTCACTCAGTTCTGTAATTTGCTTTACATAGGCCTTAGCGCGGGTTGCGGTGACTTTATCTGTGTATTTATCTGAATTGAGTTGCTGTAAAAGCAGACTTTTTTGTCGCTGCTTTTCCTTAATCTCAACCGTTAATTGATCATTAATTAACTGCAGTTGAATAATGGTATTTTGCTTAAGTTGAGTGTTTCTCTGATGATTTTCACTAAGTTTATCAATAACACCTGAAAATTCTTTATGGCCAACATACATCAAATCAAGCTGAGCTTTATTATTTTTTACCAGTAAAGATATTTTATTAATTTGCTGTTGGGCGACCTCATAGTCAGCAGATAAATTTTTGGCATCAATACGTTTAGTTAAATTTTCTAAGGCTAGATAAGTAATTAAAATTTGTTGTTGTTGTTTATGCTTATTCGCTAACGATGGCAGTTCGTTCTCTACTAACGAGGTCACTTGATTATCACGAAGAACTAACAGAGCAGTTAAGGCGCTAAAGAGAATAAATGAAAGTAAAGCAATCCGAAAAAATCGTCCTGATAATTGCTGAAAAAAGTAACGAGTAGCGTCCATATTGATCAATACCTTCAACGGTAAATTTAGTTTAAAAATACAGTGTAAGGAATTGTCACTAAGAATCAACGGTTTTTAATAACGATATGAGTAAGCTGTTTTAAAAATAACGCGCCTCATAGCCGACTAAGGTCAAATCAATCAGCGCGTTTACAGGCTCTTTTTATCTTCTCAAACTTAACGTCTTTTGGTTACCCAAGCCCACTCCATTTCACAAACAATAGGCTGTTGATCAGATTCATCGGTAATCTCGACACTAACCATCAAACTGCCTTTATCCGAATTTTCTATTTGTTCAATGTCAGCGAGGCTTAATACAGCTACCGCAGACAAATTTCCCTGCATTCGCCTTTGAAAATGAAATGTCATACTTTTCAATAGCGGTACACAAGTGTCGGGAACATTCATCCCAAAAACGATACCCGTCGCCGACTCTGCCAATAATGCCGCAGCAATGGCATGAACACCACCAATATGGTTTTGTACTTTCTTTTTGTTTTCTAACGATAATACCGCTTTGGTATGAGAAACAGAAATCAACTTTATTGATGAAGTACCAGCATACTTTACTGTCGAACAGAAAATTTTAGTCAGTAAAAAAGAGCGCATAAAGCGCGGCATTCTATTAACTTTACTGATTATTTTTCCAAATTTGTTCGCCATAATTTATTTGCCTGCTGTTAATTTTAATTAAGTGTCGCGCAAACTGGTCTGACCTTCAAGTTTTTTTACCCCGTGGCAAACTTATAGTGAGTGTCCAGATAAAAGCGCGTGGCAAACTTATAGTGAGTGTCCAGTTAAAAACGCCCAGATAAAAACGTGCATAAAAAAAGCGCCCTAAGCGCTTTGATTTATACATTATTGCTGAGCGTTATAGTTTAAAGAAGTGTTCTTGATAAACTTTCATTTCAGCAATTGACTCTAAAATATCATCAAGCGCTAAATGAGCGCCCGTTTTCACCACTTTATCTAACACTTCAGGTTTCCAGCGACGCGCTAATTCTTTAACCGTGCTAACGTCTATATTCCGGTAATGAAAGTAATCTTCAAAATCAGGCATATATTTATTAATAAAGCGTCTGTCCTGCCCAATGCTATTACCACACATCGGTGATTTACCTTTTGGCACATATTGCTCAACAAACTTAATCGTCGCCTCGGTAGCATCGGCTAGCGTACTAACACTTTCACGACAACGTGTAGTTAAGCCTGATTGACCATGGTGTTCGATACACCACTGACTCATATTGTCTAATACCTCATCACTTTGGTGAATAGCAAAAACAGGTCCTTGAGCTAAAATATTTAACTGACTGTCAGTCACTATGCTGGCAATCTCTAAAATCACATCTGTATTGGGTTCTAGGCCTGTCATTTCTAAATCTAACCAAATTAAATTTGTCTCGTTACCTGTCATGCCGCTTCCTTAAAAATGCCAACTGTTTTACTGATACCAATATCATTAAATTATCACCCACTTGTGCCCCCTAAAGTACGCCAAGGCTAAGTTGCTCTTAATCGCAATAGCTCACGATTATTCAATCAAGCGCCTTATCTTCATTTGTTTTCTTCGCCACAGCAAGGTAACAAACTAAGTGAGACTGATATTACTATTACAAGTATATTAGATGAATGGTGATTTAGTCAGTATAATACGTGACAATGAACTGTGATTAAAACTTTTTGTCGCATTACCCTTTTAAAAGACGAGTGAAACTCCATAATTATCATGATAAAACTCCATGTCTAAGCTAAAAAAACTGACTAAAGGTCAGACAAGGCGCATTAAAGATAATCAAGCTAAAAAACTGCGTAATAAACCAGAGCAAGTGCAATGGCAAGATACTGAGTTGGGAGAGCCTGAAAACGGCACTATTCTCAGTCGCTTTGGCCAGCATGCCGATGTAGAAGCAGAAAATGGTGATTGCATACGTTGTAATATACGCCGCGGCGTTAAATCTTTGGTCTGTGGTGATAAAGTTTTATGGCGCAGAGGTAAAGAAACACAACACAGTATTTCAGGAGTCATTGAAGCGGTTCATGAGCGAACGTCAGTATTAAGTCGTCCAGATGTTTATGACGGCGTAAAACCCATAGCGGCTAATATCACCCAAATATTAATTGTCTCTTCGGTGTTACCTGCCTTTAACCCTGATATTATCGACCGGTATTTAGTGGCGGCAGAGCAAACAGGTATCACCCCCGTTATCTTACTCAATAAAACTGATTTACTTGATAAAGCCAGTAAAGCTGAAATTGAGCAACATCTCGATATTTATCGTGAGATTGGTTATCAGGTAATTTATGTCAGTAATGAATCTCAACACGGTATAGAAGAGCTCAAGAAACAACTTAGCGAACATACCAGTATCTTTGTAGGCCAATCTGGCGTCGGTAAGTCAACACTTACTAACACTTTGATGCCTGAACTGGGTTTAATGACAAAAATAGTCTCTGAGAACTCTGGTTTAGGTCAACACACAACAACGGTTGCTCGCTTATACCATTTTGAACAAGGTGGTGATTTAATTGATTCACCCGGTATTCGAGAGTTTGGCTTATGGCATTTAACGCCAGCAGAAGTTTACGGTGGCTTTATTGAATTTGAAGATTACTTGGGTGGTTGCCGATTTAGAGATTGTAAACACCAAAATGATCCTGGTTGTGCATTAATAGCCGCCGGTGAAGAAATGAAAATACATCCAAAACGTTTAGCGAGCTTTCAACGAATTTTAGCCAGTTTAGGCGATAATAAATTAACCTCTCGTTTTAACGACTAAATTAATATTAATAATATAAAGGAAATTCAGTGCTTTTAAATAAATTAAAAATCACCCTTCAATACCTTATGCCTAAACATTTGATTTCGCGTTTAGCTGGAAAATTTGCCGCTGCAGAATGTGGCCAAGTAACCACGAAAGCCATTGAAGCATTTATCAAGCATTACGGCATTAATATGTCAGAAGCAAAGCTTAAGAATGCCGAAGACTTTACCACCTTCAACGATTTTTTTACCCGCGAACTTGAAGATGGTGCGCGCCCTATTGATAACAATGAAACAACACTCTGCTATCCCGTTGACGGTGCTATTAGTCAGCAAGGCGATATTGAAGACGGACGTTTAATACAAGCAAAAGGTTTTGATTATTCATTGGAAACCTTGCTGGGTGGTTCATATAACACCGCGAAGCCTTTTCAAGGCGGAAAGTTTTCTTGTATTTATTTAGCACCAAAAGATTATCATCGTATTCATATGCCGATGGCAGCAACATTACGCGAAATGATCTTTGTACCCGGTGATTTATTTTCTGTTAACCCATTAACCGCTAATAACGTGCCTAACTTATTTTCTCGTAACGAACGTGTTGTCGCTATCTTTGATACAAAATCAGGACCTTTAGCTATGGTCCTTGTTGGCGCAACCATAGTTGCCAGTATAGAAACAACTTGGGCAGGTACGATTACTTCACCTAGAGCCAAAGGAATTTTCAGAGAAAGTTACCCTGCTGACGGCGCTGATGCGATCACTTTTGAAAAAGGTGATGAAATGGGACGTTTTAAACTTGGCTCTACGGTAGTGTCAACGTTTGGTCCTGGCATGATCGAGTTTGATGTTGATGCTCATCCAGGTACAGTGACCCGCTTAGGTGAACTCTACGCCAATATTGTTAACGCTGATTAACCATAAAGTCATTGCTCATTAAAGAGCCAGTAGTGAATTTCCTGAAATACGCTATTGGCTTTTTGCTAGATTTTGGTAAAAGTTATAGAGCTTGACGTTCAGTACGACCAGCAATCAGGGCAATAAGTCTTTCTCGATTATCGATAAGTTCACGACCCCCTTTAATCAAGGCGCTCAGCCAAACACCATCAAAAATCACCGGTCGATATTTAATTAATATCACACTAAAAATCGCTACCATTTTTACTAACTACCTCGCTCGTACTACATTAAACCTTGAGCAAATAAAAAATAAATTCAATTTAAAAACCTTTGTTATCATAGTGATATTTTAAAACAAAGCCACTAACAACAAAAGGTGTTGCTCATTTTATCAACACAAGATACGATTGCATTCGTATATAACTTATAATTATTCATAGTATTAAGGATTTTAGATGGCTCGAGATAATACAAATATCAAGCCTACAGAAGCAGAGTTAACTTTGCTTAATGTTCTCTGGAAAGTCGGTCCAGCAACAGTTCGTCAGGTACATGATGTTGTCAGTAAAACGCAAAAGACAGGTTACACCACTGTTTTGAAGATTTTACAAATTATGCATGAAAAAACCTTGGTCATTCGAGACGAAAGTAATCGTGCCCATGTCTATGCACCATCAAATAGTGAAACTTTTACACAATCTTCATTATTAAAAGACCTAGCTTCAAAGGCTTTTGGTGGCTCAACGTCAAAATTAGTGATGCGAGCTTTAGATGAATCAACCAGTAAAGAAGAAATTGCCGACATTCGTCAATTACTTAATGAGCTAGAAAAGTAAAAACTGCTACACTTGTTATAGTACAATCTAAAAAGTGCTATAACATGGAAGGATAATGTCAGATTAATTTAATGAGTAGTCCATTTTTATACAATTTATCGTTAACCCTTATCCATTTTCTTTGGCAAGGGATTTTCGTTGCGCTTGCGCTAAAGTTGGCATTAACGTTTACTTCTTATAAAAAACCACAATGGCGTTATGCGATGGCGTCATTGGCTATGGTAGCTAATTTATTACTGCCTTTTTTCACTTTCTATATTATCTCTCAAGCTGACTTTCCACAATTTGGTCCTTTATTAAATAACAGCATCTTGCTGGGCGATATCATAAATAATGACGCCCAAAACACTGCTGTTTGGTACTCCAATGCGGTTGAATTCTTACCCTATTTATCATTAACATGGGTAACAATAAGCTTTGCCTTAGCGCTAAAGCTGTTCATCGAATTATATAATGTTAACCAACTACCCAAAATAGGCACCTCGCCGGCAAATGCTGAACTTGAAGCCAGATTTCAGCACTTAGTTGAACAAGTAAAATTAACCTGTTCACCTCGACTATTAATCTCACTTAAAAATGATGTGCCTATGGCAATAGGTTGGTTAAAGCCGATAGTACTTGTTCCCGTTACTATGTTGACAGGTTTAACACCCGCACAACTTGATATGTTGATATTGCACGAACTGGCACATATTCGTCGACATGACTATCTAGTTAACTTCATTCAGACCTTGGTAGAAATCTTTTTATTCTTCCACCCCGCTGTGCGTTGGGTGTCAAAGCAAATGCGAAATGAACGTGAATATTGTAGTGATGATATTGCTGTGCAGCATTGTGGTAACCCTGTTGCTTATGCGCACACTCTGGCAGATACCGCTTCAATATGTGACAGCCACCGTCATCATTCTATTCCCGCTATGGCAATGGCGGCATCGGGTGGTGATTTAAAGCAACGCGTTCTGCGTTTAGTTGACCACGACCAACACTGCTCAACAACGACTCACTCAGGAAAATGGTTAGCGTCTATCGTCATTATTTTCTCAATTATTGCTGTGGGCAGTAAAAAATACATCCAAATTCCTAGCTTAGATATAGGCACTGATACCATTCCTTTATACCGCAGCGCCGATGATGACTTCAAAACATACACAGATAGTGGCGATGAAATAGCGTTACCTTCTTTGGCGCAGCAATTATTACACCGAGGCAATGAAAGTAATGCCTTAGAAAACAAACTACCCGCAAAGATGATAGCGCCATTTTTTCCTAAAAAGACCAATAAAAATCCAGTAAATGCTGAGCTCGTAGTCGCACAAGCTTACTTTGAGAACAACGACAGTACTAAAAACACGGGTAATGCCAACAACCCCCAAGAAAAGAATACTGTCGATACCTTAGCGACAGTCGTAAACAATAAATTAGTCGGGCTTAAAAAGGCTAAATCTGAACCTTTAAGTAATTTTACTGAATCTTTGGCTGTTCAAAAAAATCAAGCTGAACAGCCTAGTACTCAAGTAAAGGTAAACAAATCTTTAGCTCAATTGGCATTAAGTCAAACGGTTACTATGGGTAAATCGCCAGCAGAATTAGCCTTTGAGCGCACTGACTCAAGCAAAAAAGCTTCATTATTAAAAAACCCATACGCTGCACAAATAGCTGATTTGACTAAGCAGCCATTAGCCATAAATTCGCACTTAGCGCTACCAACAACTCGTCGTTCACAGATGATAGAGCAAGTACTTTCCTCGACAAGTGAATCGACAACTAACTACATGCCAGAACACGCACCCGCGCAATTACTGACATCAACATACCCGAAATACCCTGCCAATGCTAAGCGAAAAGGTATTGAAACAGATGTAGAAGTTACATTCACCATAGATAAAAATGGCTATGTACGTGATATTCAATACGATGGTGAAGGCAGAGTCAGTTATTTTCGTAATACTATTCGTTCATCATTAGAAAAATGGCGTTTCACCCCGGCAAGTTATAATGACCAACCGGTAGAAAGCACCATGTCTAAAATATTTTCTTTCAGTATTGCTAGATAATAAGATTACTCAGCAAGATGCTTTCTTCTCCCATCATGCTTTTGATGTGACTGCATTTTTTCTTTTTGTGCCTCCGTTAATATCATCATAAAACTGTGTTCTTTCTTTGCTTTAATTAAGGCTTTTTGTGCAATAATATCTTGGTATTGACTTTGTAAATCAACAAAAGCTTGTTCATTAAAGTGCTCTTCCATCAGTAACGCTTTACGTTGTTGATGAAAACCTTGCATGCTCTCTTTCAATACTAAACCACTTGTTTTTGCCGTTTTATTTATCGCCTTTGCCTGTTCACGTTGTTCGTCAGTAAGCGCTAAATACTTCGCCATTCTTTTAAAGTCACCTTTCATGCCACGCTTTGATTTGTGCTGATGGTTACCGGTATGCTTGGCATCATGACGGTCATTGTTAACGCCATCGCCGTTATTAATGGCCAACGCTGCGGTACTTGCTAAGGATAAGGTTAATACTGCACTGGCTAATAAAACTGATAGTTTACTTTTCATAAGATTTACCTCTGGGTTAAATTGATAATAATATCGAATAAGTTAATCAATCAATTACTGAGCGAGCCCGGTGAATCGATTCATTCTTTTAAGTGAGGTAACTATAAACCTTGCAACGCAAAGAAACGCAAGGCAGTGTAAAGTTTTTGTAAAGGCTACAACAAAGTCAGTTTTCTAATAAAAGTTAAGTTAATATTAAGATACGCCAAATACCGCCACTAACAAAAGATAACAAAACCTCATGAGCAAACAGAAAATATTAATCATCGATGACGACAAAGAACTCACTGAGTTATTAACTGAGTATCTATCGTATGAAGGATTTGAATTAGAAGCTTGCCATGATGGTGTTAGTGGTCTGGCACGTGCTTATGATGAAAAATTTTCACTGATATTACTTGATGTTATGATGCCCAAACTAAATGGCTTTGAAGTATTAAAAGCCTTAGGTGGCCAGCATAAAACGCCAATTTTAATGTTAACGGCTAAAGGTGATAACGACGACAGAATATTAGGCTTAGAGCTAGGCGCCGATGACTATTTAGCGAAACCTTTTCAGCATCGTGAATTACTGGCACGCATTAAAGCTATTTTACGACGCATTAAAATAGTTAAGTCCAATGAAAGTACTATCAGCCATCAGCAAATTAATGAGGTCAGGCTTGAACATAGCACTCGTCAGGCTTTTTGCCATCAACAGTTAGTTGAATTAACCGGTACCGAGTTTCAAATATTAGCTTTGCTGATGAATAATGCCAGTCAAATCGTCAGTAAAAATGAAATATCAGAACAAATTTTGAAACGAAAATTGAGTGCTTTTGATCGCAGTATCGACATGCACATCAGTAATATTCGCCGTAAGTTACTCGAGTTTTCTGCAAGTGATAAATTAAAAACCATTCGCGGCGCGGGTTATATCTTCCTCACAGGAGAGAGCACGGGGATAAATGATTAATGCTCAATAAAATTAGACAGTCATTTTCATCGATTGGCTTTAAGATATTTTTATGGTTTTGGCTGTTCGCCTTAAGCTCTATTATAGCAACACGATTTATCTCAGCGCAGTTAGCACAGAACAGTATTGTTTTGCCTGCGCACCATGGTGACCTCAAAAAATTGAACCGTATCGCTAAACATATTGAAAGGAATAATACTTCAGCCGATGGACTTTTGCGATATCGAGGAAAATCACCTAATGAAGCTATTATTATCAGAAATATTGATAGTGGTCAGCTCACCACCGATAGTAGCCGTTTTTTAAAAGACTTGGTTAGCTACCTAGAAAAAAATCGCTTTTCAGCCATCACCTCGATTCAATTTCCGAGATCTCGTATTACCGGCCCTAAAAATATCATTTTAGATAATCAACCCGTCGAACTATATTTAGCCATTAAAGGTCAGTCTCGACATTTTGATTCCTTTATTATGCAACTGCCCAATTGGTTGAAACTTGCCATCCCCATTGCGGTCAGTGCTCTATTAGCCTGGTTATTAGCACGAACATTAATTAAGCCAATATTGGCAATACGACGTGCGGCAACCGATATTGGTAACGGTCAGCTTGATGCCCGTATCGAACATGCCAATAAAAGAAAAGACGAACTGGGTTCACTTGCCACCAGCTTTAATACTATGGCCGACAAGTTATCACTAAATCTAACCGCTAATCAGCGTTTATTAGCCGATGTTTCCCATGAGCTTCGTTCGCCGATGACTCGCTTACAACTTGCGGTTGGCCTAGCTCAGCAAGCGATTAACAAACCCGAGCTGCAAAAAAAGCATCTCGCGCGCTGTGAACTAGAAGTTAGCCGTTTAAATGAAATGATAAGCGATGTGCTTTCTCTTTCTCGATTAGAAAACACCTTTCAAAAAATTAATTTGCAAACCGTTCATCTTGATGAATTATTAGCCGATATCTGTCAAGACTGCCAGTACCTTGCTGACGAAAAACATATCTTAATTACTATGAAGCACTTTTTCTCTTTGGATCTACCCGGAGATCAAAATTTATTAAGCAGTGCTTTTAGTAATGTCATTATTAATGCCATTAAATATAGCCCAAAGCACAGTGAAGTGGTCATTTCTATGGCGAGTGTTATTCTCAATCAACAAGACAGTATTAAGATTATCATTAGCGATAGCGGTAATGGCGTTCCTCAAGGTACCATCGAAAAACTTTTTCAGCCTTTTTATCGTGTCGATGAAGCCCGAGATAGAAACACGGGTGGCACCGGCTTAGGCTTAGCGATAGCGCAGCAAGCAGTATTAGCACATAATGGTGAAATTAGTGCTAAAAACAACGACTCTGGTGGCTTATCTGTAACCATTACTTTGCCAATAAGCACAACACTGACATAAAACTGATGAGCATAAGTGAATTATCACCGCTAATGTCATGCGACCTTAGGATTAAACAACATGGCTTTAGCGAAAATCAATAGTAATGACTATGGCAAAGAAAGTGAGCTTAGTGCTCGCTTATCAACTGAAATAAAACAGTTTTGGCAACAAGGTTATTTTTCATCTTTTAGTGGCGTCGATAAAATAAGAATAAATTACGCAACCTTTACTGACTCCAAAAACCAAGAAAACCTTGTATTAGTTACCGGACGGTCTGAAAGCTATCTAAAGTATCAAGAGCTCGCCTTTGACTTATATCAGCAAGGTTATAATATATTTATCGTCGACCACCGTGGTCAAGGTTTGTCACAACGTTTGTTGAATGATAGCCAAAAAGGCTATGTAAAAAAATTTGATGACTACGCCAAAGATCTTAAAAAATTTATTGATGAGGTTGTTATAGAAAGTGCCACAAATAATGCCAGTAAAACGCCCGCTAAAAAACCACATTTATTAGCACATTCGATGGGGGGAGCCATTGCTGTGCGCATGATGCAGTTATACCCACTGTCAGCTAAATCTGCGGTATTAACCTCGCCAATGATTGCAGTTAACTACGGCAATATCGCTAACTGGCTTGCCAAAGGGATTATTTATTTAGGTGATTTTTTTAACGCTTGCTTAGCTGCTGAAGCTAATTTTTTTATTGGACAAACGGCCTTTAACGACACACCTTTTGCTGAAAATGAGCTTAGTCAATCGACTGTTCGCTACCAAGTTTTTGTGGAACTTTATCAGAAAAATAAAGAGATACAATTGGGCGGCGTCACCACTCATTGGCTCAAAGAAGCCATTATCGCTAAGAAAAATATTTTTGCAGATTTAGCTAAATTGACTACACCTATCTTAGTCATGCAAGCAGGTAACGACACGATCGTTTGTAATAAAGCGCAAAACACTTTCTGCCAGCAATTGCACCAATACCACCAAAATTCTTGCCCTGAAGGCAAACCTTTCACTGTCGACAATGCGCGGCACGAACTTATGTTTGAGCAAGACCAGTACCGCAGCCCCGCCTTAAAAAAAGCACTGCAGTGGTATGATACACATTCAACTTAATGTTATTTCTGTTGCGGTTCTTGATCTACATTAACCGTTTTAATGGCTACCACTGAAGTGGGATCATGATGAATAAACACTTCGCAAGGCGAGAATTTCGCTTCAATTTCTTCTTCTATCGCTTCACCAATATCGTGAGCTTCCAGTAAAGACAGTCGGTCATCGAGCTCTAAATGAAATTGAATAAAGCGATGTGGGCCTGATTGTCGGGTTCTCAAGTCATGAACACCTAAGGTCGAATCATGAGCAACCACAATAGCGGTAATTTCAGTCTGCTCTTCTTCACTCAGTTCATGATCCATTAAGTTGTGCACACTTAAGTAAATAATTTTTAAAGCGCCACTCAATAGCAACACCCCAACAAGACAAGTAAATATCCCATCTGCATAGAGAGAGTAGCCACTGCTTAAAATCAACGCCGCTAATACGCCAAGGTTTAATAATAAATCTGACTGGTAATGCAAGGCATCGGCACTGATGGCAACGGAACGGGTTTTGGCAATCACAAAACGTTGCAACACCACTAATAACAGTGTCATCACGATAGCTATAATCGTCACCACTATGCCTATTTCTGTTTTAACAACCAGTTTGGGGTGAATAATTCGGTCAAAGCCATGAAAGATCAATAACAAGGCAGAACCGGTCACAAAAGCGGCTTGTACTAAACCCGCTAAACTCTCGGCTTTACCGTGACCAAATTTGTGTTTTTCATCGGCGGGTGCCAAAGCATAATGAAGAATAACCACATTCATCAACGAAGCAAATAAATCCAACATCGAATCGGTGGCTGAAGCCAGCATTGAGCTAGCATCTGTTACCACCCAAGCATATAGTTTCAAAAGAAAAAGTAATAAGGCCGTTCCAGTAGCAGCGAAAGCAGCTACTCTTACCCAAAAACTGTAATCATTTTTTTTTGATAAAGCTTCACTCATAGTCATTACTTTTCCATGCTTGCTACTTAAGCGCTAATTTGTACAATATAGTAATTCGTTTGGTATAATACCTTATCATCTTCGAATTTAAGTACATTTTTATGTTAGACGTCGTTTTGTTTCAGCCACAAATTCCACCGAATACCGGTAATATTATCCGCCTCTGTGCGAATACAGGCTTTAGGTTACACCTTATTGAACCCTTTGGCTTTGACCTAGACGATAAAAAACTTCGCCGAGCAGGTTTAGATTACCATGAGTTTGCAGCCATTAAGCGCCATAAAGATTACCAAGCTTTTATCGAAAGTGAACAACCTGAGCGAGTTTTAGCGGTAACCACTAAAACAACCAATTACTATGGTGATATTGCCTTTAAACCTGGGGACTATTTACTTTTTGGCTCAGAGACCAGTGGTTTGCCAGAAGAAGTAAGACAGCAAATACCCGATGAAGATAAAATTCGTATCCCCATGCTAAAAGACAGCCGGAGTATGAATTTATCGAATGCCACCGCAGTGCTTATTTTTGAAGCTTGGCGACAAATGGGCTTTGAAGGCTCAGTTTAAATTTACAATAGTAAAGATAAACGGAGCCAAACAAAGTGTAAAATTATTCGACAGTACGGTCGCGAGAAAGTAAATCAGCAGCGGCTAGCTTTGCTGATTTGCCGCAATAAAGTACCTGATAGACTTGCTCTACTATCGGCATTTCTACGCCCATACGTTGTGCTAACATATAAACTTCTTTGGTATTACGATAGCCTTCAACAACTTGGCCAATATCAGCCATCGCTTTTTCAACATCAACGCCGCTGCCAAGTGCTAAGCCAAATCGACGATTGCGTGATTGATTATCAGTACAAGTTAAGACTAAATCACCTAATCCAGCCATCCCCATAAAAGTACTTGCCTCGGCATTAAGTGCACAGCCTAAACGTGTCATTTCAACTAAACCACGAGTAATTAACGCAGTACGAGCATTGGCACCAAAGCCAATACCGTCGGCGATGCCAGCACCAATAGCGATCACATTTTTAACCGCACCACCGAGTTGTACACCAATAAAGTCTTTATTTGCGTAAACCCGAAAGGTTTTGCCACAATGTAATAGATCAGAAATTTCAGTGACAAAATCATCATCAGTTGACGATAATGAAATAGCCGTTGGTAAGCCAGCCGCCATCTCTTTTGCAAAGGTTGGCCCAGAAAGCACGGCCAATGAAATATCATCCCCCAGAATATCACGGGCAACATCTTGCAGTAATCGACCTGTTTTATGATCTAAACCTTTGGTTGCCCAAGCTATTTTAGCCTTTGGTAATAAGTAGGGTTTAATTTGGCTGAGCATTTCGCCGAAGGCATGACTCGGTACAACCACTAAAATGTTTTCACTCGCTTGAACAGCACTTTCAAGATCGTTAGTCGTTGTCAGTGAGGGTGGAAACTCACTACCCGGTAAATATTTCTCATTTGAGTGAGACGCTTGCATTTGCGCAATATGTTGAGGATCTCGTCCCCATAATACGGTTTTGTGACCATTTCGAGCGAGACAAATAGCAAGGGCAGAGCCATAAGACCCTGCCCCCAAAACCGTGATTTTTGCCGTTAATTTCGACATATCATCACTTCCATTTTATTGTTACTACTAGCCGATTTTGAAGAAAAACCGTTAATTAGTGAGTTTCACTGCTCGCAGGCATCTGTTCAGTTTGTGCTTGTGCGGCACGTTGTTGAACATATGAAGCAAATAGTGCTTCAAAGTTTACTGGTGCTAAATTAATTTGTGGGAATGAACCACGACTCACTAAATTCGCCACTGACTCACGTGCATACGGAAATAATGTTGTTGGGCAGAATGCACCAATAGTATGAGCAAGTTGTGCTTCAGGTAAATTACCAATAGAAAAGATACCAGCTTGTTGGACTTCAGCTAAAAAGGCCGTTTGCCCTTCAACAGTCGCGGTAACGGTTACTGAAAGAACAACTTCATAAGTATCTTCAGCCAATTTATTTGATTTAGTATCTAAATCTAATTGGATTTCAGGCTTCCAATCTTTTTGGAAAATAGCAGGAGAATTTGGCGTTTCAAAAGAGATATCTTTTGTATAAATACGTTGAATAGCAAATTGTGGTGCGGCTTGTTCAGTAGCGGCTTCTGGCGCATCAGCGTTGTTGGTGTTCTCATCAGACATAGTTTTTTCCTATTGTATTTATTATTTTATATAATGATGACTTTTAATCTTTTGCTAAAAGTTCATCTAATTTATTAGCGGCGTGAAGTGCGAATAGTTCATCGCAGCCCCCGACATAATGATCACCAATAAAGATTTGTGGCACAGTTACACCGCCACTACGCTTGATCATGGCATTGCGCAATTCTGCATTATTGTCGATTTTAATTTCATTAAAGCTTACTTGTTTCTCTTCGAGTAAAGCTTTTGCTCGCATACAGTAAAAACAAGTTACTTTAGTATAAATATCAACTGTCATATCAAACCTTTATTAGTTATTAGCTATTATTTTTTAACCAGTGGTAAACCGGCATTAACCCAAGAATTCATACCACCCTTTAACAAACTTACTTTAGTAAAGCCTGCTTTAAGTAATTGATTAGCAACCGGGGTAGCAGTAATTCCTGCGGTACATACAACTATGATGGGTTTATCTTTATAGTTTTCAAGGGTAGCAAAATCATTATTTGATACTTTCTCTTTCACTAAATTTTTCGAATCGATGATACGACTCGCTTTAAATTCTTTTTCGGTACGAATATCAACTACTACACCTTCTTCACGGTTTACTAAAAAAGTAAGTTCCTGTGTAGATATTTGCTTAATAGGAGACATTTGAATACGAATAGTCGTCACAATAATAAGAACGACAATAACTGCCCAAGCAGCGCTTAGTGCTGGATGATTACCAGCAAAAATAATTAATTGATCCATAAAAATAATAAATATTGGTTGAATAAAAAGTTGACGATAGTATACAGAATTACCAAGCAAACCCAAAAAGAACTTTACGTGATAAGCGATTAAATCAATGAAAAGGTTTTTTTTGTTGATACAACCGACCGATAACGAATAAAAGCACACAATTCATTTGAAATGTTTTGTCTAATACCACACAAGCAATTCTTGATTTGCCTTGGTATACTGGTGAATAATTAGCTAATTTCACCGTTATGGAAACTAAAATGCCAAATAAAAAACCTACCGTATTACTGATTTTAGATGGTTGGGGATACCGAGAATCTACAGAATCTAATGCTATTTTTCATGCAAGAACGCCGGTACTCGACGATTTAAATGCTCGCTATCCACATATGTTAATTGGCACCTCAGGCATGGCAGTAGGTTTACCTGACGGACAAATGGGCAACTCAGAAGTGGGCCACGTTAATTTAGGCGCTGGTCGTATTGTTTATCAAGACTTCACTCGTATTACCAAATCGATAAAAGATAAAGAATTTAACAGCAACAAAGCACTTAATGATGCGGTTGACCAAGCCGTTAAAAATGATAAAGCCGTACATATTTTTGGCTTATTATCACCAGGTGGCGTTCATAGCCATGAAGATCATATTTTTTCAATGCTCGAACTCGCTAAAGAAAAAGGTGCCCGTAAAATTTACTTACACGCTTTTCTAGACGGCCGCGATACACCACCACGTAGCGCAGAAGCGTCATTGATTAAAGCACAAGAAAAATTCCAACAGCTAGGCTGTGGCCAGATAGCTTCGGTAATTGGTCGTTATTATGCCATGGACCGTGACCAACGTTGGGATCGTGTCGAATTAGCTTACAACTTAATGGTTAGTGGTGAAGCGCAGTATAAATATTCAAGCGCAACTGAGGCATTAGCCGCCGCTTATGCCCGTGATGAAAATGACGAGTTTGTTGCCGCTTCAGCGATTGTAGACGAGAACAACCAAGCCATAGAAATTGATGATGGTGACTCCTTAATTTTTATGAATTTTAGAGCCGACCGTGCCCGTCAATTTACCCGCTGCTTCACTGAACAAGACTTTTCTGGCTTTAAGCGTAAGAAGTGCCCTGCTATTGCTGACTTTGTCATGCTCACTGAATATGCCGGTGACATAAAAGCCAATATCGCTTTTCCTAAAGTAGCACTTGAGAACGTACTGGGTGAATGGTTAGAGAAAAATAACAAAACGCAATTACGTATTTCAGAAACAGAAAAATATGCGCACGTTACCTTCTTCTTCAGCGGTGGTAAAGAAAGTGAATTTGTTGGCGAACAGCGTATTTTAGTCCCTTCGCCACAAGTTGCCACTTACGATTTACAACCAGAAATGAATTCAGCGTTACTCACTGATAAATTAGTCGCCGCCATTGAAAGCGGTGAACACGACTTTATCGTTTGTAATTATCCAAATGGTGATATGGTGGGTCATACTGGAAAGTTTGATGCTGCCGTAGCCGCTTGTGAAGCGGTTGATAGCAGTATTGGTCGTGTTGTTGCCGCCTTAGAAAAAGCAGGAGGTGAGTGTTTAATTACCGCTGACCATGGCAATGCTGAACAAATGGTTGATAACAATTCAGGGCAAGCACACACCGCGCATACCTGTGAACCTGTGCCGCTAATTTATATTGGCCGACCCGCTCAACCAGCAGAAAATGGCGCATTGAGCGATATTGCGCCAACAATATTACAGCTGATGGATATAGAGCAACCCAAGCAAATGACCGGTCATTCGTTAATGAAGTTTATTTAAGAAAATTATTATTAAAATGAAATTTACCGTGAAAAAAATATCTTTATTTGCATCAATACTCAGCCTTAGCTGCGTATTGATGTCGGTGAACGCCACTGCACAGTCGTCGGATAATGGTGATACAACCAATAAAACCAATCAAGCATTGTCGAAAGTTCAGCAGCAAATAGTTGAGCAAGAAAAATCGATTAAACAAACGAGTAATAAACGCTCATCTTTAGAAAATCAATTAAGAAATGACGATATTTCAATCGCTAAAATAGTAAAGGCGATGATTAAAACCCAAGATGATTTTCAAGATACTCAGCAAACATTAAAAGAACTCGCGCAAGAAAAAATAACCTTAACGCACAAGAAACAACAGCAAGAAAAAGTGTTAGCCCAACAATTAAGAGCCGCCTATACATCGGGACATCACGACTATATTAAATTATTACTTAACCAACAAAGCCCTGCTAGCGTAGAACGTACCGTTACTTATTATAAATATTTGAACGATGCTCGCATCAAAGAAATTGACCAATTTCAGATTGTCTTAAGTGATTTGCTCGCCGTAACAACACAACACCAAGAGCAAGCTAAAAAGTTAAACCTTATAAAACAACAACAAGCCGAACAAAAAATCGTATTTCAAAACACTAAGCAAGAACGAAAAAACACCATTCGCGCATTAAATAAAGAGCTGCTTGGTAGCAAACAGCTGTTAGCTCAATTAGTGGCAGAAGAACAAAATTTAGTGGTGGCATTACAACGAATCGCAGCATTAGCACAGCAAAGTGCAGAGTTAGTTGGCCTAAAAAAATTGAAAAGAAAACTTTCTTGGCCGGTTAAAGGCAAAATTAGCCACAGTTTTGGCTCTCGTAAACAAGGTTACTTAAAATGGAAAGGTATTTTGTTAGCCGCTCCTGTTGGTAAACAAGTTAAAGCCATTCATAACGGTACGGTATTGTTTTCAGATTGGTTAAAAGGTTATGGTTTAGTCACAGTGTTAGATCATGGCGCCGGCTATATGAGCCTATATGGCTATAACCAAGCGTTATTAAAGTCAGTAGGAGACCGAGTAGAAACAGGTGAACCGATAGCACTTGTTGGACAAAGTGGTGGGCAGAGTCAATCTGGATTATATTTCGAAATACGCAGCGATGGCCAAGCAGTAAACCCTAAAGCTTGGTTTAAATAAAGTAAAAATATAGCGCCTACTGAGTCTTATTTTTTCTGCTAATAAAAACAGTCAATCCGCTGTAATTATTTCGAAATACCCAGCGATGGTCAAGCAGTTAACCCTAAAGCTTGGTTTAAATGAAGATAAAAAGTTAACTTCTCCTCGATTTTAACTTTTTCTACTGATAATCTCGGTCAATAATGATGTTTTCCAAATTAAGAGTTCTTTTGCCTTTATTCCCACAACTAATTATTTTATTGACGTTACTAAGTATAACGCCTTTAGCAACCGCTAAAAACGCACAAGTTGCCATTATTATTGACGATATTGGTTACCGAAAAAGTGATGCTGCCGTGCTAACCTTACCCGGCGCAATAACCTTCGCTATTCTCCCCCATACGCCTTATGGTAAAAGGCTGGCTTTAGAAGGCTATCATAAAAATAACGAAATTATTTTGCATATCCCAATGGAAGCAGAAAATGGTAAAAAGCTAGGACCTGGCGCACTAACCGTTAAAATGAATGAAGAGTCAATCCGCCATCAGTTAGCACTTGCTTTCGCTGAGATACCTTTTGCTATTGGCATCAACAACCACATGGGGAGTAAACTAACTAAACTTTATAATCCAATGATGTGGACCATGCGCTTTTTAAAAGAGCGAGATTTAATTTTTGTCGACAGTGTTACTACCAACAAAACCAAAGCAGAACATATCGCCCTTCAGGTAGGCGTTCCAACAACCCACCGACAAATATTTTTAGATAATGAATTAACTACTGACTATATTGATCAACAATTTATGCAGCTTATTGAGCACGCCCAGCAATATAAATCAGTGGTAGCTATTGCGCACCCTCACCCTGAAACGATCGCTGCACTCAATCGTTTAATACCGTTACTCGCAGCCCTTGATATTGACTTAGTGCCCGTTTCATCCTTAATAGACTCACCAAAAATCCTGCAAGATCTGACCGTCATAACTGAAGACTAAAAATTACTAATTAGTACCGAGATAATCAATGTTATCTTTTTTTAGTAAGGCTAATAAATATTTAACCGGAATCGCGTATGTTATGCCACTAGGATTAGTAATAACCGCTTCCTTTGACTCCTGCACAAACACCTTATTAATAATACCAATCACTTCTCCTGAATCAACATCATATAAAGCACTGCCACTATTGCCAGGGTAAGCGGTAGCATCAAGTTGATAAACCAAATAAGGATTACGTAACATCTTCAACATCTTAATACTAATTTGCTGAGCATTATCCACCGGAATTATCGTTGGTGTAATACTGGCAATAATACCGCGGTGGGTCACAGGGTATAGGCCTAAAACAGCGCCAATAGGAAAGCCCGTAAAAGCAACATAGCTGCCCTCTCGACTAAACGCTTTACTTGCAAGTTGCATCGCGGGCAGTGGCGCGCCATGGATTTTTAGTACGGCGATATCGTGCAACTGCGAACTAGCAACAATATCAGCAGTTCGCACTTTCGCCGCTTTTCCAGAGCCAGTAAACACCGCCATCTGTTGAAGAATATTTGCATCAAGTTCTTTGGGTAAAACGTGAAAGTTGGTGACCACATAGCGGCCATTACCGATAACAAAGCCACTGCCGTTCAAACTATTTTGCTGACGACCCGATGGCGTATGAACACCAATACCCACTACTGACGGTTTTATTTTTTCAACGGTATCTGCTAAATCGGCCAGTACTGAGCTGGTATAAAAAACTATATAAACACTTAATATTATTTTCAAATAACGCATCTTAAACCCTCCATTCATTATAAATTTTATTTATCGTCAATAAGTTTACTGCGTTTTACTCGCAAAAACAGCTATGATTACTCATAATTAAAATAATTATAACAATATGTTATATCCCTGTAGGCAGCTATTTCTTAAGGTCGTTTAACAATATGACAAAAAAAACAGTAGTTCCTATCTTCGCTGGTGGCGGCACACGACTGCCGGCACATGTTGGCATCTTACATGCGCTACAAGCTTATGACATCGACTTCAATCACTTAGTAGGGGTTTCGGGTGGCAGTATTGTTAGCAGCTTATTTGCAGCTGGCTTAAGCCCAGCGGAAATTAAAGATATCGCTTTAAATACTAACTATAACAAGTTCCGAGAATTTTCATTATTAAAATTAATTCGCAACGGCGGTTTAAGTTCAGGTGACCGTTTTGAACAATGGATGGATGGCCTACTCAGTGGAAAAACATTTGCTGAGCTTGATTATAACTTACATATTGTTGCCACAGATGTCGCTAAAGGTACCCCCGTTATTTTCAACAAAGAGCTCACCCCTGATGTAAAAGTATCACTGGCAGTAAGATTCTCGATGTCCATTCCCTTAATATTTAGTTTCAAGACTTTTGGCGAACATGTCATGGTCGATGGCAGTATTTTATCTGAAGACGCCCTACATAGAGACTGGGCAAAAGATGGGACACCGGTATTATGTTTTCGCCTTAAGGGTGAGCATGAAAATAACGAAGTTAATATTAAAGGTTTTTTCCCAATTTATAAGTACGTAACCCTGCTTATTCGTACCTTTATGACCACGATCTCGCGCGAATATATTAATGAAGCCTTCTGGCACAATACCGTAGTAGTTAATATTGGCAATTACTCTGCCGTTGACTTTTCCATGACGACAGAGCAAAAACAAAGCTTATTTGATATTGGCTTTAAAACAGCAGAGGAAGTATTACCGATAAAACTGGGAAAGAAATAAAATTTTTAACAGTTAATAGTAATATTTCTCCGGTATTAGGTTATATTAATAGTATGTCTCGTGACGTAATGACTTCTATCACGAAATAACATGAAGACAAATGGATGAGAAAATGAGTCTAAGCAAATTAATATTAAATTCCCCTATCATTGGCGATGTCGCAAAAAAAGTGGCGTCGTTTAAGGTCAATCATGATGCCGGAAATATTGCTGAGCATTTTACCAAGTTTCTCAAGCCACAATACGCCTCTACTGACAACCTACGTAACGAAGTATTTAAAATTCGTCACAATGTTTACTGTGAAGAATTAGCCTTCGAAAATCAAAAAGATAATGGTATGGAAATGGATGAGTTTGATCCTCACTCTATTTTTGCTCTAATTCAGCACAAGCCAACCAATAATTACACCAGTTGTGTACGTATAGTTCGCTCAAGCAATGAAGATGAATTGTTACCGATTGAAAAGTTTTGTTATGACGCGATTCAAAATAAAGACTACGATCCTAAAAAATTCAAACGTGAAGAGATTGGTGAATTTTCTCGCTTGGCCGTAAAAGCTGACTTCAGACGTCGTAAATCAGATCGTTTTAAGGGTTCTGCCATTGGTGCCATTAGTGAAGGTTCATATTCTGAATCAGAACTGCGCTGTTTCCCATTTATTGCGATAGGTTTGTATATGGTTGCTGGCACTTTAGCTATTGATACTGGTATAAAGCATGCTTTTGTTATGATGGAGCCACGTTTAGCCCGTAGTATGAAGTTTGTTGGCATTAAATTCATACAAATTGGTGAGCCCATTGAATATCATGGTTTACGCGCTCCTTATTATATTAATGCTGAAATATTTTTAGAAAACCTAACAAGTGGCTTTAAGAGCTTGTATAAAGAAATACAAAAAGATATCCGTAGCCAGTTTTAATTAACTATTTCGAATATTCACTGTTCATAATATCATCAGAGAAAATACTGATAAAAGTAGCGAAAATATAATGTACGTCTTCTCTTTTCGCTACTAATACAACAAACCTTCAACTATTCAGACAATTTCCTTTTTTTCTCTATTTGCTCCGCTGATACCACCGTTATTTCGCTCAATATACGTTGGGCTTCTACTCTATTATTATTTGCTAATAACGTTTCTACATAGTTTAAAGCAATATCAGTATCTTTCCCTTTAGACAAATCATAAGCTTCTTTTGCTTTTGCTAATGCTTCTACTTTATTATCTAACTTTAATAAGACCTGAGCGTAAGTATCAACGACATTCGGTATTGTAGAATTAATAGCATAGGCTTGTTTCGAATATTTCAGGGCTTGTGAATGTTTTTTATCTTCCATATACAGCCATGATAAATTGTTTAAGGCCACAATATTTTTCGGGCTAGCTTTAATAAGTCGTTCATATTCAATAATAGCTTTGTCTTTATGTTCAGCTAAATACATATTTGCTAAACTCAGGCTAACGCGAGGATCAATTTTATTGTCTATGCTTTCCTTATCAGAAAACTGCTCTAACAACTCAATAGCTTGCGATTTTTGATTATTTCCTTCCAAAGCAAAAGCTAAAAACGTCGCATTATTACTAGTAGGCCTGGCCTTATACTGCTGCTCAAGTTTAGGTATTGCATCAATAAAATTTCTTTCCAGTAAGAAAATCCTACCTTCTATTCCTGCTTTTAAATCTTCATTAACATCAAATTTTTCTAATGATTTAAACAAATCTTTCGCATCTGCTATTCCACCACTATCTAATAAAACCTGCATTTTCACCAAATTAATCATTAGATTGTTAGGATGCTTTTTAGAGGCTTCATCTAATACGCCCAATGCTCTGTCAGGAAATTTTTTGCTCGTCCAATAATTTGCTAATAAAAAGGCAGGTTCAATATGATAAGGATTATTCTTAAACCACTTATCTAAAATTGAATAGACATCTTTAGCATCTGGCTGTTTAGCATTAGCCATAAGTACTAACTGCCAATAACGTTTTGGGGTTCTTCCACTTAATTGATAACCGTTCAATATCGTACTAGCTTGCCTAAATTGATCTAACTGTATAAGAGCTTCGGCTAATAGCATTCCATGTTTAACATTATCGGCATTACTTTTTTGAGCCTGAGCAATCACCTCTAAGCCTTCTTCATTTTTGTGAAACTCAAAGTATAGGCGAAGTACTTCAATATTATTCGGATGTGCTTTAAGTGCCTGCTCTGTCAATAACGTAGCTTGTTCGGTATCTTTTTGATAAGCAGCCAACTTTATAATTTCAGTTAATGCGTACACATTATTAGGCTCTAATGCTAGGCTTTTCTCTAATGCAGCCTTTCCTTCCTCAAATTTATTATTTTTGAATAAGATTCTCGCTTGTAGATTATGTCCCCCTGCTTTATTTGGGTATAACTCCAACCACTTGTCTGCAATTTTAGTAGCTCTAGCCAAGTTTCCAGACTGAATTGAAGCAAAGGCCAGTGCAAGCTCTGCTGAAATCAATTCAGGGTCTTGCTGTAAAGCTAATTCTAATTTTTCAATGCCAGAAGGATCGTTCATCATTAGTTTTAAAATACCGGCTCTTGCAACTTCTTCAGCCGTCATATCCTCTGCACTAGAGGCATAATTAGCCATTTCTTGTGCTTTTTCGTAAGCCCCTACTTCTAATAATTCATAGCTTAATGTAGATAAAAACTGTGCGTTTTCTTTATTATTTGAGTCGTAACCATTTAGTGTTTCACTAATATCATCAATCAAACCTAACTGTAATTGACTTAACGCAAGCATTCTTTTGACCGGATGCTCTGCGGGTAAATATGAGATCAAATCTTTCAGATGAAGATGGCTTTGCTCATAGTTTTGCAAATAAAAAGCACTTGCCCCGGCAACTAATTTCAAACTAAAAGAATTAAACCCTGAACTTAATGATTGATTAGCAAGAACGTTTGCAGCTTTGTAGTCTTTATTTTCAAAGCGTGCCATCGCCTTAATATATTGTAAGAAAGGTTGGGTCGGAATTCTTGCTAAAATAACATCAGCAATGGCTTCAGCCTCATCATATTGGCCATTTTTGATGAGTGAATCAGCGATAAAAAATTGCACTTTACCTGAATTAGGTTGTAATACTTGATATTGCTTAAAGCTATCAACGGCTAAAGCATAGTTATTTTCAACCGTCGCAATCTGACCTTGTAACATAAGTGCATCAGCATTGTTTGGCGTTGTCGTTAAAATTTGCTTCACAAGTGAACTTGCATGATCAATATTTTGTGTTGAGAAGGCTAAATAGGCATTCGCTAACTGGCTGTAGCCATCTGATCCAAATAGAGAAAGTGCTTCATCAACTATTGATTGGGCAAGCTCATTTTTTCCAGATCTCAATGATGCTAAAGTTTTATAGGCGAGGTATTGAGTATTTGGCATTGATAAAGACTTTTCGTGTATTTCAAGCGCTAAAACATCGTCATCAGATTCTGTCAATATATAGGCACGAGCGAGTAAAGGGAGAACTTTATCAAAGTCATATTTTAACTTATTAGCACGTTCTAACTCCTTCACCGCGTTTTCGGCATCACCATCGTTTAAATATAACCTGCCTAGTAAGAATCGCGCATGTGCATTTTCACCATCAATTTTAAGGGCATTTTTTAATGAAATAATTGCCGCGTTGTTTTGCTTTTCTAAAATTGAGCTCTCTGCTTTGGTTATATAGGTTTGTGCCGACTCATTGTCAGAACATGCAGATAAAACCATTACAACACTTATACATATTATCGACTTTAAAAATTTCATTAAACTTCCTGTATCTTTTTTCTGGATTAAATACTTACATATGATACTAAAGCATTAAGACATCTTTTTATATGAAATATAAATAATCACACTTACGTATAAATATATATGACAAATGCTTTTATCGTGTGTATTGTTATTTGATAAAAAAACTCTCTAAATAAAAAGGAATTTATTATGTTTAAAATATTAGGCTTTATTGTATCTGTACTCTTATGTTCACTTCCCGTTTCTGCAAAAATTAAAATTGAGAAACACCAGCTCCCAATCATTAATTACGTAAGTATTCCCGTCCAAACACTTGAAAATAGTTGGCTAGTATCGGCAAAATTAAGAATTCCACGAACAGATAACGCATCAAAGATGCCTGCAGTAGTCATTATGCATAGCTCAGGCGGTATAGATAGCACGGGTGATTTTTACGCAAAGTCGCTTAATAACAATGGGATCGTAACCATTGAACTTGATCTATGGGGCGCTCGCAACCTAGCCGGAGGAACCGACAGACCAGCAAGTCCACAAGAAACTTTACCCGATGCTATTGCTGCATTACATTATTTAGCGTCAAGACCCGACATAGACTCATCTAAAATAGGTATTATTGGATTTTCTTGGGGTGGAGTTTTATCTATGCTAACCGCTACTGAACAATATATGGGTATGACAGGTAGCTCTCTTCGATATGCCGCCCATGTTGCGCATTACCCTGTTTGTTGGGTATACAATAATGTTCCTGGTTTTGAATTTGAAAAACTCACCGGTGCACCGGTATTAATTCAAACCGGGCAATATGACGATTACGACTTACCTGACACCTGTTCAAACATGGTGAATAATTTGCCTGATATAGATAAAGAGTTAACTGACCTGAATGTATATAAAAAAGCTTACCACGCATGGGATAGACTTGAACCGACATTAATCGTTGAAGATCCTTTTGCACATTTAGGACAAGGCGGCACTGTTACCTTAAAGCCGAATAAGAAACTTGCAGTTAAATCTCGTCATAAAGCAGTTAAATTTTTCAACAAAGCTTTTGATCTTAATGAGTAATAATATTTAAAAATATCAGCAAATATAATAAATACCCTGTGATGCCGGTAGCTTTCAAAATAAAACGACTGGCATCACAATACGAGTTTTAAAAAAGCAATAACTCCCTCTACAAAATTTTATGAAACTGATGCAGGATCAATAAAAACACGAATTTATTGTCTTAAAAATGCCAATAAAATTATTATGTCATATAATAATTTACAATCTATATATCCAAAAAGAGTAACTATGAATAACCTAATTTCGCTATTAACAACAATAGTGGGTAAAGACTACATTTTTACTTCAAGTAAAAAAGTCGCTGAATATAATTTAGGAACGTTCCCTCATAAAAATACAAATAAAATTGTAATCAAGCCTGCAAATACAGCGCAAGTTCAGCAAATAGTTAAAACTATTAACCAGTATAATTTATCCAATGACGACTCAAAGTTTTCAATTAGCACGGTAAGCTCAGGAAAAAACTGGGGATATTCAGCGCAAGAACCAAGTTTTGATAATGCCATATTAATGAAACTTTCACGTATTAAAGAACTCGATAACTACGACGACAAGCAAGGTACTATTACCTTAACCCCAGGTGTAACCCAACAAGATCTTTACGAATACTTACAAGAACAAGGTGGAAAGTTCTGGATAGACGCCACAGGGTCGTCTCAGGAGTGCAGTATTACTATCAGTTTTTTTATCAATTGACGATAAGTGTCAGTAAGGCAATATATACATTAGCCACACTTTTACTCGTCACCTTTAACATAATTAACCACCAATGTTGGATGATAATCACAGTCGCAGTAAATTTTTCAAATCAAATTATAATTCAAATACCAATACTCTTCTCTGTTATTTAATTCGCTTCTGCTATGCTCCATTTAGGTACGTAACTGTATATTCAAAATTTATATAAAATGCATAGGTATTTAAAGTAATGGACACTCTATTCGAAAAACTTAGTAATATAATATCCTCAAACGCTAGCCTTCTAACGACTACAGAGCAAAAAGCGCCTTATTTAAGAGGCACAGAAGGACTAACCCGTAATATTACTGCAGTTATAAAGGTCGCTTTAATTCAAGATGTTGCCGCGATACTTAAACTTGCCAATTATTCAGCTATAGAAAAACAAGACCAGTTTACAGTACATCCAATATGTTCAGGACGAAATTGGGGGTATGGTACCGGTTTACCCCCAACAGATATACTGCCTGTTATTATTATTGATTTATCTCGATTAAAAAAAATACACCTTATACCTGAACTTGATTTGGTTACTATTGAACCGGGAGTGACTCAGCAAGATCTCTATGAGTTCCTACAAGAAAATAATACCAATTATATGGTTCCTACCACAGGGGCAGGGCCAGATTGTGCCATTTTAAGTAATGCTATCGAACGTGGTTACGGTATAACGCCTAATACTCAGCATTTTGATGCTGTTACTTCATTGAAAGGTTATTGGGCATCAGGCGAGTTATTTCAATCAGCCATTAGTGATCTCGATAAAAGTACACACCCTGACGGTAGTCATCGAGACTTAGTGGATAAAACCTATAAATATAGTCCAGGACCATACATCGATGGTTTATTTACACAATCAAGTTTAGGCATTGTTACTGAGATCACTATTAGGTTGGCTAGAAAACGAGAAGCTTTTAAGTCTTTCTTCATCAAAGTATACAATGACGATTTGCTCACTGATATTGTTCCGTTAATACAAAAAACGCTTCGTGATTATGAAGGTATTGTTGGCTCAGTAAACCTAATGGATAAAAGTCGCATATTATCAATGTTTGCTGATAATCCCAATGGAACTGAACAACATCAAGTAATGTCTTCGCAACAAATTAATAACATTGCAAAACAGCAAGACACGCCTTGCTGGACAATCGTTGGCACAATATATGGAACGACTTCAGTTGTGAATGTTGTAGCGAAAGAAATTAAAAATCTTTTTAAAAAAATAGAATGTAAATTTATTTTTTCAGATAGCGCTGTTATTAAGTTAGGTAACTTAGTTATTAATAATATGCCTAATTTTATCTTCAAAATAAGCAATAAATTAGTTGATGTGAAAAAGCAATTAAATTCATTTAATTTAGGTGAAGAAATAATGCTAGGTAAGCCCAATCGAGTTGCTTTAAAACTCGCTTATTGGAGAAATCCCCAACTCCCTAGTTTCAATAAAGATACAAATCATATATTTTCAATTGCTAAAGACAAATGTGGTTTGCTTTGGTATGCACCGCTTATACCCATGATACCTGCAGAGATGGAGCGTTACGTTAGCTTTATTAGAGAAACGTGTCCTAAATATAATATAGAGCCTTTTATAACCTTTACTAATTTACGACATGATTGTCTCGACAGCACTATTCCGATCGTTTTCGACAGCTCTAACCCTCAAGCAGTTAAAGACGCGCATGATTGTTTAAAAGAACTGGTGCTAGAAGGGGTAAAGCAAGGATGGGTCCCCTACCGGTTGAATATTGATCAGCAGCAATGGGTACTCGATAAAGATAAACCGTTTTGGAAAGCCGTACAGTTATTACAAGATAGTTTTGACCCAAATAATATACTTAGCCCCGGTCGATATAATCCAAGATAAAAAATTAAGTGAGCATAAATTGATATAAAAAGTTATAAAGCATTTAATATCAGAAAAGCAAAAGGCCTCCAATTGGAGGCCTTTTAATATATAAACTTAGTTTATATGAATAATTAAGACTGCTTACGACGTGATGCCGCTGCAAAGCCTAATAAACCTAAACCAAAGATTGCAATAGACGTTGGTTCTGTAACAGCGAAGCCATGGGCAGTTCCCGAACCACCAATAGAATATGTATCATATTCGCCATTTGTTTTAGCAAATTCGCCTGACAAACCAAAGCCAATCATATCAACAAAGGTAGTTAAGATAGGAGTATTACGAATATCTCCTGCAAGTAGGAAACCATCAGCAGCAGTACCACCTGTAACGTCCAAACCAAAAGATGAATCAGCTCTGTTCAAACCAGCAACGGCTAAATCGGCTGAACTTGCAACAACACCAAAATCAACTTGTATAAATGACAACTCTAACCATGCGTCACCATTCATTGCATTAGTTTTATTACCAACATCAAGACCTAAATCTAAATCAGGGGTATTATCAAGATAAATATTCATGCTAGCGCCAGCCAAATCAAGACCTGGAGCAGAAACAGTTGCAGATGGAGAACCTTGACTAGTGTAATAAGAAGAGGCTTCAAACGCAGCTTCATCACCACCAACGTTGATAAAATTAGTATATGTATTAAACGCATCAGTATAAGCAGAATTTGGGACATCTATTAAAGATAAACCTAAACCTTCAAATGTAAATGTCATCTCACAGCCATTACACTGAAATGAACCTGTTGCAGAGTTAGTATTCAATTCACCGTAGCCAGTAAGGCTGTAATCAGTAAGACCATTAACATCTGTAGCAGGAAGACCTCCACTAAACATAGTTGATAAGCTAGTAGCATTATTACTACTATCTTCCCACCACTGTACGAAGTCAAACGATGTTGAGAATGTGCCTTTCTTATGATCAGCATCAATATCGGTTAACTCAGTAAATGTAACTCCACCAGGTAGAGAAACTGTCCCTGCATTCGCAAAACTTGCTGTAGCTAGTATTGCTGCTGCTACCATTCCTTTATATAAATTTTTCATATCAATACCTTTATGTTGTTCGTTATATAATTACGTTTTAACTTCTACAGGTTACAATGCAATTCGCCCGCCAACTTTTCAAGTGCCTGTTTATTATATAATTAATTTACAGCCATCAGATTAAAAATATATGATTGTAAAAAAACCTGACATCTTATTTATTAACATTCGTTAATAAAGCTTTGGCTTCTTCAGTTCTATTCATTTTAAGTAAACAATCTGCCATATGCTTTATTATACCTTTATCATCTGGTGCAAGCGCATTTGCCTGTTTATAGTAACCAAGGGCTTTAGAATAGTCTTTTTGTATATAACTCACAAAGCCCAGAGTATCTATAACTTGTGGATTTTGTGGTGCCAATTCAGCTGCTTTATTTACATGTTGAATAGCTAAATCCATATCATTAGTGTTAACCGCAGCATAAGCCAAATTATTATGAATTAAATAATTATTCGGCACCTTCTTAACAAGTAGTAGATATTGCTCTTTTGCTAAAGCAAGATCTGTCGACATATATACTTGTGCCAAATTTGCTCTCACATCAATATTATCTTCTTGTTCAAGAAAATTAGTCAGTGTTGTAATAGTGCCATTAAGATTACGACTACCCGCATAGGCCATAGCTAGCATCAATACATTTTTTTTATTACTTTCTAATTTGACTAACTCTTCTAGGTAAATAATCGCCACATTAAATTTTTGTTGTGCTAAAGCAATTTGCCCACCTAATCGAGTGAATATAATGGGTTGATTATTGTCTTTAATCTTGTAACTGTTGAACTTAGTTTCAGCGAGTGCGATTTGATTGGTAAATAATAAATAATTGACTTCTAGTAATTCTAATACACCAATTGAATTAGAATTATTTAAGCCCTTTTGAATAACTTCTAGTGCTTTTTGATATTTTTTCTGCATTTCAAGTGACAAAGCATATTTAGTAATCGCTTGTATATCAGCACTATTTTTGTCTACAGCCATACTATAAGCTTTTTCAGCTTCAACAATATCTTGAGCGTCTAAATAAATGTCTCCCATCAAAATATAATGGAGGCTACTCTGCTTGTTATCGACTTTGTCTAATAACTCAATCGATTTGTCATACTCTTTAATTGCAGCATAAGATTGTGCCAAAGCAGTTGAAAGTTCAATTGACTCATCTGCGGTCCACTTAGACAAAAGGTATTCTTGTACTTTTAATTCTTTATCTTTTGATAAAGTAATCAAATTACTTAATGCACCACCGTGCTTACTATTAATTTCAATAATTTGTTTCAATAAGGCTAGTGCTTCGAGGTTATTGTTTTGCTTTTGTGCAAGTTGGGATAACCTAAAACGTGACGAAATATTCTTAGGGTATGCGTTTACTACTTCTTTAAGCTTAGACTCTGCTAAATCAAAACGTTGTCGTCTTATGTCAACTTCAGCCAATGCTACTTTTAAATCTGGCTCATTTGGATAACTCTGTATCCAAGTTATCAATAGCTTTTCAGCTTCATCCAATTCATTTTTTGAAATCAAAGATACAGCTAAAATGATTTTTGATTCTATATTCTGTGAATTTAAATCAACTGCCTTTCGTAATTCTTCTAAGCCTTCAGCATTATCTAGGGACAATTTAAGTAGCCCTAATTGAGTAAGTTTATCAATATTGCTTATTTGAGAAATGTCTATATTACGTAAAACTTCCTTTGCTTTTAATAGGTCACCTTTTTTTGCTATGGCTTTACTGGTCGCGGTTAACATTTTTATATCAAAATCTGTAATATCAGTGTCAACTGAATATTCACTGGCGATATCATTTAAATACCCTAATTTAAGACGAGTAATTGCCAATATTTTCTTGCCTATGTGTCCATGTTCTAGTTTTTTATCTAAAGTAACTAAATAACGATATGCTTGCTCAGTGTTGTTTAGTTTAAAGGAACTGATACCACCTATTAGCGTTGCTAATGATCTATCGGGATCAGCATTCATTGATTTTCGCGCATAAGCTTCTGCTGATTCAAAGTCATTATCATAAAATCGAGTAACCGCTTTTAATTCATTCAAAATAGGGTGATTGGCATATAAATTTAAAAGAAAATCAATTTCGCCTTCCGCTTCTTTAAATTCTTCTCCTTTTACTAATGCCGATGCTTTAAAAATTCTCACATGATGTGCTAATGGATGTAAGTTTAAATAGTCGTTATATACTGAAGCAGCGGCTAAATCGTCACCTTTTGATCTTAATAGATGCGCTTTCAATAATATTGCCTCACTGAGGGTATTATCAACTTTTAACAGTTCTTCAACCGCAGCCAGCGCACCATCAGAAGAAGTACTAGACTTCAGCCACAACATACCCAACTTTGAATATAAGTTATCTTCACTTAGTTCACTTGCCTGTGCAATATAAGACTCTGCTTCTTCAATTTTACTGTTTTGGACATACATCATACCAATATATATATTGACTATAATTTGTTGTTGTTCATTCAAATTATTAATCGTTAACAATTCTTTAAGTTTATCTTCTTTATTTAATAATAAATACGTTCGAGATAATTCATGAATAATTGATTTAGCTTCTAGGCCACTAGTTATTGCTTTTTCAAATTCACTTTCAGCAAACAACACGTCTCCTGTTTGTAAATAGGATTTCCCTAATAGCCCCCTAATTTCAGCATTATTTGGATCTAATCTATGTGCATTTTTTAATTCTACAATGGCTGCCTTATATTGATTGTTAACAATTAATTGCTTGGCTGAATCAATATATTCTGCGGAGTTGTTTTTATCACCGCAGGCTACAATACCGATCAAACACATGGATGTTATAATAATTGCTTTTTTTATTTTTAGATTATTTCTCATGCTTGTTCCCTGTTAATAAGTATTTTTTATACACGATATTTCTTTTGTCGAAAGCCTATTTCATTAACGTTAAGAGTCCGCAGCTGTCTACGATTGATTTTTGTGGCTTTAACGTTTTATAACATTCATGTCCAGTAACAAGCACAATCACATCTGCCCATTCGAGTATTTCCTCAATATTGTCAACTCGATCACATTCCCACGCTGGTACATATGGATCATGGTAACGCACCTCAACACCTGCCTGTTCAAAATGTTTTAATATAGGCTGTGCTGGAGTTTCTCTACAATCATCTACATTGGCTTTATAAGCAACACCGAGGATACCTATTTTGGTCCCCCCATTTTCTTTTAGTCGTTCAAGCACTTTTTCTGCCACAACAATTGGCCTTTCGTCATTAACTTTGCGCGCTAACCTGATAAAATCACCTGCTTTAGTATTTTCAACTAAAAACCAAGGGTCAATTGGTATGCAATGGCCGCCAACCCCTGGCCCCGGATTTAATACATTAACTCTAGGATGACGATTAGCTAACTTAATAACTTCATTCACATCTACTTTAAGCTCTTCACACACTTGTGCTAACTCATTAGCAAAAGCAATACCTACATCACGCGAGGTGTTTTCAACTAATTTGACACACTCCGCTGTTGTTAAATCGGTTAAAAACACCTGACCATCAACAAAGCTTTGATATATAGCTTTAACTTTTTGCTGAGCATTAGGATTCGACGCACCAATAATTCTATCGTTATGCACTAACTCATATAATGTTTGCCCAGGTATAGCTCTTTCAGGGCAATGAACAACATCAAGTTGTAAGCCTTTAGCTGCTAATCGTTTTTCAACTTCTATACTGGTTTGTGGTGAGATAGTAGATTCAACGATGACTGTTTGCCCGTTCTTAGCGACTTTTGCAATAGCATCAACCGCTGCAAAAACATAAGAGCGGTCACATTGCTTATTTTTATGTGGTGTTGGAACTGCCACTAAATAAGTTTCACAAGAAGGAATAGTCATTGAAGCCACTAAAAAGCCTTGTTCTACAACTTTTTTTACCAGCTCTGGCATGCCGTCTTCATCAAAAGGACACTCTCCTCTATTAATTGAATCAACCTTGTCCTTACTTAAATCAACACCTGTTACAGAATAGCCTGCTTGAGCAAGTAAGCTTGAAATAGGCAAACCCATATATCCCATACCAATAACAGCGAGCGTTTCATTCTTAGCAACTATAGGTTGTTCAATAAATTCAGTATTATCAGCAATCACTATATCAAGAATAGCCTCGGCTACATGACCATCACCAAAAGGATTATCCCAAGAGTAACTGTCACGACTTAACCATTTTGCTGCTGCCTTAACCGCTTTTACAGCATCACGCCCAACAAGCTCACTTGCGCCAACTTCAACCGCTTCTGGGCGTTCAGTATTCTCTCTTAAGGTTAAACTCGGAACGCCTAACAAACATGCCTCTTCTTGAATCCCACCAGAATCAGTTAAAATTAATTTAGCGTGTTTCTGTAATTGAATAAAATCTAAATATCCAACAGGGGCAATTAATTGCAGGTAGCTAGGCACTTCAATATTGAATTCTTTTAATTTTGATTGCGTTCGAGGGTGAATTGGCCAAACAATGGTACCTGTATAATGCTTATGCATTTCATCAAATAAATGAAGTAACTCTAAAAGGTTTGATGCTATATCAACATTAGAAGCGCGATGAGCTGTAACTAAAAAATATTCACCTGCATGCAAATCTAACTCAGATAAAATATTGCTTGTTTTTGCCGAAATATCTAAATGCTGAAATAGGGAGTCAGAAACAGTATTACCTACTGTATATATTTTATCGCTAGCAATACCTTCAGACTTCAAGATTTTTTCTTGATTAGGACCTACTGCAAATAAGTACTCACTAATATGGTCCGTCATTATGCGGTTTGTTTCTTCGGGCATAGTACGGTCATAACTACGTAAACCCGCTTCAATATGGCCTACTTTAATATTCAACTTCGAAGCGGTTAGTGCGCCGGCTAAAACAGTATTAGTATCACCTTGAACTAAAACAACATCAGGCTTTTCTTCTAATAAAATAGGTTCCATTTTTATTAGAATGTTACCCGTTTGATTACTGTGTAACCCTGAACCAACCCCTAAATTATAATCAGGAGCAGGAAGGTGTAATTCGTCAAAAAAAATACTGTCCATTTCTTTTGAATAATGCTGATTAGAATGAATAATAAAAAAAGGTATTTTACGCTTTTGACATTCCCTTATCACAGGAGCCATTTTTATAATTTCTGGACGAGTGCCAACGATAATGCCTATTTTCATTTTGATTTCCTATTCTCAACTATAGAGTATTTATCCATGTACGCTTTAACCATTTCTTTCATGGCGTACTTTTCATTAACCAACTGATAAGCATTATTAACTTTTATTAATTGGCTTTCTTTATTGTTTTTAACTTCATTTAATTTATTTGTTAGTGCATCACAATTATTAGACTCTACAAACCAGGCCTGATCTTCCGTAATAAATTGAGAAATACCCCCAACGTTTGTACATATAACCGGGGTTTTATTGGCCATGGCCTCTAAAATAGTCATCGGCATCGCTTCATATACTGACGACAATACAAATATATCTGAATCGTTAAGAATAGTAGTTATATCATCCCTAAAACCTAATAGATGTATATGCTTTTGCATTTTCAATGCTTCTATTTGCAGTTGTAGCTCATTAAATAAAGGACCATTCCCAACAATATTCAAACTACAGTTGCCAAAACTTGGTATCGATTTTACTGCCTGAGCAAAAGCATTAATTAACAATTTCTGATTCTTTACTTTGTCTAAACGGCCAACGGTAACAAATACTTTAGGCTCAGCACTTACAAATTCTTTAGCTTGAGGTACGGCAACACCATTAAAGATCAAGGTAAGTTTTGACGACTTCACGTTAATATCGTTTAAAACCCATTGGTATAAATCATACGAAACAACAATATATTCGGTGATGAAATTCACAATGAATTTTCTAAATAGGTTGTGGGGCTTACTTTTACCCGCAGGATCATCGCCCCCTCTACCATGATCACTATGAACACGGATAGGAACGCCTGCCATTTTTGCCACTAAATGATATTCAATGGTGCCGAAGTTATATGTATTTACTACCCGTGGTTTAAGCTTTTTCAATAAAGAATATAACTTAACGTGTGTTTTAATATCGTTACCGGGCTGTTTATCAAGAACAAACACTTTAATTTTTTCGTCTATTTGATCAACCATACTCATGTCATCAGTTAAAGAGACAAGTACATGCTCTACGTCATACTGGGAAGAATGATTGATTAAATTGGCAATTACTTTTTCAAGGCCTCCACAGCCAAAACTATAGACAAGATGTACGATTATATTTGTCATTTTAAAATATCTGCTTTTCTCTTTAATATTTATGCTTTACATTCCAATAAACTAGCAACACAATAAAAAGGTAAGATTAATAAGTGTGACTATATTATCGTAATAGGCATCTAAATTGAATGTAAAAAATAAACAAACTGAGTTAAATACCGTTCAAATAACCATCAATCCACTTTTATCTAAACAAGTTATAGTTTTAAAAGAAAAGTGGCAAGCGCTAGAAGCTAAATCTTCACCTTTATTCTTTTTAAGTTGGAAATGGATTGGGCCTTGGTTAAAAAAACTAGACGCGTCTGAGAAGTTAATACTTGTGCAAGCCACCCAAGACAATCAAGTTGTTGGTTTAGGTGTTTTTGTTGAACAAAAAGTCACACGTTACACTGTACTTAAAAGTACACAATGGTTTTTACATAGAAGTGGAGTTGGTAGTAGTGATCAAATATGGATTGAGAATAATAACTTTTTAACAACCGATGAAAACAAAGAACTAATAATAGAATCTATTTGGCAAACCTTGCTTTTACAACACAGTAAAGTAGATGAATTTATAATCGCAATGTACCACAACACCCCTGAACAATTTAAATTACCTGCATCATCAAAGTACAACACAACAAGCGCATACACTGAAAATGGCTACTATCTTAATCTAAAAAATACAGTCAGCCTTGATAATTATTTGTCTTCTTTATCTAAAAACACTCGAAAACAAATTAAACGAAGCTATAAATTATTATCTGAACTCGGAGCGTATGAGTTTTCGGTAGCAGAAGATCCCGAAAAACAAAATCAAATATTAAAAAAGTGCAAGCAATGGCACATAGATAAATGGCAACGAACAGATACACCAAGTGGTTTTATTAACCCTAGTTTCACCAGTTTTCATCACAACCTAATGAATGAAATACACCCTACAAATAAAACCGTTATTGCTAATTTAAAAGTTAATGGTGAATTACTGGGGTGTTTATACTGCTTTATTGATAACAATTGTGCTTACTTTTATTTAAGTGCCTTTAAACCAATTGAAGACAATCGCATAAAGCTAGGGCTAAGCCTGCATACCTTATTCATTCAGTGGTTAATTGAAAATAGACCCGCTATTTATAAGTATGATTTTTTGGCTGGAGAAGCAAGATATAAAAAGTCATTATCAAGTCACCAAGATAATCACAGCTATATTGTAGTACAAAAAGACTTAATAAAATTTAAAGTTGAAAATTCACTAATACAATTAAAAAACAAGCTAAAAAAACTATTCTCATAGTAAATAATTAGATGCCAGCTGCATTCATACATCTAATTATTCCTTCATACTTAATAAAAAAAACTCAATCACGAAAATATTTTTAAGGTAAATTTTTAACCAAAAATGGACCTAAAGTATTAGCAACTGACAAAGGTAATTTTTTCCACATTTTAATCGCCAAATCAAACTTGGCATTACTAGGAGATAAATTAGGTAATTCACCACCTTCAGGCACCCAATGATACCAATAGCATTGCTGTGGTTCGGCGCCCCACTGTTTTTTAAACTTGTAAGTTCCTGCATCAATAGTTGAGCGACCAAAATCAAATTCAGTACAGCCACTTTCAATAGCGTGAGACAATATTTGCCAATAAATATACATATTAACTGAAATTCGATTTGCATAAGAAAGCGTACTTGCCCAAGGTATTTCCATGCGGTCTTTATAGCGGATTAAAAATCCAGTAGATACGGGTTTTCCTTGCCAATAAACAACAACTAAAGAAGCATTCTCACTAAAAGTTGCAAAAATATTTTTAAAAAATGATTTACTATAAACTGGTGTTCCAAGATCTCTCATGTTTTGACAAAAAACAGAATAAAAATCATCTAATAGCTCGATACCGCCAATTTTATGTTCAACACCTTCACGAATGGGGCGTTTAATTTGAGAGCGTCGTTTAGAACCAATTAATTTCCCTAATGCATCAGCAGATTCAGGTAACGTAAGTACCATATTAACTTTATCGGTGGATACGGCTATAGCACTATTTTTTCGTTCTTTTTGTTCCCGATACTGAATATGGCTAACGCTGCTTTCACTGCCTTGTTGTTGCAAACGTGCATTTAAGCTATCGGTAATTTCTTGATTATCAGCCAGTACACCGCCATAATTAAAAAAAGGCATTGATACGATGTAATGTCCAAATAATTTACTTTTTAAGTTTACGCTAGGTAGCACACCACAAATTTCATTATGTTCGTTAACGGCATAAAAGTAATAGCACTTATGATTAAACGTTTTCTCTATTAAGCCTTTCCAAGCAGACAAATGATAAATAGAAACGTTATTATGCTTGCTAACATAATCATCCCAAAGTTGAGTATTCTCTGCATCAAGAAGGCGAATAGTAATATTCAAGCTATTAGTTTCAGGCATAATATTCAAAGTTTTCTTCCGTGTTAGTTTCGTTCACCCACAATACTAATGCTATTAATGAGTTGGCGTAAATCTGAAATATTCGGTAAATACGGGTATGGGAGTAATTTTGCCTTTTCTCTACTAATATACCAAGGGTTTCTTTTACTAAATTCATTGGGATATAAATAATCACCTATCATGGTGTTATTTTCAATCAGAACTTCACCTGCATTTTTATGAGCAATAATTACGTTCGCTTTCTCGCGATCTAATAAAAACAAGTTGTCAGTAATTTCAATTCTATTAATCGAATAATTTATAGGACGTTTTTCTAAACCATATGCAATAAGTTGACTATTAGAGCTATTATTCCCCTGTTGTAAAATACTGTTTTTAATTATTAACTCACCGTAATCGGCTACATCGATTAAACGACTGTCTTTGCCGTCTAGGGTTGCAAGCAAGCTGTTGGTTACAATAGTTTTACGTGAACGCGATTTTAAACCGCTCCCTTCTTTACCCATAGAGACCACTTTGCTTTCAAAAAAACTAAACACACCCACATTCGCATAAATAGCATGCGCATAACCTCTACCTGTAGCTTTTCCACCGAGGCGCTCAAAGGTCGAATATTCTATTTTTAAAAAGCCATCATTATAACTCGTCATCACACCTGACTGGCTATCATGAGCGTATAAATTACGAATCGTTAAATTTTCTCCCTCGAAACGAATACAAGCACCATTTAAATCTTTCACATAAATATTACGACACTCTATACTTTCAACTAGCACATTATCCCCAGAAAGCACTAAAGCAGCTTTACCACCTACTGCGGCATCGTCAAAAATAACATTTTTTTCACCAATAATGTCTATATTACTGGCTTTAATATTAAGCCCTTGTGTATAAATACCTGCCTTCAAATAGACCACACTACCATCTTTAATCGCTGTTTTTGCTTCCTGTAACGACTGAAACTCTTTTCCATCAACAAAAACCTGCTCTGCATTGGAATAATAAGCAATAGTAAAAAACAATAAAAACACAATTTTTTTCATTCGTACACTTCAGTATTTTATAAATAGGGCTTTAGTTCCTAGTAAATAACATTGATTCAATTATTTACTAGGCATGAATAACTAGAACTATATATTAGGCTGTATTTATTCTTTTATCTAACTAAATTAATTAAGTTAGCAATACCTTTTATCGCTTGTTCAATCTCATTTTCAGTATTATATAACCAAAATGATAAGCGTAAAGAAGCAGGTACATTATAAAATCGATGTAGCGTAGTGGTTGAGCACAATGAAAACCTGAACGTAAACAAATACCATATCGGTCACTTAAACACGTGCAATAATATGAGGAGAAACACCAGGATCCATTCATTTTATAATATTTAAAGTTATTTCCGTCTATTACTTTGGCTAATTATTTTGGCTAGCAATGTAGTAGTATAAACAAGCTAAACAGAACGCTAAAAAATAACAGGTATAATTAAGCTAGAACATGCTTTCTTTCAAATCAATAGTGGTTATTAATCAGGCGAAACTAACTGACAATTCAATGATCCTTATCAGTTAAATAAGATTTACTTTGGCTAAAATTATTTTTCACAAATTGAAAGTATAAAAAGGACTAAAGTTATTTAATGAAAAGATTAAAGTCGTCATTCTTATCTAAACCAATCGGCTAATACTTAATTCAACAAACGCCGAAAACAGCAATTGAAAATATTACTTGATAGATTAAACTGGGAACCACTTAATATCTAAAATTGCCAATCATTTAAAAAGGACGTTAAACAAAATATGTTAGATTTACTTTTATCAATAATATACTGGCGATCTCGAATCAAATTTAAAGAAAACCCGTTAGCAATTATTTATTTTCATCATGTATTCGAACATAAGAATGAGTATCATCCAGATGATATAACAGCTTTAGAATTCGAGGAAAAAATAAAATTTTTAAAGAAACATTTTAATATTTTAGCGTTATCAGAAGCTATGGAGTTGCAAAAAGCTAAACGTTTACCACCTAAAGCATTAGTTATTAGCTTTGACGATGGTTATCAAGACAACTTTACCGTGGCTGCACCTATATTAAAAAAGCATAATTGTCCTGCTACCTTCTTTATTTCAACCAGTGGTGTTGAGGAAGGTTACTTATGGAACGACAAAGTTGAACAGTTATTAGTTAGTACGGCGATTACCGAAATTTCAGCCAATGTAATTGATGAATCAATAATCATTAATAATAAAATAGAAAAAATAGCAGCATTTCAACTGCTACTCAGTAAATTAAAGTTTTTGAGTCATGAAAAAAGAACGCAACAATTAAACAAGTTAGCGAGTGAATTAGGCCACGTACAATTCAAACGCACCATGATGACAACAGACCAAATTAAAAAGCTTCATCAAGACGGATTCACAATAGGTGCTCATACACACAACCATACTATTTTAACAACCGAAAAAATTGATGATTGCCAGCAAGAATTATTAACTAACAAAAACAGCTTAGAAGCTATAATTAGCGAAAAAATAGAATTCGTTGCATTTCCAAATGGTTTTTTTGAAAGAGACTTCACCTTTGAACACTGCGACATTGCTAAAAAAATGGGCTTTAAAGCGGCATTCTCTACCAACGATGGTGGTGCATTTACGTCTACAAATATCTATACTGTACCTCGGTTCATGCCTTATAGAAAACAATTACCCTTATTCGCTTTATCCATCGCAAAAATAGCAGGTGAACATGTCTAAAACATTACTCATGGTAGCATTCGAGTTTCCGCCAAGTAACGGAGCTTCAGTACCTAGAATAGAAAGTTTTTATCGCTATTTAAAACAATGGGGATGGAAAGTCATTGTATTAACAGCTAAACCCCATGCTTATGTTAACAAAGACAATACATACCAAGACAATACTGACCACTTGATTTTTAGAACTACTGCTTTAGACGTACAGCGACAGTTATCGTTTAAAGGAAAGTATCTTGAGTTAATGGCAACACCCGACAGATGGGGCTTAACTTGGATACCATCGGCGATTTCAAAAGGGAAAAAGATAATAGTAGAACACCAACCTGATGTTATTTGGTCTTCTTCACCTATTCCCAGTACGCATTATATAGCTAACAAATTGTCGCAGAAATTTAAAACGCCATGGGTAGCAGATTATCGTGACCCTTTTCACTATATGAATGGTACCGCAGGTAAATGGTTAGACCGTTTTCACAAAAAAATTGATCGAAATACGCTAACAAACGCTCAACATTTAACCTTTGCGACAAGCGCCGTTAGAGATTTATATGAAGATACATATACAGAACTTGTAGCAGGAAAAAACACCGTTATTGAAAATGGTTATGATGAAGCGAATTTTGAAAAACTGAAACTACTAAAAGATAACTCCACCCCCTTTTCAAAGGAAAAATTCTCCCTCTATTATAGTGGTGTTTTATACCCAAATGGTCGGGACCCAATCCCCGTTTTTGAAGCTATCGCAGCATTAAAAAAACAAGATTTTATTGATGATAATAATTTTGAAATTATTTTTCAGGGAGCTGGCGAAGGCAACGAATTTAAAGACAAGGTAACCCAGCTCAATTTACATAATATGGTTAAATTTATCCAGCCTGTTCCATTTTTGAATGCGTTAAATAACATGATGAATGCAGACGCTCTTTTACTCATTCAAGACAAACGATTTAATAAGCAAATACCTGGCAAAGTATATGAATATTTAAGAACTAATAGACCACTTTTAGTTAAGGCAGATACCGAGGGGGAAACGTATAAGCTAGCGGCTCAATTTAATGCCATTTATACTGGAAATACCTCTAATGAATTACAAAAATCATTAAAAGCCTTAATTAAAAATTACAACGGTTTAATTCAAAGAGACCTTGATAACTTTAATAGAGAGGGCAAGGCAAGAACATTACAAAATATTTTATTAAATATCATAGTTAATCGGCACGATTAATAAGCATTAATCCGACGAATAAAAGGTTTTCTCTATTGTTATGATGATAATTTATAAAATTGTATGATTTATTTCAAGTTAGTTAATCACCTGTTTGCTCTTAACAGATTAAACAAACAGATCTACGTTATAAAATGAGCATTAGACATTAATAAAAAACTGAAAGTAATATTTAATGAAAACAGTTATTTCATATCAGGAAGTCCAATTAACTCGGCCGTATTAAAAAAACTGTAGTTGGCGTCGTTCAAAAACAGACAAAAGTCATTCACTCGATTTTACTGGTTAAAATGCTGTTATAACTTAAATAACATTTAGCTATAATAAAAATACTTATACTCTGTAATACCTATTAAAATATATGCAAGGTTATATAACCAGCAAAGCATAAATAGATAGAAAGAAACATGTGGACCCTGTAACAAAATCTGTGTAACTGCCTATTATTAATACCCATGTAGGGTTAAGGATAGGCAGATTATGAATAAGAAAGAACTCGAAGCGTTTGGTAAGCAAGCGGCTAAATCAATTAAGACGGAAGCAGACTTAACTGACTTTCGTAGAATGTTAACCAAGATAACGGTCGAAGCAGCACTTAATGCTGAACTAGACGAACACCTTGGTTACGCTCGCCATGAACAATCTCAGCAAAATAACTACCGTAATGGTTATTCATCGAAGACTATCAGAACCGAAGATGGTCAAGTCGATTTAGATGCCCCACGCGATAGAGATTCAAGCTTTGAACCTCAACTTGTGAAGAAAAACCAAACCTGCTTCACCTCGATGGACGACAAAATTTTATACCTGTATTCCAAGGGCATGACCACGCGTGATATCGTCGCTACCTTCAAGGAAATGTACGATGCTGATGTGTCACCCTCGCTTATTTCTCGTGTAACGAACGCCGTTATTGAGCAAGTGATTGAATGGCAAGACAAACGCGTTATTAATAAAGCAGTTTATCTGGCTTTAGGCGTCAATATTGAAGGCCATAAAGAATTGCTCGGCATGTGGATATCCGAAAATGAAGGGGCTAAGTTCTGGCTCAACGTGTTAACTGAACTTCAAAATCGAGGGGTAAAAGATATTCTCATCGCCTGTGTCGATGGCCTTAAAGGTTTTCCTGATGCCATTAATACCGTTTATCCCCAAACGCAGGTACAGCTCTGTATTGTGCATATGGTGCGTAATTCATTGAAGCTTGTGCCATGGAAAGATTATAAAGAGGTTACTGGCGACTTAAAGCAAATATATCAATCAGTAACCGAAGAGGAGGGTTTGATGGCGCTCGACCAATTTGAGCAACGCTGGGACAGTAAATACCCCAGTATATCGCGTTCGTGGCGCAGTAACTGGCAAAACGTCAGCACAATATTTAACTATCCTAATGATATACGCAAAGCCATTTATACCACCAATGCGATTGAGTCACTGAACAGTGTTATCCGTAAGGCCATTAAAAAGCGTAAACTATTTCCGCATGATGATTCGGCTAAAAAAGTTATCTATTTAGCGATTGAACAAGCATCTAAAAAGTGGACGATGCCGATAAGAAATTGGAAAACGGCCTTGAATCGTTTTATGATTGAATTTGAAGACCGTTTGAAAGATGTTATTTAAACCTGGCAGTTACACAAAATCTGTTACAGGGTCAACATGGAGAAAATATTAATTGTACGTTTAGCTAAAGTTTACTAATTTCAAATATTTTACATTCCACTTTGCATAAAAAAATACTAATCTACTATATAATTAGAACTTCATTTTGCCCTAACTGTAGAGGGATAGTTCTGGAGTCTATAATGAATAAGCTCACCGTTACATCTAAAGATACCTGTTTGCTCATTTCAAAAAGTATAATTAATCATTTAATATCGTTTACATTTTCATTATTTATTTTAATGATTTCAACTAATGTCTATTCGGAAACCTTATTTAATTTTAACTTTAAAGATAATCTCATTGAAAATGGGTTTGATAATTGGAGTTATGTTGACAAAGGATCTACTTCTTGTGGTATTTATGCGGGTGAAAAATTTTCAAAATTATGCTCTAGCGATGGTCTAAAGTTTTACCCTTATTACAATTATCGTAACAACGAACATATGGGCTGGCTACGATACGGTTATATAGATAGCAACGACAAACTTTCTATAACAGGTAGCTCTCTTGAAGTAAACTTAACTGGAGGGGCCTATAAAATGGCCTCAGGTGTGATTGGTTACTCTGGTTCACCAATTTTTTCTAAAAGTGATTTGTCAGAGAGCCCAGAAGAGGACTTTGGTGATTTAGAGCAAATACTTTTGGGGGCATTCAGTTTCTATTATAAGACTGAAAACTCCACAACACCATTACCCGCACTACAGAATAAAAACCGACTTTCCATATGGGTCTTAATGCCCAAAGTGAAAGAGTCTATTGATTATTATAAAAAATCAAGTTCGTTGGCACGTCCTAATCAAACGTTTACCATGTATCCGTTTATAAACACGAGCAGACAAGGTCATTATTATCATAGTATTTCAAATATCCCTATGGGAGGGTGGACTAAAATACAATTTGATGCACATCCACAACACCATAACAGTGGTTCACGTAATCCCTATAGTGCATTTTCAGTTGGAGGATATGAATATCCTGGTGATGGAATCGCTTATTTTAACAATACCACTGCTATATCTTTTGTCGCTGGGTTTTCTAGTAAAAGTACATCGCCCTACACTTTTTATATAGATGATATTAAAACAAGCCTCGTTTTATACGAAAATGACGAAACAATTAACAACCTAGGCATAGGATATGATCCACAAGATAAAATATTTGATGTGAGTTTTTCAGATAAATATCGCTGTTTAGAATGTTTTGCAAAATACCAAATAAAATATTCTTTTTCTCCTATTACTCTATTAAACTTTGAACAAGCCTACACACCAGAGCAAACTTTAAATTTCAACCGTAACCACAATAATAATTTAGGTGAAATAATTAAACCCAACGCTGGCTATAATAACCTTTGGGCTGCTATAAAATTATCTCAATTTCATTCAAAGAAATTAACTGATGGAGTAACTATTTACTTTGCAATAAAAGATATATCTAACCGAAGTAATATTGAGCAAGAGCAGATTGATTTCAAAGAACAAACAATACCTAATGTTGGAAATATAAGAACAATCGACCTAATTAAAACCATTGCCTATCCAATTTCTATCATTAATTACCCATTAAAGATTAAAACCTCTCAAGTAGAACAAGCAATAAAAGACCACTACTATTCTTCTCAAATTATTTTATCTGGGGGTATTGCTCCTTATAGTTTTACAAACTTATCGCCATTACCTATTGGTTTATCACTTGATAAATCAGGCTTTATTACAGGGACACCTGAAGAAGAAGGAGACTATACTGTAAAAGTACTACTACAAGATCACAAGGGTAATCAAATTATAAATAATATACGAATGCCAATAAAATCTGAAGAAGACTTTAATATTAAAAAGTGCTCTGGTATTGTAAATTTTGGAGAAAAATCGAGCTCAGATTTAATCCTTTCGAGTCGTTTTGATACAGTAATATCTGATAAATATACGAAGAATTTTAAGCTAGGAAAAACGATTACCATAGGTAAAAATGGTAGTTACGACTTTCAAGGAGTCACAGGCATTGGTTTAACTTTAAATGCAGGGGATACTATACGAGCTATCTGGTATAACAATAGTGATATACAAGTAAATTTTACACCTATGATTAGTTTTAATGACTTTAATCGCCGTTTTCAAAATCCCGTAGGTGATTGGTACTCTATGGAGTCTATAACGATTAAACCTAACCAATATCAAGTGAGTAATTATGATTTACCTACGGAACTAGCAGGGAATACCCCACTTATTAACATAAATGTTAACTACAGTAATAATAAAACACTTATTCTTAACAAAATTGAATATGTTAGCACTAATTTGACGAGTAGTGATATATGTGCTACGCCTTTCTTCCAGAACACCAACAACCGAGCCAACAGAGAAGACCACAGTAAATTTTCAAGACTCTGATATAAGCGAAGAGAGTCTTAACTTTACCCCAAATATAAGCTTTACAGATCCTAATAGGAAATATATGAGAAAAACAGGGAGCGGGTTTTAGATGAGCTCAGTTGAAGTTCCTCCAATGGTATATCGCACTTCATCATTTACGCTAGACAGTACCACTGTAGGTTTGTATTCATTAATATAAACAGTAATGTTCTGCATAATAAAAAAATTATACTAGATAAGATAACTTTACTTTCAACTATCAACTATCAACTATCAACTATCAAAAATTAGCCATCTATTTTCAATGGTATTGAGTGAAAATAACTATTTTCACTCATAAAGTTATCTTTCTTGATAATTAAATATTTGTTTATTAAAAAATCTAAAGTTAGAAATAGTTATGCAAATGAATTGAGAAACTCAAAATAACTCAATTTATACATTTTCTCATTTTAAACTTCAAACTATGTATAAATTGTTTAAAAGAATATTTTTTCTTTTCACACCAACGGCCTATAGTAGCAACAATAATAAATGTAATCACAACCATAATTAGTCTATAAAGATTATTTTCCTGCGGCCCATCATAAATAGCAGCTATCAATTGAATAATAGGTCGATGAAATAGATAAAGTGCAAATGTAAGTGATGCACTCCACCTAATAATTTTTTCAAAGCGAATTAGTATTGGTTTGATTAAGCTTATTAAGTGTGGACAAAAATATAGATGAATAACAAACATACTTGCATCAAAGTAATCGCCTGCGATATTAGTTCTAGTCAACCAACTGATTGACGTATTAATTTGTCTGACGTGAGGTCCAACAAAAATGATTAAAGCAATAGCTAAAATTGCAAAGCCAGCCTTAACATACGAAAACTCAAAACTGCTTTTCAAATTTAATTTCAACCGAAATAATGCATAACCAAATATCCAAACAGGAAACAATGCCAGAATTGAAGGTCCCGCTAAAGCAGCCACCAGCATAAGCCACAACCATTTTTTGTTACCTTTTAGAAAATAAAAAAGCCCAAATAATATATAGTAAACCCATTCGTACGTTAAAGACCAAAAAGGTCCGTTTATACCTGGGTTCAAATCTGCCCCCCAAAGATTTTGCACCAAAAAAAATGACAATAAATAATGCATCACCTGAGAGCCGTCAGGATAAGGCCATGCTGAATTTATATATAAATTTTCATTAACTTGTAAACCTATATAATCACAAATAGCTGTAAGAATTAGAGCAGGAATAATAATCGACCAAAGCCTTGAAACTCTAGCGATAGCAAAGTCTGTAATATTCTTTTCTTTTTCATGCGTAACAAAAGCTATAACGTAACCAGACATTACAAAAAAAATCATTACGGCTGTTTGTGAATAGGCCTTAAATTGCCATAAAAATCCATCTGTTAATTCTTGGCTCGCTACATGCGAGAAAAAAACAACCATGGCCGCAGTAAAACGTAAAACATCTAAATAAAGAGAATAACCTTTATCCATTATAAATCCCCATCACTTTTTTAGCAGACCAATCCCAAGTATATTTACTAAAAGCCACAGCTTGCTTTTGACGGTCGTGTTTAAGTTTCAGCAGTTCGATGATCTTATTTGAGATATCTTTCATACCTTCATTTGGTACACAAAATCCTAAATCATCTTCACTCGCCATTATTTCAGGCACACTACCAACATTAGTTGCTACTGCAGGTGTACCACAAGCCAAGGCTTCAGTCAGAACATTAGGGCTACCTTCGCCGCGGCTCGCTAAACAAAATACATCAGCAGCGTTATACCAAGTAATTAGTTGATTATTATCAACAGCACCAACAAAAACAACATGATCTTGTAAGTTGTGTTGTTTAATAAATTGGTTAAGCTCTTTTCTATAATCACCTTCAGGACCTTGAGCGCCTAAAATATAGAACTTAGTGTTTTCTAAACCCTGTATTGTTATTACTTGCTCTAGCCCTTTAATCACCAAATCAAAACCTTTACGATGAATAAGCGCACCAACACCTAATATAATTTTATCGTTATTTTTCAGAGAGAGCTTTTCTCGACATTCGTTTTGATCTAAGTAATAAAACTTATCAGTATCAACACCATTTCTAATAACTACCGTTCGTTCTGCTGTATTTGACAATTCATCGGCTTTACGTGCCATCTCCTCACTAAGAGATATTACTTTACTTGCCTTTTTAAGATAATGAGCAACAATATGCTTTCTTAAACCAGAGTCTTGTAAGTGAAATGCTTCCATACCACGAAGTGTTACATGAAAAGGTTTATTAATTTTTTTAGAAAGCCAATATCCACAAGGTAAGTCAGGAAAAGTCCAATGTAAATCAATTAGATCAAAGTCATAACCAATTTCATCAAGTACTTTTTGAACTGCTCGTCGATAAGTTAACACTTCTATTGATTTCAAGTGACCCGGAATAGAAAAGTAGCGAGGATGATGTACATCAATACCTTCTATAACTTCTAATTCAGGAATACTTTGCAGGTGTGCAAATTTACTTATTTGTTTATGTAGCGGAGAATCTGCGATAGGGTTGATAACCGTAATATCAGCATATTTACTCATCGCTTTTAAACGATTTAAAACAAATATGCCATGATTAGGTTGATTACAATTTGGAAATAAATAGCTAATGGCTATTATTTTTAATCTAGTAGACATTTACTCTCTCGTAGAAATCAGTGTTTCAAATAATGTTGGAATTTTATTATTTTCGATAATATGTTTACCAAGCCGCCAAGAGGACTGTATTTCAATATGACTTGGATCAAAATATATAGGCATGCCGTCTTTATAAGGACTACAACTCCCTTCGCATAGTTCTTCATTGAAATCGATATATCTAACATGTGGCTGCGTCTTTGAAAACGTTAGCAATCTAGTGTTTATAGCGTCAATTTCTAATCTATTATATTGCTCTAATTCAGAACAACTCTTCCAAGGATATATAATACTTTTTGCTAAACAGTGTCGGTCAAAATCTCTATAGACAGGTGCTTTACCAATGATTATCACTTGATGGTTACTTTCAACAAGTGCTGCTATCGTTTGCTCAAAATAGGCCATGAAGCTAGGTGATTTTCTGGCGTAATAGTCATAAGCAGCTGAGATTATAATCGTTTGATACTGATCGAGCTTAGATCTTACTAAGTCAATAGAACTCTGACAATCATCATACCTATCTACTTTGACAAATGGTTGTACATCATTAAATATAGGCGGGCAGGAGGCATGCGAAATGTTCCTAAATGACCACTTTTTATTTTTAGCAATACTCCCTATTAGTCCTATATAATGAGCCGCATTAGAATCACCCCACAATAATATATCCGTCTCTTTATTATCACCAACAACACAGTCTATATCAGTAAAGTGTTTTTCTTCTAGTCGCCAATATTGGCAAATATAATTGTATTGATTTGTTGCTTTAGCTTCATTTGTTAATTCTTTAAACTTGATTTGATAGTTATCAGAACGAACGCCAAAACCATTAGTTTTAATAACAAATCCAGATATTAAGATAATAGCCAGAGAAGGTAATATGAATTGTTGAATGGTGAGTTGTCTGAATGAAAAATTTACATATCTGAAGCGCTCTTCCACATATTTCCAGTTTAGCCATGAAAGTAATAGAATACTTATGAATAATAAAATTGAAGTAAAAGGTGTAGGCTCTCCGTAGCCATAACGGTAAAAGGCTAAAAGAGGCCAGTGAACTAAATAAGCAGAATAAGACACTTTACCTAACCACAAAACGGGTGAAGCGCTTAACCATTCAGCTATAGAGGATGTTTGATTAAATCCAGACCAAATAAATAATGCTGCGAATACTGTAGGCACTAAATAAAGCCAACCGGGAAAGATCATATCAGAAGTAATAAATAGGCATGACGCAACAATACCAATAATAGCGACAATGAATAACGGACTGCTATATTTAGGCTTTTTTATAATATTAAAGTGTAGTAATCCAGCCAAAAGAGCTCCAACTAAAAGCTCACCTGCACGAGTTGGTAGCATGTAATAGACAAAAGAATGATGTTCCTTAAGCATAAATTGTGCAATTGTTGCAGAAGTAATAATCGTTATTATTAAAAGTGCAATAAGTATAAATTTATTGAGTCTAGGCAATAACACTAAAACAATAATAGGCCAAAAAATATAAAACTGTTCTTCTACTCCTAATGACCAGTAATGCAGAAGAGGTGTTGTATAGCTGCCAGCTGCAAAATAACTAGTATCTTGAAACTTCCAAAAGTAAACGTTAGATAAAGAAAATGCCGACCAAATGCCAGAATCTGCTACTTCTTTAGCGTCTTCAGGTAAAAATAAAAACTGAGCAATTAAAACAGTGATAAAGATCACTGAAAAGGCAGCAGGTAAAATACGTTTTATTCGTCTTGCATAAAAGTCTTTTATTGAGAATGTATTATTGGAAACAGATTTGAAAAGTTGGCTAGAAATTAAAAAACCAGAAATTACAAAAAATATATCAACCCCAACAAAACCGCCGGGCAAATAATCATGGTTTATATGAAATAAAATAACGGTAAACACTGCGATAGCTCGCAGTGAATCAATATGTGAATAATAACTTCCGTTGTTTTTGCTCATCGTTTAATCAGTATTTTTTCTCAGCCATTCTTCAAGTACAACTAACTGCCATAACGTTTTATGATGATCAAACTTGTCATTATTATGCTCTTCAATAAGTTGATCTATACGTGACACCTTGAAAAACTGCAGTAATTTAGTGTCAGCCGATAATAATAAATTCTCAGCATAGCTTCTCAATTCATTTTGAAACATCAATTTTAATGGCGTTGGAAAACCCATCTTTTTACGATATATAATGTTGTTAGGTAGAATACCTTCCATCATTTTCTTTAACGGATATTTGCCTTCACCTTTTTTAATTTTATGCTTACTTGGGATTGTTGCTGCGAATTCAACTAAACGATAATCTAAAAAGGGCACGCGTAATTCAAGCGAAGCCGCCATACTCATACGGTCAGCTTTAATTAACAAGTCATCTACCAACCAAGTTTTAGTATCAAAATAGAGCATTTTACTTAAAGTATCTTCACCTTTGACTTTGTCAAAAAGACTTTCAGTATAGTTGCGACTAGACACTTGATTTTCTGTTTCTATCTCTGCTTTAAATTCAGGTTTGTACAGCGCTTCTTTTTCATGGTCAGGATAAGTAGACATACCTTTATAGCGTTTTTCTATCGGTAATGTTGCCATGGTTAGATACTTCGAAACCTTATGGCTTTTACCGAACACTTTATTGGCAATACCTGCAAAGAAGTTACTACCTGTTTGACCAACTACCGCGCGATATTTGTCTAATACATTCATATACTGATATAAATCGTAACCACCAAAAATTTCGTCGGAACCTTCACCAGATAAGGCAACGGTAACTTTTTCTTTGGCTAATTTAGCGACAAGAAATAGCGAGATTGCAGCTGCTTCGGTAACGGGTTCATCCATTAATGCAATATATTCAGGAATAAACTCTTTAAACTGTGCAGGTGTTATTTTTATTTCATGATGTTCAGTTTTAAATTTATCGGCAATAATTTGGGCATAAGGGGTTTCGTCAAAACCTTTACCAAAGTCATAACCTATCGAAAAAGTTTTGAGGGGCTCTTTAACTTTGTCAGCTAATAAACCAACAACAGCACTAGAATCAATACCGCCACTAAGAAAAATCCCAAGCGGTACATCGCTGCGTAAACGTAAATCGATTGCGCTTTCTAATAATTTTTTACTACCATCAACGTAATAATCAAAACCTTTATCCTGACTATTGCTGTTGTTGAATTTAAGATCCCAATATTGGGTAATGGTTAATTCTTGCTTATTAGGCTCTTCACCATTTACCTCTCCGCTTTTAAGAACAGCATAATGCCCAGGCATTAAACGCTTAATTCCCTGGTGTAATGTGTTTTCACCTGGAATATATCCAAAGCTCATATAACTATCGATCAACTGTACATTCAGCGCGGGCTTTTTATCTAAACCTTTTAATATAGCTTTAGTTTCAGAAGCAAACATAAATTCATCGTCATTATGTAAATAATAAAGTGGTTTTATACCAAGACGATCACGTGCGAGGAATAATTCCTTTTTATTACCGTCCCAAATAGCGATGGCAAACATGCCGTTGAAGTGCTTTAAACAATCATAACCATATTCAATGTATGCTTTAAGCACTACTTCAGTGTCGGCACCAGTTTCAAAGCTATAACCTTTCTTTTCTAATTCGGCGCGTATTTCAAGGTAATTATAAACTTCACCATTATAAGAAATTACACAATTATGTGCTGCTTCAACCCGTGGCTGATACCCTGCTGGAGTAGGATCAAGAATACTTAAGCGTAAATGCGCTAAACCTATTTTATTTTCGTCATCAAACCAAAGACCATTACTGTCAGGGCCACGATAAGGCATAGTATCGCGCATAGCTTTAAAACGACCTTTGTCGATTGTTCCATTAAAATTAATTTCCCCTAAAATACCACACATAATATTAACCTATTGCAAACTTTTTTTTGAATTCTTTAGTTATTTTACTGCCTTGGATGTATGGTTTTAATTTCCACTTTAGCTTTTTGAATAAACTATCTCTCCATCTATCGCTAAAATTATCTCCACTTGCAAGTAAGTAGGTAACTAGCTTTTCTTGAGTACGAATGCATTCTTTATCAAGACCTAGAAAAAACTTATAAATATTCATATGACGGTATTTTGTCCAAGGGATATCATGAATTTTTTCCAATGAAATCACATCTGGTAAATCTAAATACTTTTTGTTTACTACAACTGTTGAACCGCATAAATTATCAAGTTCATTAGTTTCAATAACCCTATAAGCTGACTGGTATAGCAAGTAGCCACCTTCAATTATTATAGCGGGAACTTGAGGAAAATTACGTATTGACTCAATAAAATCAGAACGAATCAAATCGTCAGAATCTAATTGATAAACCCAATCAATTTGCTCACCGATTAAGGCATTTAATCCTGTAATAATTTTTAAATTTTTATCGTTAATTAAATCTTTAATTGTAAAGTTTGCACCAGTTCGATCTGGTGCTATATAATTAACTTCAACAAAACGAATTCTTGCGTCATTCAGAGCTAAGAGAAACAAAGGACAATCATGCCCTGCTACTATGACTGTAAACATAGAGTCAGATTGGTTAACGATTGAATTTATTGTATTTTTCAAAGCGTCACAAGTAACTTGCCAATCACGGGATATTTTTTTTGACTTGAGTGGTATTACTATTCCAAATTTCATTTATCTTCCTTTCTACTTTTGTACATAATTGTTAAATCAAACTGCCTTAACCTTCTCTTATTAAATGTTTTATGAAATACCCATATAAGCCGTTCAAAAAACTTCAATTTTATGCCCTTACTTCTATCCCCAATATCACTATCAGAAACGTCCATGGGAATCACTATTGCATGACTTAAGAATCCTTGCCGAATTTTTCCTGCCGCATATCGAGGTAATAAGTCTACTGCGTAATACATTCGTTTAGATGCCTTAATGAATTGTTTAGCACCCTGCTTAGAAATAATATATCCACCAGTACCGTATGGTACCGGATCACATTCATAAGCACTAAAAAGTTTCCCTATATGTTTTTTATATAAAGAGCCTTTGTAGTTAGTAATATCGTGATTCAATGTTTCATTGCCAGAAATCATTTCATATTGATGCAGATGACAGTCATCTATTTTGAGGTAATCAAAATTAGATATTAGATTTATGTCTTCAAATACCTGTTTTAATTCTGGCCTAATAAACACATCATCCTCAAGAACTACAGCATAATCGATATCTTCTTCGATTATACGGTGCCATATATTTATATGAGATTGGGCACAGCCCAACTCGCCTGGAACCAAATACTGGCGATTTTCTAAAAAGAATCTGTAGCGGTTAAATAATTTTGATTCATTAAAAACCTGCTTACCATTGGTTGCAGATATTCTTTCATACTCTAGCCCAAGCTTTATAAATTGAGTTACCATAAAATCTAATCGATCTTTTCTCTGATCAAGGTTTACTACAAATATTTTCATCTATTGAATCCTATTTATTTAATACTTGCTTTATTAATCTAAAAAAATGCTGATATTCGGCTTCTTGTCTGAATATATAAGTGATACTTAAAAAAAATGAAAGGTAAACGAAAGTAAAAACCAAACTATGAAATAGCCAATACATAATAGAAATCGTGCCCCCCCATTCAGGCATTATATAGACAGAAGAAGCAGCCAATGAACCGGAAATTAAAGTAGGTAATGAAATAATGACTAGTCGCCTTAGCGATAAACTTGCAAACGTTTTCACATAGAAAAAATAAACGGTAATAATGATTGTATGTACTAAACCTTTTGCTAAAGCAAGCTCCGTTACAACTTGTACGTCAACAATATACAATGCTCCACTAAGGAGCAGCAAAGATAGTAAATCAATAACAAATATAGTTTTCACTTTTTGTTTAGCTATGCAAGCATGACTTAAAATAGGGCCAAAGCAAGACAAATACATTAGTAAAGCGAATGTTGATACCAAACTATCAATATGTAACCATTGTTCTCCCAACAATATACTAACCAAATATGGAGAAAACAAGCCTAGATAGATGGCAACAGGAAAAGCAATAATATTAACCAATACAAGTGAGAAACTAATGCGATAGCTAAACTCTTTACCATTATTTATTGACTTTGAAAAAGTTGGAAGTAAAGGGTCACAGGCTGGGTTTATCAAGCTGTACGCAGGCAATAATGAAATATCTTTTGCCATATAGTAGTTACCTAATTGGCTAGTCGAATACAGTTTTGCTGCAAACAATTGATCTAAATTAGCTTTTGCATACCCAACACTACCTTTTAAAAACATCCACTTAGAAAAATTCCATTGTTCACCAAATTTTTTAAAACTTATTTTAGGGCGGTATGGATGAAGATAATATGATCCAATCGCCAACACTAATGCACTTACTACATCACCGGCTACTAATGCCCAGAAACTTTTATCAACTAATACCCAAATTATCACGACACAAAATGACAGTATTTTTGCTGAAAGTTCTAACTTAAAAAAATACTTATAATTTAAATCCTTTGTATAGAGTACAAAACCAGGATTTTTCAATGCCCTTATAATAATAACTACAGATGATACATAAAGGGCGTTTAATACACTTTCTTTACCAAAGTATGAGCATATGGTGGGCGCTAATAAACATAATGATATCCAGAATACAGATTTTATCATCAGGTCAATTGTTAAAGCCGTGTTTAAATCATCATCTTCCAAAATAGGTTTACTTATGAGGTACTGGTAATTTCCTGTTACTGCAAGGACATAAAAGAAATTTGTAGTTAATGCCAAAAATGCGACAACACCAAAATCTTCTGGTGTAAGCATTCTTGCCAAGACTAAGGTGCTGATAAAACCCAGTGACTTTTGCAAGAACCTAGTTAACAGTACTAATATAGAGCTAGATAATACTTTCTTTGAAATATCATTCATGATTAATTTAATTCATAATCAAATAATTCGAAATCATCTTTATATAAACGATAAACCTTTTCTTTATTAGCTTTACTTACTGTTTCGCTAATTTTAAATTGAGATTTATTTAGTTGACGTAAATTGAGTTCAATTTGAGTGTCATTTGAGACTTTATATATTTCTGTTGCCAAGTTTTCAAACTTTATAATACGATCTACAATTACTTTCCCTTTAAAGTTACACACGTAATCCGCTTGCTTCCAAAAAAAATAATGTTCATGAATGAATTCATCATCCAAACATTTATCAATAAAGTCATTAATGGATATATAGTCTCGCATAAATGATAGTGATGTGGTCTGATTATTTTGTATATGTGATTGCGCATATCTATATGTAGATATAATTCTATCTAAAGGATGCCTTACTACAGCAAATTTATAATATTCATTAAATTTATGCCTATTGATAAATTTAAGCTCCTTTGCAGAATAGTGCCAAGTATCTTCGCCGTATAAAGCTTCACTTACTGAAGTTCCTGCAGATTTTGGTATATGAATAAATAAAACATTATTTTTATCAAATGCTCTATATAAATCTGTTTTTCCACAAAATTTATAGAAAAATTGCTTTAATACCCAAGGTCTCATGGAGTTTTTTCTTAAAAAATTAAAAAGATTCATGACTAATTCCTAAATTTCAAAATATTTGAGGTCATCAGAAAACCTATCAACTTGGCTTCCAATATTTACTACAACTTATATTTTTATCACCATAGAAACCTGTTAGCTTCTATCATTAAAATCAGTATTTCACCCTATACTTTTAACAACCATTAAACGTTTAGATATACAAATTAGCGCAATCAACCAAAAGGATATTTCTAATACTTTACTATTTGAAAATTGGCTGGCTGCTATTATTCCAACCATTCCTCCGGTTAGCCCTAACATTATTAACCTCAGATCGCGATCGTACTCTTTATTTTTTGACACGGATAATCCCATCTTGATCACACCAAAGATCATAAGAAAAAACAATGCTCCTCCTATAAGTCCATGATCAGCCAACATTGTCATTGTTAAGTTATGTGAGCCACGCAATGCTCCAACGCTTGTATCAGTAAGATATTTTTTATCTATATAAAACGGGCTTAATAGTAGTGTTGTACGATGCCCGTTACCTATTAACATATTCTCTTTAAACATTTTTATTTGCGCATTTATAATAACCATTCTTGATTGGGCGCTGGTATCTATTTGCTCAGTACTTTCAGCTTCTGTAATAGATTCTATTCTCTGAACAATTAAATCAATTGAAACAAATGTTAAAGCTATTAATGCAACAGCTCCCCATTTTATTAACGTACCTTTAAATTCTTTTGCAGAAAACAAGATTAAAAACAAACCTGTTACTGCCAATGCCCCTATCGCACCACGGCTACCCGACATAATAATTAGGTTGCCTGCAAAGGCTAATGGTATCAGTAGCCAGTATTTCTTTTTAATGGCATTACTAAGAAATAAAAATGCCCCGGTAACCAATATGGGAATAACGTGTATAGCAAGTAAATTAGAATCATCTATACTTGGCAAACCAGCTCGTTCAAACCTACCGCCACTATGGGTTTGCAAAGCAGTAAAGCCAATATAAGCACAACCAATTAAGTTAGCGATAATGACCGTAACAAGTTTTTCTTTAGTATTGATTATTGTTATCAATAAAAAATACAGAACAAGAAGTTTTACTAATAATATGAAGTAAATTTGATGCCACTCTGTACTTAACACAAAAGGAAATTGAAGGCCCACAAATACCACAAAGGCTATCAGTAATTTTGATTCTTTAAACTTAAGCCAATCACCTTTATTTTTTTCATGAATAAACACACTGATTAACGTTAGTACAGCAACAATTAATGTCCATCTAATTTCTGGTAAAAAGCTACCCCAATACTTGCCGGGTGGGTGCATATAAAAACAAAAGAAGTAAAGAAGAATACCTGCTAATGGTTTTTTTAAGGTATACAGCGACCCAACCATAAAAACAAGAACAAACCCAATAGCAGTAATTGGCATAAATTATCTCTTAATCTCAGTGTCTGCAGCTTTAAACAACTCAACTACTCGCTTGGCATTTTCTTGCCAAATAAATTGTTTGTCTATCACACTTGTCTTTACTGCGCTGCGCATTTCATTTAGCTCATTAATATGTTCAATGGCATACACAAGCTTTTCAATAAATGACGCTTGATTGCCTTTTTCAAAAAACAAGGCGGTGTCGTCACTTAAAATTTCTCTAATATTTGGGCAATCTGGAGCAATTATCACACTTCCAACGGCCATATATTCAAACATTTTAAGGGGTGATGCATAATCGGTAACATCTGGTTGTAAGGTAATATCAAATTGTTCAACATAGGCCATTACTTTATCGCGCGTGACTAAACCCGCAAATTCAATTTTGTCACTTATGCCAAGACCTTTCGCTTGTTCTTTTAGTTCAGGTAAAATATTACCATCGCCAACGCAAATAAGCTTTAGCGGTAGGTCTTTATGCTTAGCTATAGCTTCAATGGCTTTGTCCATACCATGCCATGGGTGAATAAAACCGGTAAAGCCGATAACAATTTCTTTTTTATTATTTGCTATTGGTTTGGCTAACATTTCATCTATAAATGGCTGATTAACGCCATTATGAATAACGGTAATATTTTGCTCTTTAACGCCAACTTTTCTTAAGTGATCGGCAAGTACATCGGTAACAGGTAAAGTATGAGTAGCGTTTTTCCACGTATAGTTTTCTATCCACTTAGCAAATTTGACTAATGCTAAACCACTATATGTTTTTCTCTCGTACACGAGAGGAGCATTTACTTCTAAAATTAGGGGAATGTTAAATAGCTTACTTGCCCAAATGCCCGCAGGTTGGTAAAGGTTATAGCGTTCATAAATAAATTCAGGTTTGAATTGTTTAATCGCAATAACAAGTTTGATGAATATCCAAAGGCTATAAGAAAGCTCTAATAATTCATATAGCGCTCTTGGGAGTAATTTTTTTAGTTTAGTTACAAAACCGCCATCGTGGCCAAAGTCACTGTTTTCGTTTAATGATGGGGCTACAAACTTTAGTTCGTGCCCTTGTTCTATAAAGGCGTTTGTTAGCTCTTCTACGTGAACAAACTGGCCGTCTTTTGAAGCGATTCGGTGGTGGTAAAGTATTTTCATTTTAATTTTGTTCTTTTTTTAAGAATGATGCTAATACAAGTAGTGCCCATATCAGCACGCCGTTATTAATAGTTCGAGCTTGGTGAGCTTCAATGGTTGCTTTTAATTCATTTATATTAAAAATATTTAGCGATACTAGCGGTTTTGATAAAATTCTTTTTTCCAAGGTTGCCTGCGGTATTTGTCTTATCCATTCATCTAATGGTGAGGTAAAGCCCATTTTTTTTCGTTCTAATACAAAGTTAGGTACTAATCCTTTCAATGAATTTGCCAGTACTTGTTTTACTTGTTGCCCTTTTAGGTTTAGTTTTTCATTTAATCCTAAGCCCCATTCTACCAATTTATAATCTAAGAAAGGCACTCTAACTTCTAATGAACAAGCCATACTTGCTCGGTCTACTTTAGTTAGAATATCACCGGGTAAGTAGGTTTTAAAATCAATATATTGAACTTGCTTTACTGGGCTTAAATTATTAACTTCTTCTGCCAACGATTTAAATTGATTTAAAGCACTGTAACCCGCCAACTGACTTTTAAACTGATAAGAATATAACTTATCCAAAGTATTCTTATCAGATAAAGACATTGCGTTGTAAAAACTGGTGATAGGATCACTTGCTAGTGCTTTAAAAGTAGATTTTGCGCGTAAAAAACGTGGCGCTTTATCAAGCTTCGGGTAATGTTGAGCCAATAGTGTAAATATGGGTTTAGTTAATTTATTTACAAAAATAGAGCGAAGTTTTTCTTCAAAATTTAACATTTGATAATTGCGGTAACCAAAAAACAATTCGTCGCTGCCATCACCTGAAAGCGCTACTTTCACTTTCTCTCGGGTTACTTTACTTAATATTAAGGTAGGAATAGCTGAGTTGTCTGCAAAAGGCTCGTCAAAGGTATTTACAACGAGATCGACCATTGATAAGTCGTTTACTGATACATTAGTCGTCGAATGCTTAGTCTTAAAATGCTGAGAAACTTTTTCAGCAAAAAAAGACTCATCATATTTTGAAAGATCGAAGCCAATTGAACTCGTTATAATAGGTTCAGCACTTAGTTGGCTCATAAAAGCAACAATAGCAGACGAATCTAACCCTCCTGACAGAAAAGCGCCTAGTGGCACATCGGCCATCATTCTGTCTTGTACTGTTTGACTTAAGTGGGCGTGCACATCATCAATATTATAATTTTTTGTATTGCTTGTTATATGGTCTTTTAAATCCCAGTAAGCTTTATTTATAAACAGCTCAGGCGAGTTTTGATCTAAAAGAATATAGTGCCCAGGCAGTAGCTTGTTTATTGCTAAATAGATAGATTTTGGCTCTAAAATATAACCAAGAGACATATAATCTTCTATTGATTTTAAATTAATATTTAGCGGTATTTGAAGATGTTTTTTTAATGCTTTTATTTCTGAAGCAAAAACAATTTGGTTGTCAGGCGTCTTTGCCCAATGAAGTGGCTTAATACCAAGTCTGTCTCTTGCTGCAAACATTTGCTTTGTATTTTTATCAAAAAGAACGAAAGCAAACATACCATTGAGTTTCTCTACACACTGGGTGTGCCATTCTAGCCAAGCATTTACAATAACTTCGGTATCGCTGTTCGTATTAAACTTATAACCTAAAGCTATTAGCTCGTTACGTAGCGCTTTATAATTATAAATTTCTCCGTTGTAAGTTATGCCAATGGTGTTAGTTTGATCAAATAAGGGTTGCTCTCCGCCATCTATATCAATTATTGCTAAACGTGTATGTGCTAAAGCAATACCATTGGCAATATAGCTCCCATTTCCATCTGGTCCTCGATGAGTTTGGCTTTTGTTCATTTGTTCTACGGTATTTTTGTCTATATCAAATAAATGATCATGATGAAAAATAGCAACAACACCGCACATTTAGCTGTAAACCTAACTAAATCTATTTAATCGTTTGTAAAGGTTGGTTAAACCCCAGAAATATTTATGCTTATTCATTAGATAAAAAAGTCCTTTTAAATGAGAAAAATGAAACATTGAAAGCTTGAAACCACGAGACAACTCTTGGGCGTCATGAATGACTTTAGCTGAAGGAATATAAGTGATTTTAAAACCGTTTTCCCAAACACGTAAACAATAATCTACGTCTTCTGGTGAATAGAATATATTCTCATCAAACAAGCCGATTTTATCAACCGCCTCTTTCGTTAACAGCCAACAGGCTGAAATGGCATAGTCTACATTTGTAGGTATAGTAGTTGACTGTAATGCATGTGGTTTTGATTCAATTTTTTTCAAAAATAAGAAACGCTTTAACTTATGAATAAGCGTTGGAAATACGTCGCAAGACAATTGAAAATTACCACTATTGTAAGAAAGTCTTGGTACGGCCATACCCACACCTTTGTTAGCTTCTAAGTAAGTAATTAAGCTTTTTATGGCGTCGTGGTTAATATAAGCATCAGAATCTAATACTAAAACAAATTTTCCTTTGGCTTTTTTTAATGCGGCATTTCTAGAATAGGTAGTACCTGTGTTTTCACTAAAAAAGATAGGTTTAATTAACTCTGGATGTGATTCTTGATATTTATTCTCATATTGTTTAATTAATTCGACACTGCCATCTTTTGAGCCATTATCTACAATAAAAACTTCACTTTCTTCATCAAATTTTAAAAGCGAACTTATTAGTTCGTCTAAACATCGCTGTATTGGATTAACAGAATTATAAGAAAGAATAACGGTAGAAATGAGCATAATGTATATAATCCCTTATTTAGCCAAAGTTAGCTGTTGTTTAATATCAAAAAAGTGCTGAAACATAAATAAATCTAATTGTTTATCTGCTTCGTGCTTACTCGCTGAAGACAATACAATAACCTCTCCACCAAAGTCAGTCATCATTATTTTATTCATAAGTTGTAATAACTTAAATTTAATTTTATTTGCTGATAAAATACCATTTACTTTATATATAACCCTAACCTTACGCTCTTGGCCTTGCATGTTTACAATAGTAAACGAGCTATAAGGTATTAGCTCACCCTTTGCAGTTGTTATTTCATTAGCTGAAATACTTTTAATTGACCAGAAATCAACATCAAACAACCTGTTTTTATAACTGATAATTTCTTTATCATCAGTTTCATAAAGGTATTTAGCGACAAATATGTCGACATTACTTTCGGTTGATGATGATGAGATATAAGTAGCATCGGCATCAGGAAAGGCTGGCATCCAATTATGATTAAACTTAGTAAGAATCATTGAGCTCAAAGGAGAATGAGAAGCCGATTTACTAATTTGCTGAGAAGACAATTCAGCTATGTGGTTTTCATATTTATACTTTAATACGGGACCAATGAGTAAAAATGATAAAACTATAGCGATGAAGGCTAATGAAGGAAACTTTTGAGAGGCGCATTTCTCGTTGGTGTTAATGGGCTTTTCTATTTCGTTTATTGGATCCGACATATAGTAGCCGATGATAAATAGTACAACTAAAATAATACTGAAAAACACCCCACCATAAACGAAGTGATCAAATCCTACGGCGGCTTGCATGTTAGACAAATGGCCAATAAGTATCATTAAAAAAGCTCTAAGACCATTGCCTACAATAGAAACAATGCAACAGAGCAATACAAAGAGTATTTGCTTATATAATTTACTAAAATTTAGGTAAGAATATAAAACACCAATGGTAATTGTTGAAATCAAAAAGCGTATACCACTACATGCTTCTGCAACAAGAAAGTTTCCATTAGGTATTTGTATGTACATACCGTCTCGAAATACTGGTATTCCAAAGACTTTAATCATAAAAACAGATATATCGGCAGTAATAAACTGCAGATAAGGGATTAAAAAATCCCCAATAGGAATTGAAAGGTATAAAAATGCTAAAGGAAATTTTAACGACAGTATTATTTTCCAGCCAAAAAAGGCCCAGGTTAAAACAATGAACAAACTGAACAGGGCAAATTGTTCAATAACATTAATATAAGATAAAGCACTAATAAACCAAAAAAATGAAGTTAAACCAACAAAGAACAGTGCTAATACAGAAGGTTGAGTGCCTACTTTTGCAAGCAAGTGTTTTTTGCGATACACCAACCATAAAACGATGGGTAAAATTAAAAAACCATGCCCATAGGTATTAGAGCTTTGCCAAATATCAATAAGTTTACTAAAAGAGCTATTAAAAGCAAAAAACATGCATAATATTATGCCACTGGTGAGTGAAACATTAGTAACAAACTTATTGTTTAGCATAGTTAAGTCATTCCATTTTCTTTGGTATTTTTATTTAAATAAACACTCTTCATTGTGTCCCACTGATAATCCTTTAGCAGTCGTTCTAATTTACCTTCCATACGCGACAAATTTATGTAGTGCCTGAACTTTGATTTTAGTGGCGCATCTTTCACTCTTGGTTGTTCTGGATCTATTTCCCAAGGATGAAAATAAAAACTATAAGGTTTTTGTTCCTGTTGATGGAATTTATCAATACGTTTCTTAGAAAGCCAATATGGATATAAACGAAAATAACCGCCACCACCAATACCTGTATTAATATTATTTTTACGCAGAGTTGGTATGGGTATCTCAATTATTTTTTGTCCACCAAAGCTTTCTGAACGTTCATGTATAAAGCGAGGCCAATTCGGCACCCCATATAAGTCGTGTTGAATGGGATAAGTGCTCGAACTATATTGGAAGCCTAATTCAATTAATTTTTCATAAACCCATGTATTAGTATCATTAAGTGAAAAACTTGGCGCACGATAACCTATAACTTCAGTGCCAGACAATTGCTCTAAAATATTTTTGCTTTTTACAACATCAGTAACAAAATCGTCTTTACTCATTTCAGTGATACGCTGATGTGCAAAACCATGGCTTGCTAATTCATGTCCTTGGTCAACTATCGCTTTAATCAAATTAGGGCAACGTTCTGCGACCCAACCTAATGTAAAAAAAGTACTTTTTACATTATGTTTTTCAAATAATTCAAGTAACCGATAAGTATTGTGTTCAACACGTAAGGGCGTTTTTTCCCAATCGGCTTTAGCAATAGTATTTTCAAACGCAGATACGTGAAAGTAGTCTTCAACATCAACTGTCATCGCATTAATTATTTGGCTCACAAATATAACCCTTGTTCCAATATAATATTACTCATAGCAAGTAGAGAGAGCATTTTATTTATCTTCCTTTACCAAATAAAACAATTTCAACCGTTCTAATTAAAATTAATAAGTCCAACATAAAGCTACGGTGCTTAATATAATACAAATCATATTTAAGCTTCTCTAATGAGTCTTCTTCTGTTGAACCATAAGGGTACTTTAATTGTGCCCAGCCTGTTAAACCTGGCTTAACATTATGACGTTCGTTGTAGTAAGGTAAGTTTTTAATAAGCTGCTGAACAAATTCAGGACGTTCAGGACGCGGGCCAACAAAGCCCATATCGCCACGTATTACATTGAGTATTTGTGGTAATTCGTCTACGCGATATTTACGAATGAATTTACCAATACTCGTAGTCCGATCATCATTTTCGGAGGCCATTTGAGCACCATTTTTTTCGGCGTCAATACGCATACTTCTGAATTTATAAATATTAAAAGCTTGTCCATCTAAGCCAACGCGCTCTTGTAGATAAAAAATAGGGGCTTTCATGCCTTCGTCTAATTTAATAAGAATGGCTGTTATTAGCATAACTGGCCAAGTAACTAAGGTTAAAGCAATAGCAATAGCCGCGTTAAAAACCCAGTCTAAGGTATTGCGTAAATGGTTACCTGAAGCAAAACCATTTGAATATATCACCCAACTTGGATAAATAAGGTTTACGGCAATTTGACCTGTTTCACGTTCAATAAAATCGAGAATTTCGGTAATTTCTACACCACGTATTTTACAGGCAAAGAGTTCATCAACCGGTAAATTATCACGACGTTCATCACTAGCAACAACAATTTCGTCGATACCATGCTCTAATGCATAATTAACCAGAGAACCTTCTAGTGCAATACGGTTTTCGTTAACTATGCCTGTTTCGGTGTCACCTGGCATAATAACAAAGCCGTGCATATAAAACCCTTGCCTGTCGACATCTCGACGCATGCGTTTTTCAATGATAGAGGCTCGGTCACCGGCGCCAAGCACTAATACCACTCTTTTACTGAAACCAAAAAAGTCAACTTGCAGGGTAAAATAACGAAAAGCACTATCAATAATAAGACTAAATAATGCCGCCAGTGCAAGTAATTCAATTTTTAAAGCGTGTTGACCATATAAGGGATTAATTAGGGTCACAATAAAGAAGCCAATCGCTACAGAAACAAGCAAACGCCTGACAATACCACGGTAATTTTCACGCAGCTTCGAGTTATATAAACCTAGAGCTAATAATGATAGTTGTACCATTAGCGCGAAAACAATCGCGCAAATAGCCAATAAATTAGTAGGGATATTTTGATGCTCGACAAATAAAAACAAGCTATTTAAATAGACGGTCAGTAATAATGAACCCGCGAAAAAAATCAGTTCAATAATAACTAAAGATTTACTACCCGAAGATAGATCTCGAAACTTTGGGCTAGACATATGAATTAATTATTCCCTTTATTATTAATAGATTCAACTTGTTCATTTATGATTTTTAGTAAAAAACACCCAAAACATAAGCGTGTAAGATAATAGCAATAATCATAAGTTTTTTACACCTATTAAATGTTGTGCAACCTTTGTAAAAATCACATACAATCAGATAGCTTAGTATCAATTTAATAAATTCGATGTATAAAGAAGGTTATAACCATGGAAAAGAATATGCTCGGTCAACTAAAAACAGCAATACTACTAACTATAGCTTATGTTATTTCAGGTTGTAGTACATTAACCTTACCACCCGCAACCATACACCAATCGAATACGGTTGATGTTAGCACTTATAAATATTTAATTGGTGCCGGTGATGTTGTTAATATATTCGTATGGCGTAACCCTGAAGTTTCAGGCACATTTGTTGTGCGTCCCGACGGCATGATAACCACCTCTTTAGTTGAAGATATACCTGTATCAGGCAAAACACCTACCGAACTCGCTCGAACTATTGAAGAAATTCTAGCAACTTACTTAAGAGAGCCGGTAGTTACCGTAACCGTAAATAATTTTGTTGGCCCATTTAGTGAACAGATACGTGTTATTGGTGAAGCTGCAGAGCCTAAGTCAATCAATTATATTCAGCAAATGACATTACTCGATGTAATGATTCAGGTCGGTGGCTTAACTGAATTTGCTGATGGTAATGATGCTATTTTAGTCAGAGTGGAAAATGGCAAACAAAAACAATATGAAATTTATATTGAAGACTTAATTAAGAATGGCGAGATAGCGGCTAACGTTGACGTTTTGCCAGGTGATATAATTGTTATCCCTGAAACTTGGTTTTAGTTTTAGTTAAATAAGAAAACAATCGCCTATTTTATTAATTGCCTGTATTTAGAGGTCAGGAATGCAAGAAACACTTGAACAAATTTTAGATTATTTAAAAGGTATGTGGATAAAACGCCGCTATCTTATGATTGCTACTTGGCTTATTTGCCCTTTAGGTTGGTTCGCCGTTTCACAGCTACAAGATATTTATGAATCAGAAGCGCGAGTATTTGCCGATACTCAATCTATTTTAGGTCCTTTGTTAAGAGGGATGACGGTTGAGTCGAATCCTGATGTACAAATCAGCTTAATGGTAAAAACATTGCTCAACCGCCCAAATTTAGAGCGTATTGCTCGGATGACCGATCTAGATGTTCAAGCTAATACCCCGCAAGAATTTAATAACTTAATTGAACGATTAAACAAGGGTATTTCAATTAAAAAGACTGGTGGCAGCAGACAAAACATTTTCAATATTACGTTCTCTGATACAGACCCAGCAATGGCACGCGATGTTGTGCAAGCGGTTATTACGGTGTTTATTGAAACGACTCGAGGTGAAAATCGTCGGGATTCTGATTCTGCACAAAAATTTCTTGATAGCCAAATTAATGAATACGAAAATCGCTTATTAAAAGACGAAGCCAGGTTAACTAATTTTAAACAGAAATACAGTGAAGTGCTGCCTAACCAGTACGGTGGTTATTACCAAAAGCTAAATAACTCAAAAGAACAATTAAAAACTATTGAACTGATTTTACTAGAAACAAAAACACAATTAGCTGGATCAAAAGCTAAATTGGCACAATCTTCAACGTCAGAATCTAATCAGCAAAATAATATTGTTGATTCGAACAGCATAAAAACGACTTTTGATGACCGTATTGCTGAGTTAGAAGGACAATTAGATTCACTCCAGCTTAGATATACCGAGCAACATCCTGATGTGAAAGAAGTTCAACGTCGCCTTGAGCATTTATCAAAGAAAAGAGATGATGAAATTGAACAGTATTTAACAAGCAGTAATGATGCAGGTAGTGACTACACGCCAATAAGTCAGAACCCAGTAATTCAAGATATTCAAATTCAAGTGAATCAACTTGAAGGACAAGTTGCCTCTATGGAAGTAAGAGCTAATAATTACAGAAATACTGTCAGAGATCTTGAAAACAAAATTCATACTTTGCCTGAAATCGAAGCAGAATTAGTGGCGCTTAATCGCGGCTACGATATTACTAAAAAACAATATGAAGACTTGCTGCAACGTAAAGAAAAAGCACAAATAGGTCAGTCTGCTAATGAAACAACCAGTAAAATAAATTTCAAAGTGATTGATCCTCCTCGTGCACCTTTACAACCTACAGGTCCTAAAAGGTATCTATTTTATGTAGTTGTTACCTTTTTAGGGGTAGGTGTTGGATTGGGATTTTCCTTTTTATTCAGTCAAATTAACCCTGTTGTAACTTCGAGCAGCCAAGTAGCTCGGGCAACGGGTATTCCTATTTTTGGTATTGTTTCGGCTACTGAAAATTTAGGTCTTCAAAGTAAAGATAAACGTAAAACGATACTGTTCTTTCTCTCTAACAGCTTATTAATTTTAATATTATGCTTTTTTATCGCTTATTCGTTATTTCCGGATGCAATACAAGCGCCAATACATAGGATTTTTAATTTATGAGTACCATAGAAAAAGCACTCGCTAAACAAAAGATGGCTCAACAAGACAAAACACCGGTTGTTACTGACAATGTAACGGTTGATAAACCAACTAAAACAGTTGAAAGCTCGACAGCTCCAGTAAATTCTGAAAATAATGATGTTTTAGTGCTTAATAAGAATGATCTTGAAAGTCGTGGTTTCTTAATCGATAACGGTACCAGAAAAAGTATTAAAGATGAGTTTCGTCAAATTAAACGTAAGCTCTTAAACAATGCTTTTGGCTCAGCCTCTAAAACGCTTAAAAACAGTAATTTGGTTATGATAAGTAGCTCTAAGCCGAATGAAGGCAAAACTTTCATTTCAATTAACTTAGCGCTAAGTATCGCCTTAGAACAAGATAAAACAGTGTTATTAATTGACGCCGATGTTCTACGCCCAAGCATAAATCGAGAATTAGGCTTTAAGCAAGTCCCTGGCTTGATTGAATACTTACTGGGTGAGAAGCACGATATTTCTGAAATAATATACAGTACCAATATTGATAAGCTTAAAATAATACCTGCAGGTGAACCTCATCATCTTTCTAATGAATTGCTCGCCAGTGACCGTATGGAGTCTTTAGCTAAAGAACTCGCAGAGCGCTACCCTGACCGTATTGTAATATTTGACTGCCCACCGTTAATTGGCGTTACAGAAACGATGGTCTTAGCCAACTTAATGGGCCAAGCGCTGGTCGTAGTTGAAGAATCAAAAACGCTCTTAGCAGATATTGAAAAAGCGACAGAAAACCTCAACGAAGATTTAGCACTGGGTTTAGTGCTAAACAAAGCAATCAGATCTCACAAGGATATGTATGGCTATTATGGTTATGGATACGGCACTAAATAAGACAGTATTAGCTGCAGCAATCTTTGCCATTTTATCTGCAAATACTTTCGCAGGGGAATGGCAGTTTACACCACAGTTAATTATTGATGAAACCTATACAGATAATGTTAATTTATCGGTTAACGACACAACAGCAAGTTTAGTTAGTCAAACAGGTGTTGAATTAAGTACGCTGTTTTCATCAAAAAAATTAGATTTTACTTTTGATGCAAAAAGTCTTTATGCAATGTACAGCCATGACCATGATACCGATGATGACTATCATACATTGGACAGTTCTTTTCGCTTAAAGCTAGGTCCTAAAGGACTTTCTTTAATCGGTAGTGCTGCAATATCAAACCAAGCACGTAATAATTCCAGTAATGCGCTTGCCGATATTGTTTCAGGTGACACTATTAGAGTTGAAAATTATTCAGGTGGTTTTCAGTACACGATTAATAATAGTGACTTTATTGTTGGTTCGGGTATTCAATACCAAACAACTAAATCACAAGACGGTATAGGTGAACGAGAAGGCTATGCAGTACAGTTTTTGAGTAAAAATGGCTCTGCTGCTCGAAATGTATATTGGGACGCGTCATCTGAATATTCTGATGCGACTAATCAAGGCAGAGACGGACAGTTATTCAAAGGCGAAGTTAAAATCGGTTTGATTACCGGTTATAAGATAACTCCGTTTATACGATATTATGATGAAACTAATGAAGGTGATCTTGTTAATAATAGTTCATCACTTGAGTCAGACTCTTATGGCGGCGGCTTACGCTGGTTAATAAGCCCTAGGCTCCTATTAGACCTATCTTATAACACACCTACTGGTACTCAGTTAGACCTCGATGGTAAAGAACAGCAAGACTATGCTGCGGCCACAATTCGCTGGGAACCTAGTCAAAGAACGACCTTAATAATTGATTACGGCCAACGCTTTTACGGCGAAAGTTATGGATTTGACTTTGTACATAAAAACAAGCGTTTAACTAATACCATTACTTATGTCGAAGAGGTTAAAGCATTTACCCGTAATAATTATGAAAGTGTCGCCTTAGGTAGTTTTTGGTGTCCACAAGGCGACATAGCTGACTCTTCAACCTGTTTTGTCAATAATAATGATAATATCGATTTTGATAATTATCAGCTAGTCAACTTAAATGATTTTGTTTTAGTGGAAGATTTGGGCCTTTCATTAAACAAAGAGTTACTGTGGTCTTCAGAATTAGCACTACCGCGAACTACTTTCAGCGTTGAGCTATCAAAATTGACCCGCGAAAATTTAAATACCCGTACCCAAGATGAAAATAAAAAGGCATCGTTTGCGATTAAACGCAAAGTGAGTGGTAAATCAAATATAAATTTCATGCTTGAATATACTGACACCCACTTTTTACTTGGCCAAGAAAATGGCCGTCAAGACCGCTACCGACGTTATAGTCTTGAGTATGACAAATCCTTAAATAGTAAACTAACTGTTAAATTAGGTGTAAGCCACCTTAACCGCAGTTCTACGACGCAATCATTCAATTATGAGGAAGACAGAATCACCCTCAAATTCAGTAAAGGTTTTTAGCAGTATGTACGAAAATTATTATGGTTTTAAAGAGCGTCCTTTTCAGTTAAGTCCCGACCCACGTTTCTTTTTCGCGTCAAGCAACCACCAAAGAGCAATGTCTTATTTACAATATGGTTTAGATCAAGGCGAAGGCTTTATCGTAGTTACTGGGCCTATAGGCACGGGTAAAACAACAATAGCGCGTAACCTTTTAAACAATATTGCTGACGATTCAATTGTTGCCGCTCAACTTGTCACGACTAAGCTCGACCCACAAGAATTACTTGAGCTTGTCGCCTTTGAATTTAAGATTTCGGTTAAAGGTAAAAGCAAAGCTGAGTTACTACAGTCAATTGAACAGTTTCTTATTGATTTGAATCGCCAAGGTAAGCGCGCTTTGTTGATTGTTGACGAAGCACAAAATTTGCCGATAGAAACTGTTGAAGAATTGCGCATGTTATCTAATTTTCAATTGGATAATAAGCCATTAATACAAAGTTTTCTTCTCGGACAAGAAGAGCTTAAAGATATTATTCAAGCGCCTAATATGGAGCAATTTCGTCAACGTATTATTGCATCTGCGCATTTAAAACCACTGACTAGTGACGAAGTTAAAGAATATATTAATCATAGATTGCAGCAAGCAGGTTGTATTAAAGAGGCACTTTTCTCAGATGAAGGCTTTAACGTTATTCATGAAAAAACGTTAGGCGTTCCAAGAAAAATCAATATTTTTGTTGACCGTTTATTATTGTTTGGGTTTTTAGAAGAACTAGCTTGTATCGATGTTGACGCAATTAACGAAGTCGCGTTAGAGATGCAAGTAGAGTTAACCGGTTCACTTCATAAAGTACAATTAGCCAGTAATGAACCTAGCCAGGCAAGCGCACAGCTCATCGTGAATTCAACGGAGAATGTTGAAAACATGAAAGAAATATTAAGAGAAGTAGAAGAGATATTAGAGTCGTCGATTAAGCAAAAAATTAAAATGGCGCGTTATGTTGATAAACTCCTTAAGCAGAAGAGTCGTTTATATGCTGAAAGTAATATCGATGAAAGTATTGAAGCCAACTCAGAGCTAACGGCTGATACAATTGCCGATACTAATTCTGAACGAAGTAGTGAAAACGATAAGAGTTAACATCATTCATTAGTGGAGAAGATTTTATAACAAAACCTTCTCCGTATCTTTACATCAGCTAGGTTTCGTTAATTGTTAGACCATACTTTTCAATTAATGAATACAATGTTGGTCTAGTAACACCCAGTAATTCTGCAGCTTTTGACATATTGCCTTCGGCTAACGCATAAGCTTTTTGAATAGCCAGTGACTCTGCTTTTTCTCGCACCGAACGCAAATTCAAAGACAGCCCAAGTTCAGTACTCGTATGATCAAAAAAGCCTAAGTCAAAGGCAGTCACTTGTGTGCCAGTCGTCATAATTACCGAACTTTTTACTTTATTTTGTAACTCACGAATATTACCCGGCCATTTATGAGCCTTAATAGCACTTAAACCGTCTTCTGAAAAACTTTTTACATTACGTTTATATTCAAGTGCGTACATCTGTAAAAAATATTGAGCCAGAATTAATACGTCTTCATCTCGGTCACGTAGCGGGGGGATATTTAAGGTTATTTCACTAACGCGGTAAAATAAGTCTTCACGGAAAGTTTTATCTTTAACCATTTGTTCTAAGTTTTGATTGGTTGCACAAACGACTCGAACATCAACATTGATTTCTTGTCGACCGCCAAGGCGTTCAATCGTTTTTTCTTGTAAGAAGCGTAATAGTTTTGCTTGCAAGCTAAAGGGCATATCACCAATTTCATCAAGAAATAATGTTCCGCCTTCCGCACACTCTATTTTGCCTTTAGTCGCACGATGAGCCCCGGTAAAAGCTCCTTTTTCAAAACCAAATAATTCACTTTCTAATAAGTTTTCAGGGATAGAAGCACAGTTAATGGCAACAAAGGGCTTATTACTGCGCTCACTGGCAATATGCACGGCATTGGCGGTTACTTCTTTACCTGTGCCGCTTTCACCCAGTAATAAGGCTGTAATTTGTGTTGGCGCAATGCGCTTTACCATCATGCGGAGACGGTCAATAGCTTCACTGTTACCAATAATGCCAATATCACTACCCGCAACTTGACGCATCTTACGGTTTTCTTCTTCAATTGCCGAGACACTAAAAGCCCGAGCAATAATGACATTGATCACATCAGCATCTATTGGCTTTTGATAAAAGTCGTAGGCACCCGCCGAGATAGCTTTTAACGCATTAGTACGATCATCATTGCCGGTGATCACTATCACCTTAGTATGAGGCGCTATGGTCAAAATTTCCTGTAATGCAGCTAAACCTTCAGTGGCATTAGCTTCATCTGGCGGCAAACCTAAATCAAGCGTAACAACTTTGGGTTCAAAGCGACGTACTGCAGCAATAGCACTTTCACGATCACCTGCTAATACAGCCTCATAATCAGATAAGCTCCACTTAAGTTGCTTTTGTATTCCTTTATCATCATCAATGATCAGTAACTTTTCCATACGACTAAAACCCTTTTATTATGTATACGCTTTATTTGAGCGCGTGATCCTGAAATCATGTACGTCGTACTGAATCGAAGTACGTCATTCTTAATCGAAGTACGTCATTCTTAATCGAAGTACGTCATCCTGAAACCACAAATGTCATCCTGAACTCACGTACGTTATCCTGAATCCACAAACGTCATCCTGAATTTATTTCAGGATCTTAACCCAGATACTGAAACGAGTTCAGCATGACGGAAAAAACCTTACCTATCGTCGTCCTGAAACAACATATGTCATTCTGAATCCACGAGCGTCAGCCTGAATCCACAAACGTCATCTTGAACTCATGAACGTCATCCTGAATTTATTTCAGGATCCCAGCCCAGATACTGAAACGAGTTCAGCATGACAGAGGAAAACAACCTTACCTATCGCCGTCATGAGACCACCTACGTTATACTGAATCAACGAGCGTCATCCTGAATCCATGAAAGTCATCCTGAATCCATGAAAGTCCTCCTGAATCCATGAAATTCATCATAAATCCACTTAC
>NZ_JACGVM010000029.1:0-32296 GCF_014077195.1 Colwellia sp. BRX9-1
ATTATGGTTTAAAACTAATGCTATAGGGCTACATAAAGCATCAAAAAAAGCATAAATAAAAGGCGTATCAAATACGCCTTATTCAGTGTTTTAGTAAAATGCTTGTAAACCAGTTTGTGCTCTACCTAGTATCAGGGCATGCACATCATGTGTACCCTCATAAGTATTAACCGCTTCAAGGTTCATCATATGACGAATAATATGAAACTCATCAGCAATACCGTTACCACCGTGCATATCACGAGCCATGCGAGCAATTTCTAATGCTTTACCACATGAATTACGTTTGATCAGCGATATAGCTTCTGGTGCTAATTGATCCGAATCCATTAAACGACCCACTTGTAAGCAAGCTAATAATCCCGTGGTGATATCGGTTTGCATATCGGCTAATTTTTTCTGAATTAACTGTGTTGCCGCCAAAGGACGACCAAATTGTTCACGGTCTAGTGTGTATTGACGAGCACCATGCCAACAAAATTCTGCAGCGCCTAAAGCGCCCCAAGCAATGCCATAGCGTGCTTTGTTCAAACAACCAAATGGGCCTGATAAACCTTTAACATTTGGTAAAATATTATCGCTAGGTACAAAAACATTATCCATAACGATTTCACCGGTAATGGATGCTCGTAATGAAAATTTACCTTCAATTTTTGGTGCACTTAAACCTTCCATGCCTTTTTCTAAAACAAAACCACGAATCACTCCATCAAGTTTGGCCCAAACCACAAAAATATCTGCCACGGGAGAGTTCGTGATCCACATTTTATTACCCGTAATGCGATAACCGCCATCAACCGCAGTAGCATGTGTAGTTAAGCTACCTGGATCTGAGCCTGAATTAGGCTCAGTTAAACCAAAACAACCAATGTATTCACCAGACGCTAGTTTAGGTAAATATTTCATCCGTTGCTCTTCACTACCATAAGCATAGATTGGATGCATAACTAAAGATGATTGCACGCTCATCGCACTTCGATAACCACTATCTACACGCTCAACTTCTCGTGCAACTAAGCCGTAAGTAACATAATTCACGCCTGCACAGCCATATTTTTCAGGTAATGTAGCGCCTAATAAGCCCAGTGCACCTAGTTCGCGCATAATTTCAACATCAAACACTTCATTTCGGTTAGCCATTAATATTCTTGGCATTAGTTTTTCTTGGCAATATTGATGCGCACTGTCACGGATCATTCGCTCCTCTTCAGACAATAAAGATTCCAATAAAAGTGGATCTTGCCATTTAAATGAGGGACGGTTTGCACTGCTTGAATGAGACATGAAATTACCTGTTAAGCTGAGAAATAATTAAGTGCAAAAATAATAAGCAAATACTAGCCAAAGTTAAAACATTATTTTCCTTTAACTGATATAGTTTAAAGCTATACCTAGGTTGACTAAGTTTATTATGGATTTAAAATCACTCAATTATTTTATTACAGTCTATGAGTTAAAAAGTTTTAGTGCTGCTGCAAAAGCGTGTTTTATTGCCCAGCCTTCAATATCTGCAGCAATAGCACAACTTGAACAACAACTGAAAGTAAAACTTTTTATTCGCCATGCACGTGGTGTAACGCCTTCAGAGCAAGGTAAAAAACTATTTCCATTGGCCAAACAGCTGTTAGGGCAAGCAGGTGCAATAAAAAACGTTTTTTCAGAAAAAACCCATAAGCAACCTTTTAACTTAGGCGTTACCCGCGGCTTAGGTGTTGAACGTATGAGCTTATTATTAAAAGAATTCACCTCAGCAAACCCTTCTGTCGAACTGACTTTAGTGCCACATACTGAAAATGTTGATGCACGTATTATTCTAAAAGATGAATTACAGGAAAATGAGCAGTATATAGACATGTGGCATGAAGATTATTTACTTGCCGTTCCTTATGACCATATATTTGCCCTTGAAGATACCGTCACAATTCAACAGTTAGATGGCTTACCTTTTATTCAGCGAATGCCTTGCAGTGCTTGGGATCATCTACAAGACACTTTAGCGATCGCCGGTATTAGTCTCGACGTACGAGCAAAAATCACTACCATAGATTATGCACTTGGCTTGGTACATGCTGGTTTAGGCTGCGCATTCTTACCCGCACACAGTGAAATTATTAAACGCAGTGACGTGGTCTTTAGGCCAATAGTCGGCTTACAACTCACACGAGAAATTGTATTGGCATACACAACATCGTCAAAAGCCATCAATAACTTAAAGCGTTTAGCTCATAAACATGCCCATTAGACATTACTGATAACGGAGCATATCCCTCTGTTTTTCTAGATAGCTCATTGAACAGCGCGACATATAAGCTAAAGTTTTGGGCAACTTTCTAACAAAGTAATGAAAATTTTCCATCTAATCAGCTATGTCTTAACAAAGTAAGAATATTAGCATTAGTTAAAACTGATTAAAAAATCTAAGTAAATTAATTTTGATCATCGTCGCTATTGCCACATTCGAGACATAAGCATTTTAAAATTCAGATTGGATTTTTTTGTATATTTTGATCTAGAGCGGACATGACTGAACAACCACATTACGTTAACAGCTTCCTGATAGCGGACGTTCCTCGTATATGAAAACGAGTTATTCGATGATAAATTTTTGCCAATAATCTATTAAGACTGACTGGCAACTGTGCCACCACAGCGGTCATTCGAGTCATAAGCATCGATATAAGTATTTACGATAAAAGCGGACCTTCGATTTCCGGTTTTCCATTCCAATTTTTTGATCACTTTGAGGCGTTTTGCTGCAACTGATGTTCGTATATGGAAGTTAACATCAGCCACAGTGAAGTTATTAAATAAAGTGCGATTAATCTTTGTAAAGTATCTGCATGTGACAACAAATCAGTGTAGTGGAGTAAAGCCAGCAATAATAAAACTAATACCTAACTTATGACCGTCAATTAAATACAACTGCATGTAATCGATTATCTGAAGAATTCAATTATCCCAGTAGCGGGATAGTAAAGCTCAATTTCACCATCTAGTTAATCAATTAACTCCTTGCTACTATTTTCCTGTCGCTAAGCAAACATGAAATTGGAGAAGATAATGGCTGAGAACAAAATTATAGTAGTTACAGGTGCCACCGGAAATCAAGGTGGCGCAGTCGTCAAACATTTACTGAGTAAAGATTTTACCATTAAGGCTGTGTCTCGTAACCTGTATGGTAAAGGCGCAGACAAGTTACGTGAAATGGGCGTGGAGGTGGTCTTTGGTGATCTGGATAAACCGGAAACCTTAACTCCGATACTTAAAGGAGCCTACGGGGTGTATTCTGTTCAGAATAATTGGACTAGCAGCATAGCTGTTGAAATAGCCCAAGGTAAATTTTTAGCTGATGCCGCGAAAGCTGCGGGGGTTGAACATTTTGTTTATTCTTCAGTAGGCGGTGCAGAACGTCATACAGGCATTCCGCACTTCGACAGTAAAGGAGAGATCGAACGCCACATTGCTAAAATAGGATTACCCTACACTTTTGTCAGGCCAGCCTATTTTGTTGAAAATTTTCTCGCAGAAGGTAGTTTTGCCTTTATTAATTGGAGCTTGTTGTCTTGGGCGCTGAAAAAGAATCGCAAGATCCAGTTTGCTGCCGTTGATGATATTGGTGCTTATGTAGCCTTGGTATTCTCTCAACCGGACAGCTTCATGGATCAGGCGATAGAATTAGCGGGAGATGAAAAAACGTTTGCAGAAATTAAAGAAATTTACATGCAAGTGATGGGTAAAAAACCAAGTTACCTGACTATGCCCGGTTGGTTGTTTTCCCCTATGAGCAAAGAGATGTCCACTATGTTTACTTGGTTCAAGAATGATGAATTTCAGGCTGATATTCCGGCATTGAGAGATCAATTACCTCAACTAAAGAGTCTAAAACAGGCACTAACAGAACTTAAAGGCTCCTAGTTAGAAAAAGTTAACCTTAGCTCAGATGAAAAGTTCACTGAGCAGAGGGAGCCTTTTTACGTTTTTGATAAACTTTACCTAAGATGATATCAATAGGAATGAATACAATGATCTTCAAAAAAGCACATCTACCGATTTTAATTTCATTTTTCATGTCAGCGTTTATGGCACTGATCATGTCAGGGGTGCTGGTTGCTTGGAATTCAGGCTTAGACGCAACTTTTTTGATACGCTGGATGTCGGCATTTGCGCTCGCATTTACTGTTGCGTTTCCAACGGTGTTGATAATAGCCCCCTTGGTAACTAAGTTCGCTTTATTGCTTGTTAAACCAGACTAACTGGGTAGTCGGTTTCGGAAATAAACTTAGTCCTTAACATAAATACCGTGGATGTTATTTATCATGTAATCAACCGCACTCGCAAAATCAGTGAATTGCTTAACGGGCAAGCCTGATTCTCTGGCTGCACGTTCGCAAGATAATATCCCAAGCGAATTACCACCGACCAACCCCAAAAACACACAGCCTAATGCAATATCTTCCTTGAGATGGGACTGTAAATGTTGATAGGCATCTGATGTGGCCAGACTGTCAACATCTTTGAATTCAATAATAAGAACCCAATAAGTAAAGTTTTTATCTGTGATCTGTTTATTGACCCATTGGGCAAAGTACTCAGCCCCTTCAAGATTTACGGGGCCTGAAGGTTTGACAACCAAAATATTGCCTAACCACTTAATTTTTATATCGCCATGAGCTGCAAACTCCATTGTTTCCTCTTTAGTATTAGATGAGAAAACTTAAGTGTAGTAGCAGTTTCTTGAGTTCCCCCTCATTGATAACTATGGATAGAAAACGCGATAAATTCCAGTTAAAGTTTAGCATCCCACGGAGCATGTGGCTGAGTTAACGCAACCACATGATCAATAAAAACTCGCACGTTTCGGGCAAGATGCTTATGGGAAGGGTAAATGATATATATGCTTTGTATCGGTGGCGAGTAGTCGGTCAATAAACGAATGAGTTCACCTTTTTCTAAAGACTGGATAACTAAAGGGTAAGGGACTTGGGCAATGCCCATGCCGTTGTGGGCAGCTTTAACGACTAATTGCATACTATCAACCGCATATCGTCCCGTTACGGGAACCGATATTTCATCTTTTTCAGTAATAAATCGCCAAGTCTGATTTTTCAAACTCGTCCCCATGATAATACAGTCGTGTTGGGTCAAGTCCGGGGGGGTCTTCGGTCTGCCCGCCCGTGCAATATAATCAGGGCTAGCGCAAAATACACTCTGTTTTGGACCAATGCGTCGTGCAATAAGGCTGGAGTCTTTCAACTCACCAGAGCGAAACGCGATATCAATGCGCTCTTCGATAATATCGACATAGCGATCGGTTACTTCCAGCTCTATTTGCACATCAGGGTATAACGCCAAAAAGTCATTCATCCAAGATTGTAAGTAATTGATGGCGAAATCTGTGGGGGAAGTAATACGCAACACGCCCGTCGGCATTGCTCTAGATTGGCTGACTAAGGCGTTAGCTTCCTCAATGGCAACTAAACTTTGCTGGCAATTTTCAAAATAGTGTCGCCCAATATCTGTAAGATGAAGCTTGCGCGTCGATCTTTGCAGTAGCCGAACCCCAAGCGTATCTTCAAGTTTTTGGATTTTTCGGCTTACCGTGGTCGAGGGCATCGCTAATTGCTTACTTGCGCCAACAAAACTGCCTGCCTCTACCACTTTCACAAACACATAAATTTCATTTAAATCAATCATTAATAACCATTTATCACTAATGGGATAGTTAAACTCAATTATACCATCTAATCAAGAGGTAAAAAATGAAATAATATAATTTCATCGTTTAACTGCACAAGGGCAAAACATGAGTCGCTCCATTATAGAAACTAGAACAGGCCATCAGCATGGTCCAGTGACCAGTTTTATCAACCAAAGCAATATTAAGCAACTGAACCCATTTGTATTGTGGGATCACTTTGAGACCAAAGGGCTAAAAGGTACGGCGGGCTTTGGATTTCACGGTCATTCCGGAATTGCCACTATTACTTACCCAACAATCGGCGACATCGTTCACCAAGATACTGATGGTAATAAAGGCAAACTTAAAGCCGGAGGTGTCCAACTAATGGCATCAGGTGCGGGTGTTTTACACAAAGAGACCGTGTATCCAGAACGCGGCACAACCGACGCCTTTCAACTTTGGACGCTTTTACCCGAAGATGATGTTGAAATGGGCGCTGTGACCTACTCATTAGCCCAGAAAAATGACGCTCCGATAGTCGTTACTTCCTACAGTCAAACCAAGGTATTAATCGGCCAACATGAAGGTGTTGTCAGCCCTGCTAAACACAGTGTCGCCATAACTTATATGGAAGTAACCATAAAACCAAACGGAAAATGGCAGCATGCTGTCGAAAAAGGTCAAACTACAGGTTTTGTTTATGTTCGTTCAGGTGAAATTGACCTTAATGGCTCATTACTAAAAGCGAAGCGTCAAGGTGTGTTGAACAAATCAGATGCAAATATTAAATTAACGGCCGGCGAATTCGGTGCAACCATTATGGTGGCATTAGGGCAACCATTGCAGCAAACCATTATCAGTTCAGGACCGTCGGTACATTCGAGTATTGACCGTTTGAACGAAGGTACACGCAATATCAAGCGATTGACACAAGCGCTTATTAATCAATAAAACAGAAACTAATCTACACGTAGGCTAAGCCAATTCAGGTTTAGCCTTCAACCAACCAACGAGGTTTATGATGAAATCACCACTATTTACACCAGAAAATACCGCTATGCTACTTATTGATCATCAAGTCGGCACTATGGGCTGGGTCGGCTCTGCGAGCCTGGAAGAAATTAAAATGAATACCATTGCATTGGCACGAGCGGCTGATGCTGTTGGTATGCCGTTAATTCTTACCTCTAGCATGGAAGATCAGGCACAGGGACCTTTGTTTGAAGAGTTACAACAGGCGGTACCAGAGGCTTACGCTAATCGAGTTATACGAGGAGGCATGGTTGATTCTATGAAAGATGAGGGCTTTGCCAATGCTGTAAAAAATACTGGACGAAAAAATCTTATCATTGCGGGTATTACGACTGACGTTTGTGTGATTTACCCAGCTATAACATCAGTGCAAGCAGGTTATAATGTTCAGGTTGTTGTTGACGGCTCAGGATCTCCCACCCAAACGGCTGACGATACCGCTTTACGACGCATGGAAAACAATGGCGTAACATTGACAACGACCAACCAGTTAGTTGCCGAACTTGCTCAAGACTGGAGCACCGAAAACGGTCAGAAACTCATGCAGGTATTGTATGAAGAAATATTATCAAAGCAACACTAGTCATCCAAATTAGTGTCGAAAATTAAAGCAAGCCAAGCACCTTTGTAGTGAAATATTACTACAAAGGTGTCTGAGCGTTTTCGCTGAACATCGCTTATTAACACTTGTGAACTTAAAACGAAGCTAAAAATCAACTAAAGCGATTGTCTGCTATCAGGCAATAGTTAAACTCCAGAAATGAAACACCATTGGCAGGAATGAGCTTGCAGGAGTCATAGCTGTCATAGCATCATCCAACTCGATTGAACATCACCATGACTGACTCCTGAGCCACCACAGCGGTCGTTCACGTCATGACTTCAAAGTACCAAAAGCTAAAGTAGAGCAAGCAGTCACTAACTTTAATTAATGCCACTTTCGAAACATAAGTAACGGAAGTATTTAAGCCGAAATTTAAGTTAGTCCGTGCAATGCACCTCCATACTTGTGAATTTAAGACATTAAAACATGTATAAATTTAAATGCAGCATAAAGGGAAAACCGTCATATGACGGCTATTTATTTTCAATCTAGTGAGGTTCTAAACGTTAGATCACCTACTTTTAAATTTTTCCATTTAGGCTTAACGGCTTCAACTTCATTATTTAAAAGATAATCTTTTATAAGTCTATTATCATTAGGGTTACTCGTTTGCATATATTTAGATTTCCACTGCTCATCTTTCAAAAACCACAGGTCAGCGGATGTAGAATGATTATTTTCTTCAATAACTATATAATCTAACTCACCATCTTCGTTTAAATCTTTAGCAATGAAATAATAATTGTTTCCGCGATATGTAGTCCATTCATTCTTAGTTTCTTCGCTATAAACAGCTTCAATTAAATTTTCTGGAAACTCATTTTTACTAGGCCAATAATTAACAAATTGCAGAAAATCTTCAAGACTTAATTCATCTTTAGCAATATTCTGATGGTTTACATACATTCTATCAATAATAGCTATCTTTTCAGGAGCTGAATCTTTTAATTCGGTCTTAAGTTTTTGCAACTCTATATAACCTTGTCGTCCTAAAGATCTATCAAAATATTGATAATCAAATTCATCATATGTTATCTCACTATCATGCAATCGTGATAATTGACTTGAAGCTGAAATACTTTGAAAGTTTAATAGTGGAGAATTAACCAATAACATAGAAACAAGGACAACAATTCCCATAGATATATTAACTTTACTGAGTGTTTCTAACCATGCATCCCGCTTTTTAATAATGCCAATTAAATAACCGAAAGAAAAACATGCAAGTAAAACACAAATTAAAACAGCCCAACAACGATCAACTGTTAATCCATATTGGTCAATACGAAGCCAGAGGCCATAAAATGAAATAAGGCTATAAATGGGTAATACACCTACTCCAATAAAAATTAGTCTGTGTAAAATATTATGATATGGACGTTCATGGGAAGCATCTTGATAAACGGCATTCACGAAAAACAATGTTAATGCTTGTAACCACATTACCAACAAGCTTCCTGTACCCGTCTTCCAGAGTGTATCTAGACCAGTAAAAGGTAATGTTGCTAGAAAACCTAATGAAACGATGGTTAATGCAGGTAAAAGAAATTTAATTAATGTTTGCAGAATTGTAGAAATATTATCAACCGTGAAAATAATATTTCTAAAAACTATAATGGCAAAACCGAAAGCAAGATTTAATACGGGTATAACAAACCAATCTTTTCTTAATAACTCTTTAAAGAACTCAATTTCTAAAACAGAAAATAATCCAGCCCCTAAATGTAAGATTCCCCAAAAAATTAAAACGAATAACCAACATTCACCGAATATAATAAAATTTCGCCATGATAATTTAAAAAGTGAGCTGTAACTAATTTCTTCATGACTTAGATATTGTTGGATATACATTAACGCTTTAAAAGCAGCTATAAGAGCAGTAAAACAAAATATACCGATAACACTGCCATTGTTAACAAATTCTATTGGTTCTTGTTGATAGCCAACATAAGCACCTAAAACAGATAATAATAAAGTAAAAGGTAATAAATATTTTACTGTCGCTTTGCTATTAGTTTTTGTAATTGATAATAGTGTGAGTAAAGGGAAGCTAATTGAAACAGTAACTAACGATATTAACCAAATAGGCTCTGTAGAAGGCCATATTTTATGTTCGACACTTTGGTACAACAGAGTTAATAAGATCCCTTGAATGAGGGATATAGTGATGATTAAAGGTTTTGGTAATTGATTATCCATATTTTTATTCTTATTTAATATTGTTAGTTATTTGCTTTAGTCGTTTTTAGTATTCAATTTCTGATAGTTGTATAGCAGACATTAAGCTTTTCAAGTGGTTAGGTCAACTATGAGCATTTCAGAGGGCATAGATTCCCCTAACCAATAATTTATTCCATGACTGGCAACTCCGCCACCATTGCGGTCATTCGATAGGAGAGTATTTTGTAGCTAAATCTACCAATTGGCTTAAAGTAGTGCTAACAATGTTACCCTGAAGTCTTTATTCATCAGGGTTAGCAAAGAATACTTAATCCTATGGTGATGGTTTAGTGGTGAAACAATCTGATTTACCATCATCAGAAACAAAAAAACACCAATCATTACAATTGATGTTTTCTAGAATCAATATTAAAAACTCTATTAGGATTGTTTCTTAAATCGACGTGATGCTAAACCAATCATTCCTAATGCAAAAATAGCGAGTGTGGTTGGCTCCGGCACATCAGTTTTCTTAACTAATGCGTGCTGCATCCACACCTGGTCCTCAGTCTTTGTGTTTCGTGTGATCCCCGCGGTATTCGCTAAACTGATATTATCACCAATTGGACGATCGTTATGTCCCCTATCAGTATTAACGCCGTTTACAGTATTATACATTAAGTCGATATGCCCGACCCAAAACGCGCCAGTCGTATTTGGGCTGCGCACGTTAATGTACCCACGGTTATACTTTGACGTTGTGACTCCGGTGAAGCCAAATGACCGATTTTGTGAGTATCCTCCGGCGAACCAATCATAAACTTGCTTCTGCTGTGCGGTAAGACCGTTCAGTTGCATCCAACCACCCTGATTGTCTAAAGCGTTAAATACTCCGACGGTCATGCTTAAATAAAGCTCATTAACTTGAGTTGCAGTCGCGTATTCGTAATCTTTATACTGACTCTGAGTTAAGATATTGGTTTCTACATATAACTTTGACTTACCACTAGTTATATCTAATTCTAACCATTCGTTACCACCAGTTATCAACCCCGCGTTAGCTTGCATTCCACAGACCAACATAAAACTAATAATTAGATTCTTATAAAATTTAAACTTCATTTGAGCTTCCTTTTTAATCCCTTTCCATTAGATTTGGTAGGTAATTGTTTAAATAGTAATTTATTAATATACTTGCTTTTATGCAAAAAACATACCAAAATTAAAATATCAAACAATTTCAATATTATGATAATTTATGCAGTGTTTAATTAAGTAACACTGTAAAATAATCTGACAAAAAACAACTTGTCAACCAGTTGTTTCGATTGAACAATATTAACAAACTGTAAATAAAACTAGTTTTAGTATAAAAATATTATTAGATGATTAAATTTCATCTTTAACCTGATATAAACCACTACAACATTCATGCTGAAACCACTTAAAACAAGTGTTTCAGTAGTGTAATTGATTAAAACTCAGTGATGCTAATTGTTGTATTCCAACACCGTAACATCACTACATACCAGTATATTCAACACATATTTACCACCTAGCAACTGACTTGTAATCAGTTGGTTTGACATGTCATTCATTGGTCTTACTATAAAATCAAGATATTGATTTTATAGTAATTTATCTATTTCTATATTCATGAGATTAGCATAAAACAAGATGGTGGAATTCAATATATGCATACTAACAGAGTTTTATCCGTTGCTAGTGAATTCGAATGTTGATAACGCGAACTTTGATTTCTTATTCGATCAACAATTACTTTTGTATCATAGTTAACATCTAAAGGTTGAACTCCACAGTCGGCTTTGAGCTTTCAGCAGTCATAGAGATTGTCCTCGCTCTATAGCATCATTTTTACTTTTTTTATCCTGAAATTAGCATCAAAGTCGATTTGGGGGACGTCCGCTAAGCTGAGGGTTATTAAGTTAGCTGTCGAACTTGCTTAGGTCAACTAACGGGTGCTTAGTTGACCTCGACAAACACTCTCAATATCAAAATTTTTATTCCGCTTAGCGCACACAGGAGACGTTAACACAGTTATTTCATGATGTTTTTCGAATAATTATTAAGGTTCAATTATGGCAGTTGAAGACAGGTTCCAACTTTATTTAGAGTGTTTTTTTAATAGATAAAGCTTACTGCAACATTTGTTTCTATCTTCATTCACAAAAGCACATTTGTACTCAACGGCATAAGTAGCTTGCATGGGATTTTTGTTTCGATCTTTATTTAGCTTCTACAACAATAATAAAAATTTTAGACTAAAGACAAAAAACCCAACAGTTACGTTGGGTTTGATTGAGTTCTAGTGACTAAATTGGCACTTTAAGACTGATTGTTCGCTAGAACGGGATATCATCATCAAAATCAATCGTTGGCTCTTGAGGGTTAACTTTAGGAGCTGATTGCTTTTGTTGTCCTTGATTTGCAAAACCACCTTGCTGCTGTGGTGCTTGTTGTGAATAACCGCCTTGCTGCTGTGGTGCATTGAAGCCACCTTGTTGCTGTGCTGGTGCATAAGCAGGTTGTTGACTTTGTTGTGGCGCTTGCTGAGAGTAACCACCTTGTTGCTGTGGTGCTTGTTGCGGAGCCTGCTGTGATGATTGCCCAGAAAAGCCACCTTGCTGCTGTGAAGCTTGACCAGAGAAACCGCCAGCTGACTGACCGCCAGAACCTTGACCACGTGAGTCGAGCATTTGCATAGAGCCATTAAAGCCTTGTACAACGATTTCAGTGGTGTACTGATCTTGGCCTTGTTGGTTTGCCCACTTACGCGTTTGTAATGAACCTTCGATATATACTTTCGAACCTTTTTTAAGGTATTCGCCAGCAATCTCAGCTAATTTTCCAAACATAACAACACGATGCCATTCTGTTTTTTCTTTCTGCTCGCCAGTTTGCTTATCTTTCCAGGTTTCAGAAGTTGCAATAGTAAGATTAGCAACGCCGCCACCGTTAGGCATAAAACGTACTTCTGGGTCTTTACCTAAATTACCTAAAATGATTACTTTATTAACACCGGCCATGAAAAAATCCTATCTTTGTGCGTAAATATTTTATTTACTGATTTACGTTATCGACAAACATAAAATAATTTATCGATGCAATTTTAAAAAGTGGCAATTATTCTATCACTGTGAGTAAAAAATTTCTTTGAGTTTCAGTGCATTTTTAAGTTTATTTTTTGATTATTTTAAACCGACATTATTCTTCTGGAAAAAGGTGAGCCTTCATTTCTATTTTTATCTGCTCAGGTATTTTTAAAGACGATTGATTTTCAAAACAAAAGTGAACCATAACGGCAGTTCCTGAGGCGCACTTTTTATTTTTTTGCCACGCTTCTTGGTAAACAGTAAACGATGACCCACCTATACGACCTATATAGGTGCGGATTTCAATTTCTTCACCATAGTAAAGTTGAGCATGGAATTCCACATCAATTTTAGCCAGAATTAACTGCCAATTTTTTGTATCTAATGTAGGCATAAAAAACCGAAAGACCGGATCTCTCGCTCCTTCAAACCACACAGGTAACAAGGTATTATTTATATGGCCTAGCGCATCGGTATCGCTAAATCTTGGCATTAATTTTTCACTGAACATAAATATTTTCCACAGATTTTAAGTGAGCTTATTTTACATACTTTTTCATTGTGTTGAAGTGTACAAGCGAAGTTAATAGAATATAAGCTATTGCTATGGTATTTTCATTATCAATATTTATTGAAGCTTATCAAACTATGACTGACTTTATAGAACTATACCCTAACGCCCTTTCTCCAGAGTTTTGTAAAAGATTCATTCATGATTTTGAAAGGAGTCCGCATAAAAACCAAGGACGTACCGGTGGCGGCGTAGATACTAGTAAAAAAATTAGCCAGGATATTTATTTAAATCAGCATGCTGAATTTCAGCCGGCACTGGAAACCATTTTACAAGCCTGTATTACTCATATCACTGAGTATGTCAGCAAATACTACTTTAGCTTGATCAGCAGTATTTCTTTAACCGTACAGCACCCTGTGACAAAGCAGCCCGTACAACTAACCGCTGATAACTTTGAAGAGGTAGGTAGACCTAATTTAGTCAATTTAATACAGTATTTATTTAGGCTCGCCCCGATTAATGCCCAAAAATATTTACAGGGTAAAGGCAATTATAATTATTGGCATTCTGAAATATTTCCACAGCTTGGTGATAATAATGCCTTGCACAGAAATTTGCTTTTTCTTATATATTTAAATGATGTCGAAGAAGGTGGTGAAACTGATTTTTTCTATCAAGAAAGAAGTGTTAAGCCAAAAGCTGGCACTATGGTTATTGCTCCTTGTGGCTTTACTCATACCCACAGAGGCAATGTACCGGTGTCATCAGATAAGTATGTGTTAACGTCATGGATGCTATTTAACCCCGCAGATAAAATTTACACCCCACAACCTTAGCAAAAACATACCCGTTTCACTTCATCATGCCTATGACATGCTGAAGTGAACGGCTATTATCTATTTGCTTATAAAAATAGTTTCAGTAATCGGTCTATTTGAGCCATTCTTAATTTTTTTAACAGTTTTTTAGGTTTTTCTGGGTACTGATCTTGTGACTCGAGTTGCAAGTAACTGCTAATTAATGTCGTATGTTGATTAATAACTGCCAGTTCATCAGTGAGCGTAGGTAATAAGTTTTGCTTGGCATCGTCAATTAATAAACCATTTTCTAGATCTAAGCCCCAAGCCCGTGGATTAAGATTATTACCAGTCAAAATATGCCAGCGTTCGTCAGCAACTATGCCTTTTAAATGAAAACTATTACTTTCGTGCTTCCATAAACGCACTTTCAGCAGCTTGTTATCAATGTATTTTTGTTGTCTTTTTAAAAATGCCTTTAATAAGGTTTCATAAATATAAGGAATAATACCTATTGTTGAAAATTTATCTTCATCCGCAATAAAAAAATCATTGGCTTTTTTATCGCCAATAATAATAGTCACTTCAACGCCACGCTTTAGCGCTGAACGTAAATCTCGCATAACCGGCTTCGGTAAATTAAAATAGGGGGTAAAAATCAGTAAATTTTTCTTTGATAAACGAATCGTTTCGCGGATCTGTTGATTAAGTTGATTTTTTCTCCGGCCAAAACCAATCAGCGGCACAACAGATAATTCACCTGCTAAAGATTCAGGTTTTTGTGCATAGAAGTTAAAACGTACCGTTTTTAATAGCGCTTTTAGCTTAGATATTGTATTTTTTATTTGTAATTTATTAGGTAAAGTTGCCACATTTAATTGCGGCGAGAATTCACTCTTAACAAAGGTTTGTTGAAGGAATTGACAAAAACTTTCACACAACGCCGGTGATTGAATTTGGTAATAACGGTCTAAACGATATTTTTCAGCTTGGTGCAAATAGATATCATTAATACTCGCCCCCGTATAAAGTAAAGTATTATCAAAAATCATGCCTTTAAAGTGCCAAACGCCCATTAATTCTTTACGTTTAACCGGCACACCGTACACGGCAATACTTTCACTGTATTGTGAGGCTACTTCAAGATAAAAATCGCGATTACCTTGCCCTGATTTATCACCAATTAGACCCCTTTGCGCGCGATGAAAATCAACAAACACTTTAATATCTAAATGAGGGTTAGTTTGCTTTGCTTGATATAGGGCATGTAACACTTGCTGACCAGCCGCATCATCTTGTAAATATAAAGCCGTTATATAAATACGTGATTGCGCACTTTCAATTAATCGAACTAAGGCGGTAGCATATTGTTTTGCGCTTGATAGCACCGTAATATTTTCAGCTAAAAGAGGAATACCCGCTAATACTTTATTCATTCAGGAAATCCACTTAATTTATGAACACATTGGTTTAACGGGCAATAATACCTTATTTGTTCAAACAGTCACTTTATTTCGATAAGTCATCGAGTTTAAATTGCGACAGTTGCTGTGTAAGGTGGTCAGCCAGTGTTAATAAATTTTCCCCTGCGCCGGCTGCATCTTTTGCTGATTGCATAACTAAGTCTGCGTCTTGGGCAATACTTTGGGTATTTTCTGCCATTTCTTTTACCATAACACCTTGCTGATTAACGGCGGTTGATATTTGTAAGGTCGCACCAACAATGTCTTCAACATTATGCGTAACTTCTGTAAAAGTGGTTTTGACGAGTGTTGTTTTATCAACACCTTGTTTAGCCATTGCAACACCTTGGTGCATTGCTTCAACAGACCGACTGGTGCCTGATTGTAACAAGGCAATTATACGTTGAATTTCGGCTGTAGAGTCTTGAGTTCGACTAGCTAACGTTCTCACCTCATCAGCAACAACAGCAAAACCACGTCCCTGCTCTCCAGCACGTGCTGCCTCGATAGCCGCATTAAGTGCCAACAAATTGGTTTGATCGGCTATTTCTTTTATGACGTTAACAAACTGACCAATGTCATGGCTATATTTTGCCAATTCATCAATAAGGCCTGCAGACGTATTAACCTCTTCTGAAATATTATTAATGGCTTGTGCCGTGTCACTAATAATATGACCACCTTGATTAACGTGCTCGCTGGTTTGTTCCGTTAATTGCAGTGTCGCTTCAGTACTGTCGCAAATCACCTGAACCGAGCCACTAACTTCATTGATAGACCGCACGACGGAGTGTGTGTTTAGCTGTTGCTGGGCAATACTGTGCTTCATATGATCGGTGAGTTGATGAATGTTGTTTGCCGAAGCGCGTAATTTGCTAATGTCATCACTAAAGATGGTCAGTAATTGGCGTATTTTTCTTTGCATTTGACTAAAATTTTTAGCAATATCACCAAGTTCATCAGACGCGTTAACCTTTAACGCCTGAGAAAAGTTACCGCTACCTAAATACTCAGCCGCTTGGTTGATGGCATTAACATTATTAATTAAGGAATAATAAATCCCCATGAGTAAGTAGCCAATCACCACAATAACAACTATTAATACTATCGCTAAAATCCAAAGAGTTTGCTCACTCTTCTGCGTTAAGGTATCAATTCTTGTTAATAACAAATTGTCACTAGTTTTTAACAAACTTTCAGTCAATTGATAAACTGTTTCGGCTAATTGTGTAGCTTGCTGTTGAGTTAACGATATTCTATCTGGGTCGATCATCTGTTGATGTAATTTTTGCTGGTATTCATCAAGTTGTAGATTAAAGTCGGCGTGTTTAGGCAAGTATAAAGACAGTTCATCATTAGCAACACGCTCTAGCTGTACGGTTGTTTTGTCAAGTTGTACTTGTAGTTCATCAAGACGTTTATCAAGCGCGATAACAAGAGTGTAATTTTCTGCATTGAAGCCATTGGTAATAATTTGAGCACTGATTGATTCAGTCCGTTTTAAATATTCTAATAAGGCGGGAATTCGTTGGCTACTTGCCTCAGCTAAGTAAAAGGCTATCGCGTCATTTTCTCTGGATAAGCCACTTAAGGCGGCAAGGCGTTCTCGAATCGATAAGCTTTGCTCGTAAATTGCTTGGTAACCCTCAGTTTGAAGGGAGGTTTCTTTTTCTCGTAAACCTTGCCAAGCCTGTAACAATGCAGAAGTTGAAATATCTCTAGGTAAGTTCAATTGTGAAATTTTATTGGTAACTACACTCGATTTAACTTGTTGAAAGCGACTATCGGCTATTGCTTGCTCTAGTGTTACTGCTTGCTGTATTTGTGTTAGCCCAATTAATTGCTCTTCATGTTGTGTTATCAAAGCACTTTGCTCTTGAACTATCCACCATGAACCAAGAAAAACAGGTAGAAAAAACATACCCGCTAAAAGAATAAATTTCGCTTTAAAACGTAAAGCATTAGAAAGTGAGATTGCAGGTTTTAGAAATGCAGACATAATTACTCTTATTTTTATGGGTTAACTGTTATGCGAATATAACTACATAACAGTTGACCATAAACAGAGTTGCTTTCTTTCAATTATTATTTATATCTTCAACAAGTCGGCGAGCACTTACTGTTAGATGATAGCGGCAAGCTCTGCAGCTTGGCGTATCGCTCTTTTCGCATCTAATTCAGCAGCAACTTTAGCACCACCAATTAAGTGTAGTCCTTGCTCCGCACCCTTGATGCTTTCTAATTTATTATATAAACCACGTTGTGATTCTTGCCCTGCACAAATTATAACATGGTCAACATCTAGTACTTGCTCTATGCCATCAATTTCAATGGTTAAACCTGCATCATCTATTTTTTTGTAACTGACACCAGCTAACATTTTTACACCATTATTTTTTAAGGTCGCTCTGTGGATCCAACCCGTTGTTTTCCCTAACCCTGCACCGACCTTAGTCGACTTCCTTTGTAATAAGTGAATATTACGTGATGTTTTTTCAATAGGCTCTACTGCCGACTTGTCCAACAAAGCACCATTACCCTGATAACTTTGATCTACGCCCCAGCTCTTTAACCATTTTTCTTTGTTGTTCACGAGAGGACTTTTTTCGTGTTCTTCCGCTAAGTAAACCGCAACATCAAACCCAATACCTCCAGCGCCAATAATGGCAACATTTTTTCCTATGGGTTGTTTATCACGTAGTACATCTAAATAATTTTTTACTTTTTCATGCTCAATACCTTCTATATCGAGTTTTCTAGGTAAAATACCCGTTGCAACCACTATTTCATCAAAGCCAGCATTTGCTAGCGTTTCGGCAGTCGCTTCGGTGGATAAATGTAGCTTAATATCGAGTAAGTTAATTTGCTTATTAAAATACCTAATCGTTTCATAAAATTCTTCTTTACCTGGTACTTGCTTAGCAAAGTTAAATTGACCGCCAATTTCACTAGCACGGTCAAAAATTTCTATTTTATGACCTCGTTGTGCCGCATAGACACTAAAAGCTAAACCAGCAGGGCCAGCGCCTACAACAGCGATACGTTTATTTTTTGACGCTTTAGCGAAGGTCAGTTCTGTTTCATAACATGCCGTTGGATTAACTAAACAAGAAGCACGTTTTTGCTGAAAAACATGGTCTAAACAGGCTTGATTACAACCAATACAAGTGTTGATTTCATCACTTTTATTTTCCATCGCTTTTTGGACAAATTCCGCATCAGCTAAAAAGGGTCGCGCCATTGAAACCATATCGGCCTGTCCTGATGATAAAACTTCTTCAGCGACCTCTGGGGTATTTATGCGGTTAGTTGTCACCAATGGAATAGAAACTTCTTGCTTCATTTTCTCTGTGATCCAAGTAAATGCAGCACGTGGTACCGAAGTAGAAATGGTAGGAATGCGCGCTTCGTGCCAGCCAATACCGGTATTGATTAATGTCGCCCCAGCCGCTTCAACCGCCTTTGCCATGGTAACTACATCGGCCCAGCTATTACCTCCATCAACAAGATCTAGCATCGACAATCTAAAGATAAGGATGAATTTTTCACCCACTTTTTCTCTAACAGCTTTAATGATGTCAATGGCTAAGCGCATACGGTTTTCAACGCAGCCTCCCCATTCATCGGTTCGTTTATTAACGCGTACACATGAGAACTGGTTAATTAAATAACCTTCAGAACCCATAATTTCAACACCATCGTAGCCTGCACGTTGTGCTAATAATGCTGAATGGGCAAAGTCTTTAATGGTGCCTTTAATTTGACGAACTGACATCGCAGCGGGTGTAAATGGGTTTATCGGTGACTTAACTTTACTTGGCGCAAAGCTAAATGGATGATAAGAATAACGACCGGCGTGCAACAACTGCAAACAAATTTTTGTTGGATACTGATGAACCGCTTCAGTAATTTTTTTATGTTTAGCGACGTGCCAAAACTTACTGAGTTCACAGCCCATAGGTGTTAGGCGCCCGCGTGCGTTGGGGCTAATACCACCGGTAACAATTAAGCCGACACCACCTTTAGCTCGAGCTTGATAAAAAGCGGCCAATTTATCAAAGCCGCCCTTTTCTTCTTCAAGTCCAGTGTGCATTGAGCCCATGAGTGTACGATTTGCTAAGGTGGTAAAACCCAAATCTAATGGGGCTAATAAGTTAGGAAAGGCGCTATTGGCTGTGCTAATTGTCATAGTAGTTCACTTTTTCGGGATTATTTTTATGGTCAAACCAGTTATTATCATTATAAAGTAGACGTTTATAACGATAAATTCAAGTACTATTTTGACAGCTGTCAGATCAAAAATATATTTACTAAAAATTTCAAGCAAGTATGCTGAGTATGATGAAAAAACAGATAATAATTAACGATATCCTTGCCCATTTATCAGCAGAATTGTCTGCGATAAAAACAGCAGCAAATAATGCTCACTTAGCCGCCACTGATGATCAGTCGGTCGCAGAAACTCAATACGATACGCTTGCTATTGAAGCTAGCTATTTAGCGGAAGGGCAATCTAGACGTGTCAATGATATTCAACAAGCTAAACAAGCCATTGAACGGTTCATTATTTACAATTTTGAGGAAAGAATGCCTGTTTCAATAGGCGCCTTAGTACAGATAACACCAGAAAAAGGTGGTGATAAATGGTTTTTTATTGCGCCGGCCGCAGGAGGCTTTCAAGGCGTATTAAATAGAAAGCCCTATACCGTTATTACACAAAACTCACCGATGGCAAAAGCATTAATAGGTAAGTATATTGATGATGATGTTGCGTTAACAATAGGCACTAGTAAGCAATATTACCTGGTTAGTGGCGTTTATTAATTGTGGTATTTAACAGCTTTGTCTCTGCTGAACTTGCCTATAAGGAGATAAGAAAATTCAGCAGATGGTTTATCACTATGGGTTCAAGGCAGCTTTGATATCAGCCAAATTCACCACTTTATCATCAACCTTGAGGTAAACAACCGATTCTTCTTGCACCAATATCGCTTCGATAACCCCAGGTAATTCAATTAATTTTTCGGCGACTTCATTGGCTTTTTCTTGGCAATCAATGCTAGTCGTGAAAGTATAACTTTTTGATTTTTGCAGTGGTTTCATGCTTATAGCACCAAAAAACCATAATAAAGTGATCAATGACATTACTAAAAATATCGCTTGTTCCCCAAATTGGCTGGCAATAATGCCGCCAATAATACCACCGGTAAAAGCACCTAAAAATTGACTACTCGAATAAATACCCATCACACTGCCTTTTACGCCAGCCGGAGCAATGCGTGACAAAATAGATGGCATAGTTGCTTCTAGATAATTAAAGGCAGTAAAAAACATCACCACCAATAACACTAACGTCCAAAAGCCAAGCGGTAAATACCACAACAGTAATAACGAGGCTGCCAGTAATAAGATAGCCGCTGAAAACATCTGTTTTTCTTTTTGCTTTTTAATCGCAATAATCATAAAAGGTACCATCAAAAAGAAAGAACCTAACAAAGCGGGTAAATATAATTGCCAATGTTGCTCTAGCGCTAAACCACTGGCAACAAACTGTTTAGGTAAAGTAATAAAACAAGCCGTTAACGCCATATGAAGAATAAATACTCCCCAATTTAAACGCGATAATTCGGGATTACGAATAAGCTTACTGAGTTGCTCCGGTAAAGCGACACTATCGCCCTTTGGCGCTTTATTTACTGAGTTTGGTACCATGAACTGAATCATTACCATAGCTAAAATGGTTAATATTGCCGTAAACCAAAACAAACCACTCAGCCCAAACGCTTGCGCAACTATAGGTCCAAAAACCATAGCGAGAGTAAATGACAAGCCAATAAACATACCAATAGTTGCCATAACTTTGGGTCGTTGCTCTTCTCGACTCAAATCGGCGGCCAGTGCTAATACCGCACTTGCAATAGCGCCGGTACCTTGTAATGCTCGGCCAAAAACAACGCCATAAATAGTGTCAGACATTGCAGCGACAACACTCCCTAAGAAGAAAATAACTAAACCAATTAAAATAATCGGTTTTCTGCCGTATTTATCAGACAGTATCCCCATAGGTATTTGCAGCATAGCTTGGGTTAGACCATATGCTCCAATAGCTAAGCCTATCCAAATAGGACTAAAGCCGATCAGTTGCTCGCCATAAATAGCAAACACTGGCAAAATCATAAAAAGCCCAAGCATACGCAAGCCAAAAACGGCGGCTAAAGAAAATGCGGCTTTTTTCTCAATACTGTTTAAACCTGTCGTACTCATGGGGCTCTCTATTTAACGTGTCATAAAAAAGCGAAAATTCGCGCTATAGTAGCACGACAAAGTCCTGAACAAAAACAGAGATTATTACTGATTATTGCCGAGTAATTATGCAATAATACTTGGTTCAAACTTTACGTAAAATAGCGATAGCGAATCTATTGAGTTTGTGCACATTCGGATAAACTTATTAGAGTGGATATTTATGAAAAACATTGAAGTACGTGGCGCTAGAACGCATAACCTTAAAAACATCAGCTTAGATATTCCTAGAGAAAAATTAGTCGTTATTACTGGGCTTTCGGGTTCAGGTAAATCTTCACTCGCTTTTGATACTTTATATGCAGAAGGTCAGCGACGCTATGTCGAATCACTTTCGGCTTATGCTCGTCAATTTTTATCGATGATGGAAAAGCCTGATGTCGACCACATAGAAGGCTTATCGCCGGCAATTTCTATTGAACAGAAATCAACGTCGCATAATCCACGCTCTACTGTGGGTACTATTACCGAAATTTACGATTACTTACGACTACTTTATGCCCGTGTTGGCGAGCCACGTTGCCCTACACATCACCAGCCTTTAGCGGCACAAACAAATTCACAAATGGTCGATAAGGTTTTAGCGCTTGAAGAAGGTACAAAAGTCATGGTGCTCGCGCCTGTGCTTCAAGGTCGAAAAGGTGAGCATGTTAAATTACTCGAGAACCTCGCATCTCAGGGTTATATTCGAGCTAGAATAGACGGCGAGGTCTGTGATTTATCTGATCCTCCAACATTAGAACTTCACAAAAAACATACGATTGAAGTGGTGGTTGACCGTTTAAAAGTACGTGACGATATTCAACTTCGCTTATCCGAATCTTTTGAAACCGCATTAAGTTTAACCGCGGGTACTGCTAAAGTTGCCTTTATGGATGAACCTGATCGAGAAGAATTAGTCTTTTCAGCTAATTTTGCTTGTTCAAAGTGTGGTTATAGCATGCAAGAGCTTGAGCCGCGCTTATTCTCATTCAATAATCCAGCAGGTGCCTGTAAAACCTGTGATGGTTTGGGTAATCAACAGTTTTTTGACTCTGCTCGTGTTATTACTAACCCTGAATTGAGCTTGGCGGGCGGTGCAATACGTGGCTGGGATAAACGTAATTTTTACTATTTTCAAATGCTACAAGCACTGTCTGATCATTATAAATTTGCCCTTGATAAACCTTTTGAAAAGTTATCCAAGAGTGACCAAGATTTAATACTTCGTGGTAGTGGTAAACAAGAGATTGAATTCAAATATATGAACGACCGTGGTGATGTTGTTATTCGTAAGCACCCGTTTGAAGGCATAATTAATAATATGGAACGACGATTCCGTGAAACAGAATCTAATGCCGTTCGTGACGAATTATCAAAATACTTAAATAGCCAACATTGCCCAGATTGTAATGGCAGTCGTTTACGCCTTGAAGCGCGTAATGTTTTTATTGCTGATACACCATTAACTGATATTGCCGAGCTTGCTATTTCTGACGCCTTAGCCTTTTTCGAAAACTTAAATTTATCAGGTCAGAAAGCACAAATTGCAGAAAAAATTCTTAAAGAAGTGTGTGAACGTTTAGGCTTCTTAGTTAATGTTGGCTTAAATTACCTCAATTTATCACGCGCTGCTGGCACCTTATCAGGCGGTGAAGCACAACGTATTCGTTTAGCAAGCCAAATAGGTGCTGGTTTAGTTGGCGTAATGTATGTATTAGACGAACCATCAATTGGGTTACATCAACGCGATAACGAACGTTTATTAAAAACCTTGATCCATTTACGTGATTTAGGCAATACCGTGATCGTGGTTGAGCATGACGAAGACGCCATCAGAGCCGCCGATTATGTTATTGATATTGGCCCTGGAGCCGGTGTTCATGGTGGTGAAATTATTGCTCAAGGTGATGTAAATGATATTTTAGCCTGTGAAAATTCACTAACGGGTAAGTACCTTTCAGGACGAGAAGGTATTGAGATACCTAAGGTTCGTGTGCCTTTTGATAAAAACAATGTCGTTGAACTAAAAGGCGCAACCGGTAATAATTTAAAGAATGTTGATTTAGTTATACCCAATGGTCTTATGACCTGTGTAACTGGTGTTTCAGGTTCAGGCAAGTCGACCTTGATTAACGATACCCTATTTAAACTTGCTCACATTGCTTTAAATGGTGCGACGACACAAGAACCAGCACCGTATAAAGAAATTATTGGTTTAGATTTACTTGATAAAGTTATCGATATTGACCAAAGCCCGATAGGGAGAACACCACGATCAAACCCTGCAACCTATACGGGTATATTTACCGCTATTCGTGAAATTTTTGCTGCGACTCAAGAGTCACGTTCAAGAGGGTATAAACCCGGACGCTTTAGCTTTAATGTAAAAGGCGGGCGTTGTGAAGCTTGCCAAGGCGATGGATTAATCAAAGTTGAAATGCATTTCTTACCTGACGTTTATGTTCCTTGTGATGCGTGTAATTCAAAACGTTATAATCGCGAAACATTAGAAGTAAAATATAAAGGTAAGAGCATTCATGAAGTGCTTGATATGACAATCGAAGACGCGTTAACTTTTTTTGCCCCCATCCCAGCTATTAATCGTAAATTACAAACGTTAATGGATGTTGGTTTAAGTTATATAAAATTAGGTCAGTCGGCCACTACCCTTTCAGGCGGTGAAGCACAACGGGTTAAATTATCAAAAGAGCTATCCAAACGTGATACCGGTAAGACCCTCTATATTCTTGATGAACCAACCACAGGTTTGCATTTTCACGACATCAAACAACTGATGCATGTTATCCATCGTTTGCGTGACCATGGCAATACTGTTGTTGTTATAGAGCATAACTTAGACGTGATAAAAACAGCCGATTGGATTATTGATTTAGGCCCTGAAGGTGGCTCTGGTGGTGGTGAAATATTGGTTTCTGGTACACCTGAACAGGTCGCTAAACACAAGACATCACATACCGCCAGGTTCTTAAAACCTTTACTCGAGAAGCAAGCAGCTAAAAAGCGTAAATAAGTCTTAACAAACCCAAAAGGCGTGTATCGCCGTTTAGCTTGAATTTTCAGGATGCAACTGAAATTCAGGTCGAACGGCTACCTATCAAATTGGCTTGGTATATCGCGCCTTTTGTCGTTAAGATAGCTTTACTTAATAGACAATATTACTGATACCCTAAATGACGGATACCAAACCCCAGCCATCATGGCAAAACCCATTCATTTACCTACTCGCTTTTTGTAGCGGTTTTTGCATAATGGGCATTGAACTATTAGGTGGCAGAATACTTGCTCCTTTTTTTGGCAGTAGTGTGCATATTTGGGGCAGTATAATTACCGTGTTTATGCTGAGTTTATCGTTTGGCTATTTGGCTGGTGGTAAGCTGTCGACAAAAAATGCTTCTTTGAAAAAATATGGTTTTATCTTTGTATTAGCAGGCATTACCATTTTGCCCGTTGCCTTATGGTCAACAACAATAATGGAAGTCATCTTTTTAAATGTTGAAGATTCTCGCTATGGCTCTTTACTCGCCTGTACAGCGCTCTTCTTTATACCTACGATTATTTTAGGGATGATCTCCCCTTACTCGGTCCGCTTATTAGTAACTGACCGAGATAAGAGCGGTCAAATCGCTGGAAAACTATATTTTGTTTCCACACTAGGTAGTGCATTAGGTACTATTCTTACTTCATTTTATCTGGTGTTATTTTTTGAAGTGAACAGTATTATTATGGTGTTTAGTTCGATATTAGCGTTATTGGGACTTATTGCTATTGTCTTAAATAAATCGGTGAAATCTGTTAGCTTTAATACAGTAGGTGTTATAAATGAGTAAGCTTAATTATTCGATGTTAACTATTTTTATCCTGAGTTGCCTATTTGTTAATAGTACAAGCGCGGAAGTCGTTCACCAAGAACGTTCATTATATCGAAATATATTGGTTGATGATCAAGGTGATTTACGTTGTTTGAAATTCAATGTGAAAACAACTAAAACGAATCAAAGCTGCTTTTATAAAACTGCCCCTCAACGTTTAGTCTTTAATTATACAAAACTACTCTTTTCCGCTTTGCTATTAATTGAGCAGCCTAAAAGTATTCTTATTGTTGGTTTAGGTGGCGGAACTATGTCAAACGTCCTTCAAGAACTCTACCCAACGAGTAAAATCACCAATGTTGAAATAGACCCTGCGGTTGTAAAAGTTGCTCGGCAATATTTTGGTTTTCTCGAAAACCAAGCTGTTTCATCGGTAATACAAGATGGCAGAATTTTTATTAAACGCGCGTTGATCAGAAAACAACAATACGATTGGATAATTCTTGATGCGTTTAACGGTGATTACATTCCTGAGCACTTATTAACGCAAGAGTTTTTACAAGAAGCTAAAGATTTACTTAGCCCCGAAGGTGTATTAAGCGCTAATACTTTTTCAGTCAGTGATTTATATGCACATGAATCAGCTACCTATAAAGCAGTATTTGGCGATTTTTATAATGTACGAAACTATAAAAATAGTAATCGCATTATCTTAGCCGCCAAAGGACAACTGCCCAGTGTTGAATTAATTAATCAGCGAGCAAAAAAATTACAAACACGTTTAACACCTTTCAATATTGATTTATTAAAGATAAGCCAACAAATGACACCAATTAGTGTCGAGCAAGACTGGCCAGAAAAGACTAAGTTATTAACTGACCAGTTTTCACCGGCTAACTTATTGAATTAAGTAGCAGGCACTTAACTTTGTGCTTTTAGCTTTAACTGATTGCTCTGCAATTACTTTAAATAGCTAATACTTTGATCGGTAACACAACGAGTAAAGCTTTTTTGCCTTTCTTCTCGGCTTAACGTTGAAATACTTGCCGTTACCACCGCCATTCTTTCTAACTTCTGCTGCGGTGGTAAACTTGATAATTGCTCAGAAAAACAGCCATGCAAACCATAATTCAAAGCAGTATCAGACTGTGTTGTTGCTCCCGCTAAACAAGCCGTTAATTTTTCAGCCAGTAAATTACGGTCCATATCTTCAACAAGCTCCTTTACTTGATAATTAGCATTACCGCTATTTTTAGCTTGGTCACAAGCAAAAAACATATCTGCAACGGCAACTACCGGTATCAAGCGTTCATGTTGAGCGCTAAAACGTAACTTTAGCCATTTGTCATGCTCAAGTTGCTCGGGTGTTTTATCTGCTGAAGCATTCGCTATGCTCAATGGTAAAATTAAAGCAATGAACAAGGAGCTGATCTGTAAAAGTAATTTCATAAGTCTGTCTAAAAGATAAAGTATTGCGTGCAATTTACCTTACTCATCATTAAAAATACAATTATCGTTTTATAACTATCACACTTCACCTCGTTAAATATCCGTGTTCTAATAAGAAAAACTCTGCAAAGTAAAATACTATGAACACTAGAAAATTAATTCCATTGTTATTCTCTGTCCTGACCAGTTTTTGTTTTACAACGGTAAGTTTTGCCCAGCCAATAGCACAGGAAAACGTATTACAAAATTTTGATAAATTAATTGCTGATCACAAAGGACAAGTGATCTATTTAGATTTTTGGGCATCTTGGTGTGGTCCTTGTCGAAAGTCCTTCCCGTGGATGAACGAAATACAAGCGCAATATAAACAGCAAGGCTTAACTATTATCAGTGTTAACGTTGATAACAATAAAGCATTAGCAGATGAATTTTTGGCAGAAGTTCCGGCTGATTTCACCGTTTTTTATGACCCTAAAGGCAATGTTGCCCGTAAATTCAAATTAAAAGGCATGCCAAGCAGCTACATCATTGACCGTTCAGGAGAGGTGGTTAGTACTCATGTTGGCTTTTCAGAAAGTAAAAAAGAAAAGTATCAACAAGAGTTAGAAGCTTTACTTCAGTCGACAGAGTAAAGAATACTTACTCAACAATAGCTAAGTAGGCTCAGCTATTTATAAATAGACCAGACCTTAATTAGCGTTAAAGGTCTGGGGTTGAACACTTGCTAAGGGTAATATTAACGTTTTTTATAAGTAAACTTTAGCCAAATATAAATACCACTCACTGATAGTAAGATAAGCATCAAAGCAACAATGTCCATAAACCAAACACCTAAGTTACCAAATAATCGGCCAGAGTGAGCATCAAGAATCACTCTTTCCCAGTTTAAAAACTGCGATTGGAATTTTTTGTTCGCCACAACCAACTCATTTTCGGTCACAGAAGCACTTTCCACCCAAGACGGCTCAACCAGCGTAGTGATCTTTTGCCACTCAAAGAAATCACTATCTCCTTGAAAATAACCCTCTGGTGTATTTAAAACAAGCTGATCACCAATAATGCTAAATGCTGAAATAGGCGTAGGTAAATCACTGGAATTGTCGATCTTATCAATAATAAGCCCTTCGTCAGTAAAAATAACAAGTTGCTTTGTGGTAACCAACAATAGATAAGATTGAAAACGGCTAATACCGATAACAGGCGTATCACTTTGAAAAACCACTTGATCGTTTAACCAGATAAGCTGGTCAGTGACTAACCATTCTTTTTGTTGATAAAAACGAATATCACTAGGGGGCTTAATTCCATAATGATTAAGTAGTATTGAGCTAGTGATTGATTTATCTGACAAAGAAAAAAATGAGGTGTGGTTTAAAGCGACACCCGAAATAGAAAGAAAAATCAGGAATAATGCAGCAAATATACCCAGTTGCCGATGCCATTTTCGCAGATGACGAACAAAACGATTACGGATTAAGTATGCTGATTTTTTATTTATCATTGGGATACGTTAGACCTATCTAAATAAATTTATTACCGGTAAAAATTAAACTTTTACCTTTTTATTTAACCACAATGCCAAACGTGCAACTTTAGTTAGTGCGCGTACCGACATGGTTGCGCCTGTTATACCATCAATATGTTGATTAAGCATGTTTTCTTTAGTCAGTGAGGCTGACTTAAACTGATTTGTGAAAAAGTCATGTCGAACTTCATCACCACGGGACTCTCGATAAACAAGGACTTTAAGGTCAACTACCTGCTCGTCTTTAATATGAACACCAATTGTAATAGGTTGTTCTTTACCTATTTCTTCAAGCACCCAAACAGTTGCATTTTCTTGCTGCCAGTACCTTACGCGTAAACGGTTATATTCATGGCTCATAATATCACTAATTGCCACTTTGTCGTCATTTGACAACCATAGCGCTTTAGATTTTGGCGATTCACCATTAAAAGAACTGCTAATAAACTGCTTAGATGTTTGATAAATACCATTCGCAAACGCCGGTGTTTGCAAACTAAGTATAACTAAGAAAGTGAATATAATTTTAACCACATGTCACCCTTGATGATAAATAGATTTGTTAAAACACAAAAGTGAATGAGCAAATAATGCTCATTCACTTCCATGTGAATTATAACCTAACGCAAGTTTGCGATAAGTAAATCAAATTAAAACTGGTAGCCAAAACCTAAGTTAAAGCCTTGCGAGTCTTTTGAACCGCTTAATTCTTCAAAATCAGCTTTTAGTACAACGTTTTCATGTAAGTAATAATTGATACCTACACTGGTTGATTCAACAGCATCAGAAGAACTAGCTCCTGCTTCATTGTTATATTCAGCATAGCGGGCAAAAGCACCCATTTTTTCATTAAACATATATGAAGGTTCAACGTACCAACCTGTTTGCTCATCTCGACCTAATGCTTTTGCTTCTTTACCGTAAATATTCCAAGCGGCATATAGTGCACGAACGGTGAAGTTATTAACTTGGTAAATAGCATGGGCTTGAATTAATGTTGCAGCAGCTTTATCAACACCAGCAGCACTTTGAGCCAAATCTGTTTGAAACTGAACCGTTGCGGCTAACTCTAAGCCTGGAATAGCTGTATATTTTATACGCCCAGTGTAGGCTAAGTTTTCAGCCGAAGCGTTAGAAACTTTTTGACGTCCGCCTCTAATTTTGTAATCATCTCCAACGTTTAAGCCACTAGTTATAGCGGTATCAACAGCTATACCTGGCGCCAACTTAAAGTTAGCTGCAACACCGGCTTCCCACCACGTAGCTGGAATAATATTTTTTTCAACACCGTTACGTTCAACACCATAAAATGTTGGTGGCTCGTGAGTTTCGTTTATGATGCCAACAGGAACCAAAAACAAACCTGTTTTGGTAGTGATAGTGTCGCTATAATCGTACTCTACGTAAGCTTGTTCTAGCTCAACTTCGCCATCTTGCCCTTCACCAGCAATACTATGTTCTAATTCGAATTCAGAGAAAAAGCGAATTTTATTGGTGAACTCATGACCAAAGAATAGTACGAAACGATGAAAATCAACTTTCGCGTCAGTATCTTTATAGTTGTTATAATGTAATTCGCCGTAGCCACCAATGGTTGTTTTGGCAAATGGGCTAGCAGTTGTACTTGACTCAACTTGGTCAGCAGTTGCTTCTAAGCGCTGCTCTGTTTGATCTAAACGTTGTTCTAAGCTCTTTAATACTTCTTGTTGCTGGGCAATAACTTTACGTAATTCCTCTGTATCGTCATTTGCAATAACAGCCGTGCTAGCAAATAAGCCAACAAGTGCAGAAGCAATTAAGGTTTTCTTCATCATGGGTTCATGTCCGTTAAAGTTTGTAGAGAGAGTTTTTTATAATTGAAGTGATAATACACATGAATAAAACGTAATGCAAACGATTATCATTAAGTCTTTCGTTTGTGTTTGATATAGATCAAGATTTAAACTAGATACTTCAGAGATCCTATAATTGGTAACATCGAAATGTGCTATGTTTGTAATACACTTTATGTTTTCGCCGTGCAGTTTACTTAAAAATCAATATAAGCTTAAAAGAAAGAAAGTAAATATTCATCTCCCTTTAGACAGCCAGCCTACCCCTAATGTAAAAGCTAAACCTGAAGATATAACAGCAAGCATTTTAGATAAAAGACTCGCTGATGCAATTTTTTCTGTCGTATAAGCCTTTATTTACTTTAGTAACATTAACCAAGCCTGAGCGTAGTCGGGTAAATGCTTATTAGCTTGGTGATAATCACTCCAACCTTTATAGCTATCTACTAACATATCTAACTGGAATAAATTATCATCGAAGGCTCCACCTTGATCAGCTAGGACACCGATCCGTGATATATTTTCATTATTACGGTCATAGCTAACCATAAAGAGTTTACCTAACCCTAGCTGCTTTACATTGCCAGCAAACGTTACTTGAGATTTTAACGCTATCTTATCCTCTTGTTTTTGGCCATAGCCCATAATGCTAGGGACCTCAATAAAATACCAATATCTTGCTTGCTCTCGTTTTCCTAATGCATAATCATAAGCTATGCCGTTATTACGGTGAACATTAAAGTAACGTACTTTTCCATCGACGTTTACCACGCCAGTGCCTTGTAACAAAACATCATGTAATGCTTCTTCAGATAACCAAATTAGAGGTTTAACCGCTGTATTTGTTGATAAGGCTCCTGCCATAATATCTTGTCGGGTATACCTATACCTTATCAATTGCGGTTTCTGGTTTTCAGCTTGCTCTAATGAAAGGCCTTCCTCATCAGTCGGTAAGGCATACAAAGCTTGATTATATTTAGTGGTTTTAACGGTACTGGCATCTAATAGTTTCGTATAATATTTAGTAAGAAAAATTTTATCTTTGGGAATACTATTTAGTAATCGACTTTTAACTTCATTGGTACTTTTATCTGCAATTAGTTGTGCTGTCTGTGTATCAGGGAGCCAACGAAAAAAATTAAAATTCTCTTTTACAAAGGCTATATCGTGTAGGCGACTCTGTCGTTTTGCTCGAACGTCCTCACGATAAGTTGTACAGATAAACGCCAATGTTTGTTCAATATCTTGCATACTAATTTTATTGTTAAATATTGTCCCTGGGTGTACTGCAAACTTATCGCTAGGAACCTTTTTTATATAATCCATTGTATTTTCAGTAACTTGACATAAGTCACTTGCTTTAAAATCTACAAGTTTATTAATACTTGGTGATTTTTCAAGGACGAATTCATAAGCATTCACTTGAAATATAAACAGGAATACAGAGGAAAATAAATATATTAAGTAGCGCATTAATCAGACCTATTAAAACTTTTTCAATATTGTAACTATTAAGCTAATAAAAGATATAGGTTTATCATAGAACAAACAGCAAAATATCCTATTCTGACATGGCATGTCTAATATAAGACGCACTACCCTTGTTATCAGTGCATGCTAGCTATGGATTTTGTCTTTTTTAAACGCCAGAAAGCAAAAAACCCGACTCTTTCGGATCGGGTTTCTGACGTGTAGGGATATACTAATGTCGCGTTGCCAAGGATGGCAAAGAGCGACCTAAATAGGAGCTTAGCAATGTCCTATTCTCACATGGGCATGTCGAACATAAGTCACACTACCGTTGGCGCCACTACTTAATTAGTTATAAATGGTGTATTTTTAAACGTCAGAAAGCAAAAAACCCGACTCTTTCGAATCGGGTTTTTCTAATTAGGAGCCTAGCAATGTCCTACTCTCACATGGGAACTCCCACACTACCATCGGCGCTACTGCGTTTCACTTCTGAGTTCGGAATGGGATCAGGTGGTGCCACAGTGCTATTGTCGCTAGAC
>NZ_JACGVM010000009.1:0-161058 GCF_014077195.1 Colwellia sp. BRX9-1
TCGTCAAAAAAATACGCTAACTCATCACTTAACATGCTTTATTTCCTGTAAAAAGAAATAAATATGACACACTCAAAAGATCGTTCAAGTACTATATTTCATCTAAAACGATCAGCATTGGAAACAAGTTCAGGATGACGGTGTCTTTGTTAGTTGTATTTCAGTATATAAATACAGGCTCTTGAGATCGTCATACTGAATTTATTTCAGTATCTAAAGTACTAGATCCTGAAACAAGTTCAGGATGACGGTGTCTTTCCTCGTTGTATTTCAATATCAGTATGACGGTGTCTTTGTTAGTTGTATTTCAGTATATAAATACAGGCCCTTGAGATCGTCATGCTGAATTTATTTCAGTATCTAAAGTACTAGATCCTGAAACAAGTTCAGGATGACGTTGTCTTTGTGAGTAGTATTTCAGTACTTAAGTATATAAGTACTGGCCCTTGAGATCGTCATGCTGAATTTATTTCAGTATCTAAAGCACTAGATCCTGAAATAAATTCAGGATGACGGTGTCTTTGCTAGTTGTATTTCAATATCAGGATGACGTTGTCTTTGTGAGTAGTATTTCAGTACTTAAGTATATAAGTACTGGCCCTTGAGATCGTCATGCTGAATTTATTTCAGTATCTAAAGCACTAGATCCTGAAACAAGTTCAGGATGACGGTGTCTTTGTGGGTTGTATTTACGTATTTAAGAACTGGCTCTTGAGATCGTCATGCTGAATTTATTTCAGTATCTAAGCACTAGCTCCTGAAACAAGTTCAGGATGACGTTGTCTTTCCTCGTTGTATTTTAATATCAGTATGACGGTGGCTTCATTGAGAGGGTAAATAATAGAAAGTGACAGTGTTTAAAATTAAGCCAATCAAAAGTTGAAAATCAACCTACACTTAATTTATCACCTTATTGATTTCTGGAATCGTTTTGTTTGTACCTAAGACGCTTTATGAGAACTTACCGTTCGCGTATTTTATTGTAAGTGGTTATTTACTTACCTTTAATATGACATGGCCTATGCTTATTTCTGCGGCGCTATTTTATAGTGCTGCTTGTGTTACATTAGTTACTCGTTCGGCTTGTCGAAGACTCGATAAACAAAAAAAACTCGGTATAAAAAATAAAATACCTGAACTCTTCTATGAATATTTACCCTATATTTACAACGCTATTGGGGTATTTACCCTGATGGTCACCAAAAATTCACTCTTTCAATTTTTTGCATTCACTTTGATAGTTTTAGCGGTTAGAAATCTATTGTGCCGACATAATAACCGCAGTAGCTCAGCTAAATTATTTTAATCGCTTGCCGGTGTATCACTCTCTTGTTGTTCTTCATCGACTATTGCTAGGGGCCAACCACCCATTTTTTGCCATTTATTAACGATAAAACAAAAAAGTTCAGCGGTTTTTTCGGTATCGTATAATGCCGAATGAGCTTCACTATTATTGAAGTCTAACCCTGCCGCTAAACACGCTTTTGCAAGAACAGTTTGTCCAAGCGCCAAACCAGATAATGTTGTGGTATCAAAGCTAACAAAAGGATGAAAGGGTGATCGCTTTATCAAACAACGTTCTACGGCTGCATTGACAAATCCCAAATCAAAAGCGGAATTATGAGCAACCATAACGGCACGCTGGCAGCCGGCAATTTTCATCTTTTTTCTAATTAACTTAAAAATCTCTGTTAACGCTTTGTGTTCATCAACAGCACCACGTAATGGGTTTGTTGGGTCTATGCCGGTGAACTCTAATGCTGCTTGCTCTAAATTGGCGCCTTCAAAAGGTTCTACGTTAAAGTGAATTGTTTCATCAAGAGAGAATTGACCTGTACTTTCATCTAGCGATAAAGTTGTCGCTGCTATTTCCAGTAAAGCATCAGTTTGTGAATTGAAACCTGCTGTTTCAACATCGATGACTACTGGGAAATAACCTCTAAAGCGCTGTGCAAAAGCACTTTTAATATTTTTATCAGCAGAACTCTTATTTTTAGTATCAGGATTTATACTCATGTTTACATCTTTTTTAAGTTAGCATTCAATTTCAAGGAGTAAATTATCGCAGAAAAAAAATGTAAACTCTATGCGAACGCTATGATGAAGCTTTAAAGTTATGAAAATATTGCTGATAACTGCTAAAGTTATAGAATATTGGGTCGATAACAGATACGTGGCAGGATAAAAGATAAATATTTTATGAAAAAAACTATCATTACATTATTATTATGCGTATTTGTTAGCCAAGCTAATGCTGGTATTCGTCAGTATGGTGCTGACTTAGAACATGCTAATTGGCAGTTAACTAATAACTCTAGGTTAGAGTGCACCTTATCACACCAAATACCTAATTATGGTGAAGCAAAATTCTACAGTACGGCAAGCCGTAAAATGAATATGGAATTTGAACTCGATATGATGCGTTTACCCGATACTTATTCATTAGCAGAAGTTCGTTCTGTTGCGCCTAATTGGCGCCCTGGAAAAAATGGTCGAACTATTGCCAATATGAAACTTCATAAGCAGTTTGCGCCAAGCCTACCTAAAAAGGTTGCTTGGAATATGCTTAATGAATTAGAGCAGGGCATGAACCCAACGTTTTACTATAACGATTGGTATAGCGACAACGACCTTATATCTGTTGGTATATCAACGGCTAAGTTTAATCGTGCCTATCAAGAATTTATTGGTTGTGTCAGTAACTTACTTAATTACAATTTTGATGATATTTCTTACACAGTATTAAATTATCAATTTGGTGGTGACAGCTTAACTAAATCATCTAAAAAGCGTTTAACGATGATCGCAGAGTACCTTTCTTTAGATCAAAACTTAGAGTTGGTGCTTATTGACGGTTATACTGACAGTTATGGTGGTAGAAACGATAACTTGAAAATATCAAACCGCCGAGCAAACACGATTCGAGAGCATTTTGTTAAGAGTGGTATTGACCCTAGTCGAATTGAAGCAAAAGGTTATGGCGAAAAGCGTCACATTGCTGCTAACAATACCGTTATTGGTCGTGCACAAAACAGACGTGTTGTTATTAGAATGGAACAACCGTAAAGACGAATGTACTGCAAAAAAATTATTTTATAAAGAATCAGTTGAATAGGCTGGTAGGTTATCTTAATCTATCAGCCTATTTTTTTATTGGATCTTCCATAATGCGACCATTGTTTAAGTCTTTATTTGCACTATTGGTTTTATCGAGCTTTACAAGTTTGGCAAAAACCAATGACGCATACACCTATGCTAATTACGACCAAGTAAAAACAACCCACATCTATTTAGATCTAGCGGTTAATTTTGATGAAAAATCACTCGCTGGTTTTGCAGAATTATCGTTAGAGTGGTTAAGTAAAACTTCGCAGCCGATTATTCTCGATACCCGAGATTTAATCATTGACCGTGTAATGGCTCAAACTGAAGCAGGACAATGGCGTGGGGTAAGTTTCACACTGGCTAATCGTGATAACGTGTTAGGTTCAAAACTCACCATAAACAATACTTTTAAAGCACAAAAAATTCGTGTTTATTACCAATCAACTGAAAAAGCATCAGGTTTGCAATGGTTGTCAGCTGAACAAACGGCAGGGAAAAAGTATCCTTTCCTATTTAGTCAAAATCAAGCGATTCACGCACGTTCATGGATACCTGTGCAAGACACACCGAGTGTTCGCGTAACTTATACCGCTCGTATTACTACGCCTGATAATTTATTAGCGGTAATGAGTGCAAATAACGAACCGAATACCGCTCGTGACGGCGATTACTTTTTTAGTATGCCGCAAGCAATCCCTCCATATTTAATTGCAATTAGTGTCGGCGATTTAGAATTTAAAGCGATGAGCAAGCAAACGGGTATTTATGCTGAAGCCAGCATTTTAGATGCAGCGGTTAGTGAGTTTGACGATACACAAGCGATGATTGATGAGTCAGAAAAAATCTTTGGTCCTTATCGTTGGGGACGTTATGACTTACTGATATTACCGCCTAGCTTTCCTTTTGGTGGTATGGAAAACCCACGTTTGTCTTTTATTACCCCAACAGTTATTGCTGGTGATAAAAGCTTAGTCAATTTAATTGCTCATGAACTCGCTCATTCTTGGTCGGGTAACTTAGTGACTAATGAAAGTTGGCGTGACTTATGGTTAAACGAAGGTTTTACCAGTTATGTTGAAAATCGTATTATGGAAGCGGTATTTGGTGAAGACCGAGCTGTTATGGAACAAGCGCTTGGTGCACAAAGTTTAAATTATGAAATTGCTGAATTAGCGCCGGGTGATACTCAACTTTATATCGACCTTAAAGGACGTGATCCTGATGACGCATTCTCAGGTGTTCCGTATGTGAAAGGTCAGTTGTTTTTAATGTTTTTAGAGGCTAAATTTGGTCGAGATAAATTTGATACTTTTATTTTAGATTACTTCAACAGCCATGCCTTTGAAAGCTTAGGTACTGCAAATTTTGTTATTTATTTGAAAAAAAATCTTACTGATAAATATCCAAATATTGTCAGCGATAAAGAAGTTAATGAATGGATTTATGAACAAGGACTACCTAGTTATGCGCCGCAGCCTACATCAAGTGCATTTACCACTATCGACGGTCAAATTAATAGTCTGTTAAGTGATAAAATAACGTTAGCGCAATTACCAACTAAAGCATGGACCTTGCATGAATGGCTGCATTTTATTAATAACTTGCCGGTCACATTACCGACTGAGCGGATGAGCGCACTCGATAAAGCGTTTAACCTTACCGCCAGTACTAATGCTGAAATTGCACATGCTTGGTACTTATTAGCATTAAGAACAGGTTACGATACTGTTTACCCTGCGATGTCAAAATATCTAATTGCTATCGGTCGTCGTAAGTTAATTGTACCGCTTTATAAAGCGTTAGCTGAGACACCCGCAGGTAAAGCTTGGGCACTTAATGTCTATGAAAAAGCACGCCCTGGTTATCATGGTTTAGCGCAAGGCACTATTGACGGTGTCTTAAAAGCTAAATAACATTCAACTAAAATGATAAAATAAAAACGCCACGTTAACATTTATTAACGTGGCGTTTTTTTTATGTGATTTTGTGATGTATATATTATTTATTGCTGTTTTTTTCAACGATCACATCAACTTGTCGTAGCTTGTTTTGCTGTGAAATAACAACTCGGATGCTATGTTGTTTTTGGTTAAAGTTTAGCGTTAAACGGCCACGTTTCCTTTCTTGGTTTAACGCTTGCCCATATTCTTTTTGATAAAACTGGATAACTTCCTCTTCGGTACTTTTTGTAAAATAGTTTATAACCGCAGGTGTCTCATCGGTAAATTCAGCAAAAACTCGCGCATCACTCATGGCCGGTATGGTCACCATTGCTGTTTCTTCTGCGATAGCAAGGTTGACGTTTATCAACATAAAAGCGACTAATAGTGTTTTCAAGGAACAAGCTAATCGACTTGATAAATTTACGGTACTTAGGTTAAACATAATATTTGATCCTTTAACGGGCTTAGCTAAATCTAGTGTGTTGCTAGGTAATTATCAAGAATATTGTTAATAATCTAATCATTACCGCTATATAAGGCATTGTTTAAATAACAAATAATAATAGCGGTAATAAGTACCTAATCGTATAAATAACGCTAACTAACTGATTAATAATTAATTAACATGAACGGTCAACAAAATCATCTCGAAAGTTCATTCGGTATCAACAAAGTCATTTCTGTAATGATCAACCCATAGCGCGGTTGCACCACATATAGCGACAGGCATGACCACTAGATTAATAATAGGGATCATTGAAAATACTGCCGTTGTGATACCAAAGCTATAACTTAATCCTTGCTTTTGTTTGAGTGCGTAACGCATTTCATTAAAGTCAATTTTATGATTATCAAAAGGATAGTCTTTATATTGAACGGCCATCATCCAAGCTAAAAATAAAAACCAAAATATTTGCCCTATAACCGGCAGTATCCAATAAAGAATAAAAAAACCAATAGCGCGCGGTAAATAGTAACGTAATTTACACCATTCTCTTGATAACGTTCGTGGTACATCTTTTATAACATCGAGGGTCGAAGCGGGTGGTATTGTTTTACCACAGAGCAATAATTCCATCTTTTCTGATAGCAAACCATTAAAAGGTGCGGCAATCCAGTTGGCGACTGAGCTAAATATAAAAGAAAACATCACTAACAAAAATAATAAAGCGACTGGCCATAAGAAAGCACTTAACCAAGACAGCCAATCAGGAAGCCAGTTATCGAGCATAGTCATATAGGTATCAAGTTCTAAAAATAGACCATAAAAGGCGACACTAAATAATACTAAATTAACCAGTAGAGGTATAAACACAAAACGGCGAATACCTTTTTCTCTGATTAATTCAAAGCCCTTAATAAAATATCCGGCACCACTGTTAGCTAACGGTTGATTAATAATTGTATTCATTGGCTGATTTTTATCCTTACATGCTTTCTTTAACTGTGATTATAAAATAAATTGATAAATTGAACAGATGTTTCATGTTACAAAATATAGATAACTCTGGTAAAATTTTATTGCTGAGTATTATCAAAGTATAACAATAAAAGGTTTCTGTGTTTTATGCGTTTAAAGCATATAAAACTTGCTGGTTTTAAATCATTTGTTGACCCGACTAAAGTGCCATTTGAACAAAGAATGACAGCTATTGTTGGGCCAAACGGTTGTGGAAAATCGAATATCATTGACGCTGTTCGTTGGGTACTTGGTGAAAGTTCAGCGAAAAATTTGCGTGGTGATGCCATGACCGATGTGATTTTTAATGGCGCAGCAACACGCAAGCCGGTCGGACAAGCATCTGTTGAATTGTTATTCGATAATATTGATGGTCGCATACAAGGCAATATGGCCGATCGTAATCAAGTTTCTATTCGACGCGTTATAAATCGAGATAGTCAAAATACATATTATTTAAACGGTAGTAAATGCCGCCGTCGAGATATCACCGATATTTTCCTGGGTACCGGTCTTGGTCCTCGCAGTTATGCGATTATTGAGCAAGGTACTATCTCAAAACTTATTGAATCTAAGCCGCAAGAGTTACGTGTTTTTATTGAAGAAGCCGCGGGTATTTCTAAATATAAAGAACGCCGCAGAGACACTGAAAATAGAATCAGACATACGCGAGAAAACCTTGAACGTTTAAACGATATACGTGTAGAGCTTGGTTTACAAATCGACAAACTGCATCAACAGGCAGAAGCCGCTAAGCGTTTTAAAACGTTAAAAACTAGAGAGCGTAAATATAGAGCTGAGTTGACTGTTTTAAAATGGCAAAAATTTGATCAACAAGCTAACGAGCAAAAACAACAAGTAAGTCAATATCAAACAGAAATAGAAGCTTTGATTGTTGAACAGAAAAAAATCGATATCCAGTTGTTTGATGCTAAACAAAAAGTGACCATAGGCGGAGAGTCTAGCGGTGAGCTACATCAACAAAAATTACTATTAAGTAATGATATTGCTCGTGCAGAACAAAACATCAAACATTTAAAGCAACAAAAACAGAAAGCCCAACACGATAACAGTGTTACCCAGCAACAGCTGATTAATGCGCAACAATTGGTGCTAGCCGAGCAAGAACAGCTCCAAAAAAGCACTTTAAAAATTACCGAACACGTACCTGAACTTGAACTCATAGAGCAGCAACTGCTTGAGAGTCAAATTCAGTTAGAAGGCTATATTGAACAGCAGCGAAATGAGCATCAGCAATGGCAAGCTTTACAACGCCAACATCAAGATACAAATGATCAACAGCTGAGTGTTAATCAGCGAATCTCTCAGTTAAGCGAGCAGATAAGTCAGCAGCAGCAGCGCCAACAATCATTAACACATTTATTGGCGAATTTAACCAAAGAGAGCTTCAGCGAAAATGTCGAGAGTACTGCTGAGCTTGGAAATAAGCTACTTAAGCAAGAAAAACACCAGCAATCTTTACTAAAACAATATAAAGATAATGAATCAAACCAACTCGTACTCGTTACCCAAATCAGCCTAGCCTCGAAGCAGCAAGCACAGTACAGTGGTGAAATAGCAGCATTAAAGCTTTATTTACAGCAGTTACTGACACAACAAAATCAACAAGCAGGTTGGCGCATTAAGCAAAAAGAATGGTTAAGTGTGCGCGGGCAAAAAGTTCTTGGCGCTGTTTTTCAATTATTAACCGTAGAAACAGCCTGGCAGGCAAGTGTCGAATTAGTATTACATCATTGGTTACAAGGCGAGTTGGTTGAATATTTCCCCACAGAAGTCACCATTGAACCACTATTTTTAGTACTTGATCAACAAATAAACAAGACTAGCGCGACTCGTTCAGTGAAAGTAACAAGCGGCACATTGGCCGAACAAGTTAAAGGCTTACCGGCAATAACGGCCTTGCTAAATAATATTTTTATTGCCCGAGATTACCAACAAGCGCAACAGATAATGTTAACGCTTGCTGATCATCAGTCAGTTATTTGTAAAGATGGTACTTGGTTAAGTCGGTATTTTCTGCGAAAAGGAAGCGCTGAAAATTTTGATGCCTTGCTACAGTTAACGGATAATATCAGCCAGACCTCAGAAAAAGTGACTGGATTAACACTCAGTATTCAAGAATGCCAAGATAAAGAAAGTCAGCTGATAAAAAGCAAAGAACAATTTGTGAGTGACGCTAAGGCACTTAAAACGGCAATCGAACAATCTACTTATCAAGTTCAGGCTTTACAGCAAAAAATTGCTTTGGCTAAACAAGCGGCAGAGCAACGCGATAAACAAAGTACCCTTTATCAACAAGAGCTAACAACGCTAGAAAGTTTACTGAGCCAAAACAAAAAATTATTATCAGTACAAGAAGATGCGCTTACAAAATTACCAAAGCATGATGCCGAACAGCTTATGCATATCAGCAGTGCACAAGAGAGTTTACAAAGAAAAATTCAAGACAGTCAAGAAAGTAGCCAAAGGTTCCATCAACAAAAACATCAGCAAGCGTTAATGATTGAAAAATTGAATCATGAGCAAACTCAAGGCCAATTATCATTAGTTCGTGCGCAAGAAAGTATTCAACAACTCACCAAACAACAACGCATGCATCAAGAAATCGTTGAAGAGTGCGCATCGCCGTTGCAAGTTGATGAACAAAAGTTACAAGCATGGTTAATAGACGTTGCGGAACTTGATGGAAAAATAGCAAAGATACAGCATGATACAACAGACTCTAAAACACTGATTAGTGATGCAGAATCAAAAGTTCAGCAACTAACTAGAAATATTAATAGTAAGAAAGAGCAAATTAATGCTGTTCATTTAACCGCAGAAAGTTATCGTTTACGTGCTGATGCGGCACTCGAGCAACTTAATGAAATGCAACAGAATTTATTGGCGGTGCAAACCGCTATGCCAGATCAGGCAAAAGAGCCTTTATGGCAGGCTCATATTGTTAACTTAGGTAAAGATATTAATCGTTTAGGGGCAATAAATCTTGCAGCTATTAATGAATATCAAATACAATTTGAGCGAAAGACCTATCTTGATCAACAAGATGAAGATTTAACCCAAGCGATTAATACGTTAGAATTAGCCATTGCTAAGATAGATAAAGAAAGCCGTCACAAATTTAAAAATACCTTTGAAAAAATTAATAGTGATCTTAAAGCATTATTTCCTAAGGTGTTTGGTGGTGGTAGTGCCTATTTAGCCTTAACAGATGATGATATGCTTGAAACGGGTGTTACTATTATGGCTAGACCGCCAGGTAAAAAAAATAGCACTATTCACTTATTATCTGGTGGCGAAAAAGCGCTGACCGCATTATCATTAGTGTTCGCAATTTTTAGGTTAAATCCTGCACCATTTTGTATGCTTGATGAAGTCGATGCGCCTCTTGATGATGCTAACGTTAGTCGTTTTTGTAACTTGGTGCGAGAGATGTCGCAAACTGTACAGTTTATTTATATCAGCCATAATAAAATAGCGATGGAAATGGCGAGTCAGTTAACCGGTGTTACTATGTTTGAACCGGGCGTATCAAAAATGGTAGCTGTAGATATTGATGAAGCAATCGCTATGGCTGAATTAGAATAAGTACAAAATTAAGTAAAGCTAAACAAAGCTGAAAATAGAATAATAAAAGGCTATCCGATGGAATATAATTTCAGAACTGCATTGATTGTTATCAGTGCTGTGGTTATCACGGCAATATTTGTTCATGGTTTTTGGACCATAAGAAAAAATAAAAACCCTTATAAGCTTAAAGCAAAAGCTGAAAAAGTTGAGCCTAATAACCGAGGTTTTGATGGCTCAGGCTTTGATCAAGATGGTGTTAGTAAACCAAGAGTTGTTGAAAACTCACTTGGTGCTCAATCATATGATGAAGAGATGCCTATGCCATCGACAGCTGAATATGAAGAACAAGCTACATCATATCGCGAATTTAGTGCCGAAGATGATGAACCAAGTTTGGGGGACATGTCTTCTTTTGATGAAACTTCTGCTAAAAAAGATAATAACAGTGCTGATTTACGTGATCATGATGCATCATTATTTGGCTCGGTTACCGCCAAAGAAGCGGCTGTTATTGAGAGAATTGAAACACCTGTCTATCAAACACCGATAACATCAGCTAAACAACCATTGAAAACGTCGGCGCGTTTTACTGAAAAAGCGCCTGTTAAGCGAGACCAAATAGAGATAAATTTTGGCAGCGAAAGCAATGAAAGTAAAAGCGCAGCCAAAAAAGAATCGATAATCCCTCAGCATAAAAAAGTGGAAGTTGAACCTGAAGTACTTGTTATTTCAGTGGTTATGCCTGAAAAACAGCAAATGTCAGGTGCCGCACTTTTACCGACATTATTAACCTTGGGTATGAAATACGGAGAGATGAACATCTTTCATCGCCATCAAGATAATGCTGGAAATGGTAAAGTTACTTTTAGTTTAGCAAACATCATGAAACCAGGAACATTTGACCTCGACAATATGGAAAGCTTTACTACACAAGGTATTAGCCTTTTTATGATGTTACCTAATGCGGGTGATGCTTCCGTTGTCTTTGAGCAAATGCTCAACGCAGCAAAGCAACTCGCTTTAGAATTTAATGGTCAATTATTAGATGACAAACGTAATGTTATGACCAAACAAACAGAACAACATTATGTGGGTAAAATTCGCGAATTTACGCGAAGAAATTTAATCGCCTCATCTTAAAACTAAGCAAACTCTGACAGGTTAATTTATTGATTAACCTGTAATTTAAACTCTTTCAAAAGTAATTCATTCTTATGTCATCACCTGCTAATGCGACTCGAGTACAAGAGCTTCATCAACTTATCAATCAATTAAATCATCAATATTACGACCTAGATGAACCCAGTGTTCCTGATGCAGAATATGATCGCTTAATGCGAGAACTTATTTCAATTGAAACAGCAGAGCCAGAATTAAAATTACTTGATTCACCGAGTCAAAAAGTCGGTGGGCAAGCGTTAAAATCTTTCAGTCAAGTGACACACCAAGTACCGATGTTATCGCTTGATAACGTGTTTTCTGGCGATGAATGGCAAGCTTTTGCTAAGCGTGTAAAAGACCGTTTGCTTTCTAAAGAAACTATTAAATACTGTGCTGAGCCAAAACTTGATGGTTTAGCGGTGAGTTTACGCTACGAAAATGGTGTTTTAGTGCAAGCAGCTACGCGCGGGGATGGCGCTGTTGGTGAAAATATCACGGTAAATGTTCGCACGATCAAATCGATACCTTTAAAATTAACCGGTGATAATTACCCTGACATATTAGAGGTTCGCGGCGAAGTTTTTATGCCCAAAGCCAGCTTTAATGCGTTAAATGCTAGTGCGCTAAAAAAAGGTGAAAAGATTTTCGCAAACCCAAGAAATGCAGCTGCAGGTAGTTTACGCCAATTAGACTCAAAAATAGCCGCTAAACGCAACTTAGCTTTTTATGTCTATGGTATTGGTTATGTTGAACAAGCATCAAGTCAAACATTAGGCGAACAGTGGTTAGAAAATTCACACTATCAACGTCTTTGTCAGTTAAAAACATTGGGTTTACCTATGTGCCCAGAAGTTAAGTTGCTGAGTGATTCGTCAGAAGTCGCCAGTTTTTATCAATATATCATGCAAGAACGTGACAATTTAAGCTATGAAATAGATGGCACGGTTTTTAAAGTTGATGATATAGCCCTGCAAAAAAAATTAGGCTTTGTTGCTCGAGCGCCGCGCTGGGCAACCGCTTATAAATTTCCGGCACAGGAAGAGACAACACAATTACTTGATGTTGATTTTCAAGTTGGCCGAACAGGGGCTATTACTCCGGTTGCGCGTTTAAATCCTATTTTTGTTGGTGGTGTAACCGTCAGCAATGCGACCTTACATAATCAGGATGAGATTGAGCGTTTAGGTATCAAAATTAATGATTTTGTTACGATAAGAAGAGCGGGTGATGTCATTCCACAAATTGTCAGTGTTCAATTGCAAAAGCGTCCTGAAAATTCTCGTGACATCGTTTTTCCTACAACTTGTCCAGTATGTGATTCTGCTGTGGTTAAGGCTGAAGGCGAAGCCGTGCTACGTTGTACGGGGGGCTTATATTGTGGCGCACAACGTAAAGAAGCGATTAAACATTTTTCGTCACGAAAAGCCCTCGATATAGATGGTTTAGGCGATAAATTAGTTGAGCAATTAGTCGACGAAAACTTGATTAAAACCCCTGCTGACTTATTTAAGTTAACAGAACTAGACGTGAGTACCATGGCTCGTATGGGTAAAAAATCGGCAGATAATTTAATTTCAGGTCTAGTAAAAGCAAGAACTACTACATTGCCTAAATTTATTTATGCACTCGGTATTCGCGAAGTAGGTGAAACCACGGCAACCAATTTAGCCAATTATTTTCTTAACTTCCCTGCAATCAAAGTAGCGAATGAAGAGACTTTGCAAAAAGTGCCTGATGTTGGGGCGGTTGTTGCTAAAAATATTATACAATTTTTTCAGCAAGACCATAACATTGAAGTGGTCAGTGAGCTTGAAAGCATAATGTCGTGGTCAGATATTGAAGTGAAATCTGCAGAACAACAGCCCTTAAAAGATAAAATATTTGTCTTAACAGGCACTTTGACACAAATGGGGCGCAACGAAGCTAAAGCAGAATTACAAGCACTGGGCGCTAAAGTCTCAGGCAGTATCTCAGTAAAAACTGACTTTTTGGTCGCTGGTGAAAAGGCTGGGTCAAAGCTAACAAAAGCGCAAGACCTAGGGGTAGATATATTGACCGAAGATGAGCTGGTAACCTTACTTGCAAAACATAAATAAGGTTATTACTGATCCCTAGGTGTTAAATAATAAATAGCCGGTTAAACAATAAACAACCGGTTAAATAACGATCAGTGCGTAAACAAACAAAAGCATAGGTAAAGGTAATATAACGGTAAAAATAATGGCCTCACACCATTCGATTGTTGAATAAAACTTTCGCCACGGTTTATTTTCTTGTTTATTTGATTGTAAAGTCACAAAGAAGAAAATAAAACTTGCTACCACTAAGGTCTGTAAAGCCGCAAATAAAATAAATATAGCGAACCACACCAAGACAATAGGGGTGCTTTGTTCAATTTGCTTACTTAACATAAAAAATAGTGCAAACGAGAAACCGCTCCACGCTAATAGTTTCCAGCGATATGAAGAACAAGTAATGGCGATATTATTGAATAGTGCTGGTGTTAACCGATATTTCATATAAATTCTAAAAAATGATAATGATTAATAATTTTGTCACGCTTGCTGCGGGACTTGCAAGATTTAATAAATATTATCAATACATAGAACCTCTTTCTCTAAATAAATTTCATTACTTTTATAATTAACTCTTGTGATGAATTCGTGATAACTTCGTGAAACCTTCGTAATATTTGCTGCGCATACTGAATGTGAAATCATTTAGTCATCAAAGGAAAGTTATGAAATTTTTTAAAGTCGCATCAGCTATCGCATTAGCTTGTTCAAGTTCAGCATTAATGGCACAAACCATTGATATTCAAATTACTAACCTCACCCATGCACAACATTTTACGCCACGCTTAGTTATAGCCCATGATAATTCTGTTGATGCTTTTGAACCCGGTGTTGAAGCTACATCAGCATTAGCATGGCTTGCAGAAGCGGGTGTCATTGATGATGCGCAAAATGCTGCATCAGCAGGTCAAAACTTTGAAGCACTTTTAGGCCCTACAGATACCGATAATACAACGAATACATGGCACCGTTTTGGTGGTTTAGTCGCGCCATCAACGTCTTTAAGTTATGCCTTTGATACGATGGATAAGCCTTATCTTTCAATTTTATCTATGTTGATCCCAACGAATGATGCATTTGTTGGCTTAGACAGTATTAAAATTCCAACTACGCCAGGTACTTATACTTATATGTTGCACGCATATGATGCAGGTACAGAATTAAATGATGAATTAAACAGTATGCGTACTGATATTGTTGAACAAGGTGGTGCTGCACTTGGTGGTTACGGTGTTCCAGGTGTTGCAGGTGCAGGTGCTTCTCCAGTGCCATTAGGTGTTGGCGGAACAGGTGTTGCAGTAAAAGTTGGTTTTGCTGAAGATGGTAGTGCAATTGGTGCTAATGAAGTTGTTGATGGTACCGATGGTCCCGTACATATTCATAGAAATATTCTAGGCGATACAAGTCTTACCGATGGAGCAAGTGATTTGCAATCGACAGAGCATCGTTGGTTGAACCCTGTTGCCCGAGTAACCATTACTATCCCAGCATCTTAATTTAGGGAGAATAGAACATGAATATTAATAAAATAAGTTTAGTGTTATTGCCTCTTATTGCTGTATTAGCAACGGGTTGTGGCGGTGATGATGGAAGTAATGGTACAGCTGGTCAAGCCGGTGCTGCCGGTACTGCCGGTACTGCGGGTGTTGATGGAACTGATGGTACTAACGGTGCTGATGGTACTAATGGTACTAATGGTAATCTAGCTGTTTTCACTGTTCAGTTAACTAATTTAACCTACAGTCAGCCATTTTCACCTGCGGCGATTATTCTACATGAACCTGGCTACCATGCCTTTATCGATGGTGAAGCCGCCAGCCTTGGTTTAGAGCAGCTCGCTGAAGGTGGTGACCCTACTGAACTTCTTGCTGAAGCTTTAGCTGCAACGCAGTATTTAGATGCTACCACTACAGATGGTGCAACGGGACCTCGCTCTGTTGGTACAATGTCGACACTCGTTGTTCCATTACTTGACGTAGATAATTTAAGACTTAGTTTCACAACAATGTTAGTTGACACTAATGATGCGTTTACCGGTCTTAATGCGGCAGACATAAGTAATATGACCGTCGGACAATCAATGAGCTTTATGGCTCCTACATGGGACTCTGGCACTGAAGCTAATACTGAAACGGCAACGACTATGCCTGGTCCAGCAGCAGGTGCTGCAGGTGGCGGTGGAGCAAGTGCTGGTTTTGATGCAGCACGTGATGATCTTTTTGACTTAGTTCATTTCCATCGCGGTGTTGTCACTAATGCCAATGCTAATGATGAGAGTAAGGAAGGTTTAAGCACGTCGGTATTAACAGAAGCGGATCGCTGGGATAATCCAACGTCACGTATCATAGTAACTCGAACTCGATAAATTGGCTGGCGTCCTTACAGGCGTCGCTATTTCTACATTGCTAGTGATAGATAATAAAGTCAAAGAGTTGATAAAAAATAAAATAATAAATGTTTCGAAAGTATTTATGCCCGAGCAAGTTCTTATGCTCAGGCATAAAGAAAAATAATGCAGAACATATTGATGTTGTTGGTATTGGCTTAGGTGTATCGATGGAGAGTTAGCTTAATAATAGCTTAACTTGAATCGATGAGCTTTATAACTCCTGCTTGGCTACCTAATAATATTGATGAGCATTAAAATTGTCCCATAAAGTATATTCAATCAATAGTTGATGAACTTTTTTTCTTTGTGCTGTAATTCTTAATAATAAATAGAATAAAACGGAGCAAAGCATGGACACTATTTTAGTGGTTGAAGATGATCAAGATATTGCAGATTTAATGATTTTAAATTTACAAGAACTGTCATTAACGGTTGAACACTGCTTAACCGGAGAGCTAGCGTTGCAGAAACTTGTTGATAATAACTATGCTCTCGTTTTACTGGATGTGATGCTACCAGGAATTTCAGGTTTAGATGTTTGCCGACAACTACGCGAACAAAAACCAGAACAAGTGATCTTAATGATAACCTCTCGTGATAGTGAAATTGATCGTGTATTAGGGCTTGAATTGGGCGCAGACGATTATATGAGTAAGCCTTTTAGTGTGCGTGAATTACAAGCTAGGGTAAGAAGTCAGCTGCGACGTTTACACTTAGCGGCTCAGAGAGAGCAACAACACTCACAACAACAGCAACCAGAACAGCATTTAACAATAGGTGAATTGCAAATTAATAATACCACTCATCGAACGCTATTGGCTGGAAAAGAACTAGAGCTAACCTCCACTGAATTTGACTTACTCTTATTTTTGGCTTCTCATCCTGAGCAAGTGTTTTCTCGAGAACAGCTACTTAGTAATGTCTGGGGATACCACCATAGCGGTTATGAGCATACTGTAAATTCTCATATCAATCGCTTACGTAACAAAGTTGAAAGAAATGCCACTAAACCTGAAATTGTGCAAACAGTTTGGGGGGTGGGTTATAAATTTAATAAAAAAGGTGTTGCCGCATGAAACTGTCTTTATATCACCGTTTGTCTCTTTCTTTATTGGTGGTATTTATTGCAATTATTAGTGTTTTTTATATTTGGGCGCAACAGCTTGAGCAAAAAACAAGATATGAATCAGAGCAAAATTTACACTTATCTTTAGCTGCTAATCTAGCCAGAGACAACCCATTATTACAACAAGGTGTTTATGATCACCAAGCGTTGAAAAATTTATTTCATACCTTAATGGTTTTAGGCCCCGCCTTTGAATTTTATTTTGTTGACCCCGCAGGTAAAATTATAACCCATTCGATTACTCCAACATTAATTAAACGTACAAAAATTGATTTACTCCCACTTATTCAACTAACACAAAATCAAGCTGCGTTACCTATTTATGGCGATGATCCGCAACACATTTCTCGTAAAAAAATATTTTCTGCCGCGCCTGTTTTTAATGGCAGTAGTTTGCAAGGTTACTTATATGTCATTGTTACAGGAGAACGTTATGAATCTGCTTTTAAGCGATTGCAGCCAAGCAGGCAAGCCGAACTTTCTATTCTGGCAATGTTTGGTGCTATGCTATTCTTTTTTGTAGTAATGTTAGGAATATTTGCTTATTTTACTCGCCCATTAAGACGCTTGAGTAGAGATATTAAAGCACTAAGAGCTGTTGGTTTTGACAAAAGTAAAGTGAATCTCGCTAAATGGATGCCTAACAGTCGTAATGAAGTACACCAACTGGGCGAAGCGTTTGAGCAAATGGTTAAACAAATTAATCAACAGTTTGGCATGTTACAAAAAAATGATGAGCATCGACGAGAGCTGTTGGCTGATATATCTCATGATTTACGAACACCACTGTCGTCTCTGCAAGGTTATATTGAAACCCTTGAATTAAAAAATGATCAGGTCACTAAAGAACAACGACAAAAATATATCGAAATAGCATTGAAAAACGCTCAACAATTGAAAGGGCTTATTGATCAAATATTTGAGTTAGCCCATCTTGAAAGTGGTCAAGTTTCTTTGAATCTTGAAGCGTTTAATTTAGCTGAACTTTTATATGATGTTGTTGCTAAATTTAGTTTGCAAACCTCAGCAAAGCATATAGAAATTAATATCGTACCTGAGTGTTCTTACACCCAAGTTCATAGTGATATTGGAAAATTAGAGCGGGTATTAAGTAATTTACTAGAAAATGCTATTCGTCATACTGCTGAGTTAGGAAAAATTACCTTATCTATTTCTGAGGTGGATAAAAACCACTGTCAATTAAATATTACGGATACGGGCACCGGTATTAAAGAAGATGAGCTCCCCTATATTTTTGATACGCGTTATCGCGCAAGTAATGCATTGCAAGACAAGCAGAAGCATACTGGACTTGGGCTTGCTATCACTAAAAAACTATTGGAATTATTAAAATCTGATATAAAGGTAACGAGTACGTTAGGCGAAGGGACAACATTTTCTATTAATTTAAGTAAAGTTTCGTTATAAATTGAATTTTAACAGTCGAATTGTTTGGCAACATTCCTTAGAATACCTAGTAGGATTTCATTTAAAAATTTCACCTAAGGAAATATCGTGAATAACAAAGCTACCCTCTTATTAACACTTGCTGCGCTTATCGTTTTAGCAAGCTGTGCAAAATCTTCGACTGGACGTAATCAAATAACGCTTTTCTCAAGTTCAGATCTCAATAAAATGGGTGCCAGTTCGTTTGAACAAATGAAAGAAAAAGAAAAAATCAGTACCGATATTGCAGTAAATAATTACGTACAATGTGTCGCGAAAGCCATCACTAAAAACGTGCCTAAATCTGCTCATAAAGGAGAGTGGGAAGTTGTTGTTTTTGACTCCGAACAAGTCAATGCATTCGCTTTACCCGGCGGGAAAATTGGCGTTTATACGGGTATTTTAAAAGTTGCCGAAAATCAAAATCAACTTGGGGCAATTATTGGTCACGAAGTAGGGCATGTTATTGAAAGTCACTCTAATGAGAGGATGTCATCTAGTAAAATTTCTCAAACAGGTATGGCTGTTGTCGATACGGCCCTATCAGTTGGAAATGTTGAAAACCGCAACTTGTGGATGTCTGGTTTAGGCTTAGGGTTACAATACGGTATATTAATGCCCTACGGACGCACCCATGAAAGTGAAGCTGATATAGTTGGGCAAGACTTAATGGCAAAATCAGGATTTGAACCATCGGCAGCTATTAGTTTGTGGCAGAACATGGCTAAACTTTCAAATGGTTCACCACCAGAATTTATGTCAACACATCCATCAAATGAAACCCGTATTAATCAGTTAACAGAACATTTGCCGAAGTCCCAAGCTTATTATAGGGCCAGTAACGCACCCCGTTGTAAAAAACCACAGAATATTTAAAGACTTGTATAGAGTCTTTAGGCTCAAATACAGCAGTAATTGATTCTTCTGCTCCCTAATTGTAGAGACGTTATTTTAATTATATTGATGGCTGGTTTTAGTAACACAGCTACAAATGTGATTGATTTTTGTTTAAACTGTTACATATCAGAACTTAACATTGTAAAATACGCTATAATCATTGGAATATAGTTTAATTTAATCTTCTTTTTTTGCTATAAACGTAGTTAATGCACCCTAAGGATTTGCGTATTATGATAAGTGCTGAGCTGCACCCCGAAGAATTACAACGTATTGATGAATTACTCAGATATGAAGTATTAGACACTGAAGATGAAAAGGTGCTCGATGAACTTACTCAGTTGGCTAGCGCCATTTGTGGTACTTCTATTTCTCTCATCTCTCTTGTCGACAAAGACCGCCAGTGGTTTAAATCTCGAGTAGGACTTAATGCTCAGGAAACGCCAAGGAATATCGCTTTTTGTTCACATGCTATTTTACAAGATGACATCTTTGAAGTATCTGATACCTTAACGGATGAACGTTTTGTCGATAATCCTTTGGTAACAGGTGCTCCAGATATTCGTTTTTATGCGGGAGCACCACTGGTCAGTACAAACGGCATGCCTATCGGCACCTTATGTGTTATTGATACAGTTCCCCATAAACTGGATGAAAAACAACAGCTAGCATTAAACACTTTAGCAAAACAAGTGGTTAGCCAATTAGAACTAAGACTACGTAACCGTCAGTTAGAGCGTATGCAAGCAGATCAAGAAAAAATATTTGCCATTTTGTCTCATGATTTACGCTCTCCTTTTAATGGTATTTTAGGATTATCAAAAGTTTTGCATGAAAATGCAGACACTCTTGAGCCTGAGCTTATTGCTGAAATGGCCGATGGGATTTTAGAGTCGTCACTGACTTTTTATCAGCTACTAGACGAAATCTTGCAATGGTCGCGTAATCAATTAGGCGCCGTTCATGCGGAATTAAAAACGATAGCGTTAAAGCCACTGTTAATAGAAACGCTCGACTTGATGACAGAAAGTTTCAATTTAAAAAAAATCAGTATTAAACACAACATCAATGAAAATACTACTGTGATGGCGGACGTTAATTTAACAAAAACTATTATTCGTAATTTATTAGCAAACGCCATTAAATATACGCCAGAGCATGGCAGTATCGACATTGAAGCTAAATCTAGTGATGGCCAGGTTAAACTGGTTATAACAGATACTGGTGAAGGTGTTCCTCAAAATATACAAGACCAACTATTTAGTGATTGTGTTGCTAGTCAGTGCGGTACTCAAGGTGAATCAGGTCATGGCTTAGGATTAAGTTTATGTGGTGATTTTGCCCGCAAGCAGCAAGGTTATCTCTCTCTAGATAAAACCTATACTGGTGGTGCTAAATTAACCCTTAATTTTCCAAAAACTGCTGAATAATAATTAACTAAATGAATGACGGCTTTAGAATCGTATAAATATTGAAAAATAAAGACGTTTACTAAGGCCCCATCTAGGGGCTTTATTTTGCTAACTATTTAATAAGTTTAAGCCATTGGTTGTTTAAATAGTTTTTTGCCTTCGGTTAATAAATGTTGAACCGCTGGATGTTTGACTTTACGTTCGGGTGAGATCAAGTAGTAATGTTCGGTTATATCATTGGTTTTTCCGATAATGCTCACGTTAAACTGTTCCATAACGTGATCTTCAATAATTGTTGGGGCACAAAAAACACCATAACCCGCCTGACCAAAATACTTAGTTAATATCGAATCATCAAACTCTCCAATAATTAATGGCGAGATACTCAATTGATTAAACCAAGAAAGTACACTTAAACGTTGATTTGTACCTTCACCAGCAATGAAAAATGATTGTCCATCGAGTGAGTAAGGAAAGTTAGCCTGTAATTTATCAGCCAAATTATGGTGAGCAAAAAAGCTAAAACCACTTTTTCCGATAGCATGGCTATATGCCTTTAACGGGGAAGTCGTAGGCAGGGGAGTATCAGTTAATATCGCGTCTAATTTATTTATCGCCAACTCTCCAAGTAATACCTCTAAACTCGTTTCCTTACAGATTAATTTTATCGAACTATCCATGGTATAAATTTGCTTTAGGAAATGAAAAGAAAATACTTTTGCTATCACATCTGTAACACCTATTGAAAAGCGGGAAGCAAAATCTGCTGAGTGATTTTTAAGTGAATAAAGTAATTCGTCTCCTAAACTAAAGATTTCTTCGCTATAACTATATGTCAAGCGTCCCATTTCGTTCAGCACTAAACGTTTCCCTTTTCGTTCAAATAACAGGTAGCCTAATTGATCTTCAAAAGTACTGAGTTGGGCACTCAACGTTTGCGGAGTTATATGAATAATTTTTGATGCTTGGGCAATACTGCCATGTTTTACTATCGCATTAAAATACTGTAGGTGGTGATAGTTTAGTTTGGCCATAATGTTCTCTTAATGATTTACCTATAGCTATTAAAAATAATAATCCTTAGATTTTTTGTCAACTTTTTTCTAATAAAGAAGTAACAACAAACAGCTTTTATTGTTTTACTTTCGGGTTGTAAAATATCTAGAAAGATAAAACTGCTTAGGTTAGGATGGTTAAGCACTAAAGTTGGCTATTATTGTAGTTTTTGCCATTACTTGCAGAATATTAATACGAGTGGTTATCTGGAAAATTAATTGAATTAAGGGATTTTAACAATGAAGTTCACTAAAAATTTTATAGCTAAATTTATTTTCGTTGGTTTTTTATTAGCAAGTGGCTCAGTATTTGCCGACTTTAAGTCTGATATTATTAAATCGTGTAAAGCATACCAACAGGGTATAGACCGTAGTGAAATTAATCCATGCAAACTTTATATCGATGGGTTTATCGATTCATCTTTGCTTTCAGAAAGTGCGGTAGTAAAACCAGAGGCGTTAATTGATAATCCTCGAGCGCCAGTCAGTGATTTTGTCAAAAGAGCCTACAATACTCGTGTTACAGCGAGGTCATCATTGACAGAGAAAGGCGGTGAACATGAGTTTTGCATTCCTCTTGAAGAAGACCGAAGGAAAGTGGTCTCTAAAGTAGCCAAGTCGATGAAAATAGATGACTTACAGACGAAATCTTTGAAAGAGGTATTATTTGAAGCGTTAGTTTCAGAATTTCCATGTTGATCATCAAGGCAGATAAATCGCTGTCTAGCGGCATGTAGAGCACTTCGCTACTTTAGTGTTTCACTTATCGATAATCACGTTATAACGTCTTATTTACTGTTGTTTAGTGCCGATAGAGCTATGTCGTTAACTTGGCATTTTTATTGTTGCCAACAAACTTGAATTATTGCTCAATAACCCGTAATGCTTAAAGGGCTGTTATATTAGCAGTTAGCTAATATTTAGTGAGTTGTGTAATTAAAAGTATGACAACTCTGCTTACCTTTTTCCTTCGCTTGGTACATAGCCGAATCAGCTTGTTGCATCAGTAATTCCGGTGAGCTAGTTTTATCTTTATTCCATGCCATTCCAACACTTGCGTGGCAATATAAAGATAACTTATCAATAATATAGGGTTCGTTCATTTTAGCTAAAATACGCTCGGTTACCTCATTAATTTCACTAATACAAACAACGTCTTTTAATATAATGGCAAATTCATCACCCCCTAAACGTGCAACGTGCTCTTTAGTTTCTAAATGATCAAGCTGACATACGGCATCTGCTTCTCGAATACAAGATTGCAACCTAGTACTGGCTTCTTTTAAAACACCATCGCCAATACAATGACCGTAAGTATCATTGACCGCTTTAAAGTCATCTAAATCTAAGTACAGTAAGACAACAAGGGTATCTGATATTTTAGCCTCTGTTAGAGCTAGCGATAATAACTCATTAAAATATCTTCTATTAGCAATACCGGTTAATTGGTCTTCTCGGGCCTCTTTTACCAAGCCCATTTGTTGTTTATAAACTAAATGAGCAATACAAGTAATAAAAAGTATATTAATGGCTAACGCGATTGACAGCCTCAGCACCGTCTGAATTTCGACAGTATTTAACGAAGCTAGTAGTGAGCAGGCTGATACAATGATGGCTGTAATAACAGCAACTTTATATGGGAAGCTATAAAAAAAAGCGGTTACCAAAGGAAAGACAAATATTATGCCGCGCATACCTAAAAAATAACAAGTAACAACAATAACTAAGGTGGTCATTAAAGTTAATGTTTTTAACAGCAACGTAGAGAAATTATTTTTATAGACGCAATAAAGAGAAATTGACAGTAAGCAAGAGGAGGTTAAAAGTAGATAGCCGAGTAGTTCTATTTCATTTATAACATGATAAAGACCATAAACTAATATAATAAAGAGTGCGGCACAATGCAGAAGTACTATTATACGTTTAGACAAGCCAGTTCTTAAATGAAAGTGCAAATGTAGACCTAGGGACTTAAAAATAATAGCTTAATCTTAGTACACAATATTAATATTTTGTAGCCGGCTTAACTTTATCCGTGGTTATGGTGACAAAACTCACTGTCCTTTTAATTTGGTATATGACTGTACCTGAGCATAACTTATTCTGCTAATTGTTTAATTAAGGTCTCTCAGCAGCTAATTTTTTACGGCTTTTGCACCTATTATGCTTCAAATAGCTTAACAAGTCTTAACTCCTCTTAGTTAAAAATAATGGTATGTTTTGCCAGTTAATGACGACTAGGTTGAAGAGGGGAAACCAACCTTATCTTTTATAGCCAGCTATAAAAAACCCTGTTATAGGTCATCATTTACGGGGTTAAATGATCCAAGAGTAGTTTAGTTAACTCGGTGTTTTTATCCATCTTAGCTAACTTAAGCTCTGGCTGAATAACCGGTAGCGCTTATTTGTATTGTTTAGTCTGCACCAGTAACTCAGCATAACTGTCATAAGTATTAGCAGAGTTAGCGTAAAGTTCGGTATTTAGCTTCATAATAGCGATGGCATTATTTAATTGAGCATTGCGTGCAAAGCTGTAACCTAATTTGTTTAACGCATCTTCACTGATAATTAACGTTTGACCCTTTCATTCAATTTATCTTCTTATCTGATTATATTTTATTTTTACGATTAACTTCGTACTCGTTTAAATTTATAGCCTAAACGAGTCAATCACGCAAGAATCTAGAATAGAGTAACGAAAGCCTAATATTGGTAAGCTACTTAGTGATGCGCCAAAAAGCTATGCTGGCGACAACTAGCAAGATCATCGGATAAAAAGCACTTGATACCACTTCAATAGGTGATATTTTCAAGGTTGCTCCTAGCAGTAAAGCTTGCGCACCATAAGGCAGTAAACCTTGGTTAATACAAGCGTAAATATCTAATAAGCTTGCCGAGTGTGCTGGGCTGACTTGTCCATCTTCTGCTAACTCTTTCGCTGTTTCACCAGTAACAATAATTGATACGGTATTATTTGCGGTAAAAAAGTTACAAGTAAATGCTAACGAAGCGATACCTAAACCGGCGGCACGTTTTTTATTGTTGGGGTTGAGCTTTCGCGCAAAGTGCTCAATTGCATGGGTTAGCGCGGCTAAGCCTCCTTGGCGTTTGATCAGTTCGCTTAAACCACCAATAAACAGCGAAAGAATGAAAATGTCTTGCATACTAGCAAAGCCAGCATTGATATCACTGACCCATGCCGATAATTGATAGCCATTGTCGTACATGCCTATTGCAGCCGCGAGGATAATACCAACAATTAATACGACAAACACATTAAGACCCATTAACGCTAACGTTAGTATGACCAAATAGGGTAATAAGCCAAGTACGTTAATATCTTGGGTTTGTTCATGCGGAATACTAATTCCCATTGAAGCATAAATAATGATACATAAAATTGCCGCAGGTACGGCAAATTTAAAATTGACTTTAAATTTATCTTTCATGTGCGCACCCTGACTGCGCGTCGATGCTATGGTGGTGTCAGATATTATTGATAAATTATCGCCAAAAATAGCGCCTGAAATAATACAGCCAGCAACAATTGAAGCGTCTAAATCGGCAGACTCTATAAAGCCTAATGCCACCGGCGCAATCGCAGCGATGGTGCCCATTGAAGTACCCATGGCGGTAGCAATAAAAGCCGCAACTAAAAATAAGCCTGGCAGTAATAAGTAATCAGGGAAAAAAGATAAACCTAGCTGAACGCTCGCATCAACACTCCCGGTTGTTTTGGCAACTGTTGCAAAAGCACCGGCGAGTAGATAAATAACACACATAGTAATAATGTTTGCATGGCCAGCTCCAGAAATAAATTGGCTTACTTGATCATTAATACTGTCTTTACCTAAATATATAGCCACTAAGATGGCTGGAATAATAGCGATGCTGGCGGGGAGTTGATAAAAAGCAAACTCAACGCCTTGTAGGGTAAGGACAATACCGGTGCCCAGAAATAAACCAAGAAAAACCCCAAAAGGTAACAGGCTAAGTAAACGCTTCTCTGGAGAAGAAATAACGATATCTTTATTCATAAAATTTATCTTTAACATTAAGTTAACGCTAGTCTATCGTAAACTAAATCGATAGCAAAATAATAACGAAAGCATAGCCATAACCGGAAATTATATAAAATAACCAAATGTCTTAAGTTCAAGCTACAGACCAGTAGCTGTTTATGTTATCCTATCGCGAATTTTTATCTAATTGCCATTTTTACACAATAACTGTGTCGGCGAAAACATAAGGAATATCATGTCAGAGAATACATTTGAAACAATTGAGCAACGTGTAAGTTACGGCGTAGGTCGTCAATTAGGTGATCAATTACGTAATAACCCTTTTAAAGAGTTTGACGTATCTGCTGTACAAGCAGGTTTGGCCGATGCTATTGCTAATTCAGCAAGCCAAGTATCAGACGAAGATTTAAATGCCGCGTTTTCTGTTGTTTCTAAAAAAATGCAAGAGTTAGAGCAAGCCGCAGCTAAAGAAATGTCAGCTGAAGGCGAAAAATTCTTAGCTGAAAATGCTAAGCGTGATGAAGTAACTGTTACTGAATCTGGCCTTCAATATGAAGTTTTAGCAACAGGCGATGGCGAGAAGCCAACAGCAGCAAGCACAGTTCGTACTCATTATCATGGTACTTTCATCAATGGCGACATTTTTGATAGTTCTGTAGATCGCGGTCAACCTGCTGAATTCCCAATTGGTGGTGTTATCCCAGGTTGGACTGAAGCATTACAGTTAATGACCGAAGGTTCTAAGTGGCGTTTATACGTTCCTTACCATTTGGCATACGGTGAGCAAGGCTCACAAGGTGCTATACCACCTTATTCAACGTTAGTATTTGACGTTGAATTATTAGCAATTGTTAGCTAATTAGTTTTTAAAGCCCTCCGTTGAGGGCTTTTTTATGCCTGTATGTCGTGATGCCATAGATGGCAAAGAACGACGAATACGCTAAAATAATAAAATATAAACCCATAGTGATTAACCATAACAAAGCAATCAAGTAGGGATGTATGTTAGAGCAAGCATTGATCAAATTATTTAAAGATTATATTACTGCCTTTGAACATTGTGATTTAGAGGCAGCCCGCGCTTGTTATCATTTACCTTGTACATTACATACCCCAGATAAAATTGCTTATTTAGTGAATAGTGAAAGTTTCAATCAAGAGTTTAAAGATATCTTTACTGTTTTAACGCATGCAAAAACCCGAAAGATAATACCAATTACAGCAAGTTATAATTATGCAGATAATTCGTCTATCGATATATGTGTTGATTGGGCTTTCTTTGATGACAAAGATCAAGTTTTTGCTGATTTTTCCGCATTTTTCCATGTAGTTAAGATAGATGAGCAGTTTAAAATAATGAGTGTGGTTTCACACGACTTATCCAATAGTATTGAATTAGCATTGCCATTAGCGTTAGTACGCTAAAGTAATCTAGTAGATAAAATAATTTTATAGAGATTAAAATGAAAGTAAAAGTAGCCATTTTAGGATGCAGCGGCCGTATGGGCCGTAACTTAATTCAAGCAGCCGTAGAGCATAAGTCTATTGAACTTGTTGGTGGTACGGTTCGAGCGTCTTCATCGTTTGTTAATTTTGACTTAGGCGAACTCGCCGGTATTGGTGCTATTGGCCAAAAAACAGCAACTAACTTAAACGACTTACTCGATGCTGATGTTTTTATTGACTTTACGGCTATTCAAACCACTTTAGACAACCTAAAATGGTGTCAACAACATCATAAAGCTCTCGTTATTGGTACCACGGGCTTCAGTGACGAGCAAGTGAGTATTATTGAAAAAGCAGGCGAACTTATGCCGGTGATTTTAGCGCCAAATACTAGTGTCGGTGTTAATTTAATGTTTAAACTACTAGAAGTTACCGCAAAAGCAATTGGTGACTATACTGATATAGAAATATTTGAAGCACACCATAGATTTAAGAAAGATGCTCCATCAGGTACAGCAGTAAAAATGGGGCAAGTTATAGCAGACACTTTAGGTAGAGACTTAAATAAAGTGGCTGTTTATGGTCGCGAAGGTATCACAGGAGAACGTGATAAAGAAACCATAGGTTTTGCGACAGTAAGAGCTGGAGATATCGTTGGAGAGCACACCGCTTTTTTTGCTGATATTGGTGAACGGTTAGAAATCACCCATCGCGCAAGTTCAAGAATGACTTTCGCATTAGGTGCTATGAGAGCCGCATTCTGGTTAAGTGAAGCAGATAATGGCTTTTATGATATGCAAGATGTTTTAGGCTTGAAGTAATTTATTTTTAGAGAAAACAGTTACTTTTGGCTGTTTTAACTGAATATTCAATTAAACGCTTAGTTTTTACAATTATCGCTAGACGAACATGTGATACAAGCGTAAAATAAGTGGATTTTGTCAAAAATTTAGTGGTTCTGTTAGTAATAACGAAATTTTTGGCATTTTTTATGGGTGTTTCATTAGGAAACAGCCGACACGTAATTTGTACTTAATGATGTTTTTTAGTTGCATCGTTAAGCTTCTTTCTTCTTTACGGAGGTTAAATTGACTAAATCTGCCATTTTAGTGCTTGAAGACGGCACTGTATTTAAAGGCACCGCTATTGGTGCAGACGGAGCGGCTGTTGGTGAAGTAGTATTCAATACTTCAATGACCGGTTACCAAGAAATTCTTACCGACCCATCATATGCAGAGCAAATTATTACCCTAACTTACCCGCATATTGGTAATACAGGTACCAACAGTGAAGATGAAGAATCAAACACTATTTGGGCAAAAGGTTTAGTTATTCGTGACTTACCGCTATTAGCGAGTAATTTTCGAAATGAACAGAATTTAAGCGACTACCTAAAGGCACGTAATGTTTTAGGTATTGCTGATATTGATACGCGTAAACTAACACGTATTCTTCGGGAGAAAGGTGCTCAAAACGGTTGTATCATGACCCTAGACACAATGTCTGAGGCTGCAGAAACAGACGCTTTAGCTCAAGCAAAAGCATTTCCAGGTCTTAAAGGCATGGATTTAGCCAAAGTTGTTTCAACCAAAGAACAATATCAATGGACAGAAGGTAGCTGGGAATTAGGAAAAGGTCACATTACCCCTGAAAACTCGAAGTTTCATGTAGTTGCTTACGATTTTGGTGCCAAACGCAATATTTTGCGCATGTTAGTCGACCGTGGTTGTAAGGTAACAGTAGTGCCAGCACAAACACCAGCCGCTGATGTTTTAGCAATGAATCCAGATGGCATATTCTTATCAAATGGCCCAGGCGATCCAGAGCCTTGTGATTATGCGATTTCTGCTATTCAATCATTTTTAGAAACACAAACGCCAATCTTTGGTATTTGTTTAGGTCATCAACTTCTTGGCTTAGCCAGTGGAGCGGGTACCATTAAAATGAAATTTGGTCATCACGGTGGCAATCACCCCGTGAAAGACTTTGAACGTAATGTCGTGATGATAACTGCGCAGAACCATGGTTTTGCGATTGATGAAAATAAAATGCCCGCGAATTTGAAAGTAACGCATGTGTCATTATTTGACCAATCAATTCAAGGTGTACATCGCACCGATAAGCCTGCATTTAGTTTTCAAGGTCATCCTGAAGCAAGTCCTGGTCCTGCAGATGCGGCACCATTATTTGATCATTTTATCGATTTAATGAACGAAGCCAAAGCTTAGCCCTTAAACAAGATATAGAGAGAACTGAAAAATGCCAAAACGTACCGATTTAAAAAGTATCTTGATCTTAGGCGCTGGCCCAATTGTTATTGGTCAAGCATGTGAATTCGATTATTCAGGCGCACAAGCCTGTAAAGCACTTCGTGAAGAAGGCTACCGAGTTATTTTAGTTAACTCAAACCCTGCAACTATCATGACAGACCCTGAAATGGCCGATGCAACTTACATTGAGCCTATTCACTGGGAAGTTGTGCGCAAGATCATTGAAAAAGAACGTCCTTGTGCGGTTTTACCGACTATGGGTGGGCAAACCGCTTTAAACTGTGCTTTAGAACTTGAAGCAAAAGGCGTATTAAAAGAATTTAATGTTGAAATGATCGGCGCAACAGCTGATGCGATTGATAAAGCTGAAGATCGTTCTCGTTTCGATAAAGCTATGAAAGCAATCGGCTTAGATACGCCAAATGCTGAAATTGTTCATACGATTGAAGAAGCGCACGCCGCTAGTAAAATCTTAGGCTTTCCTTGTATCATTCGACCTTCATTTACTATGGGGGGGACCGGTGGTGGTATCGCTTATAACCGCGAAGAGTTCCATGAAATTTGTACTCGTGGATTAGATCTCTCGCCAACCTCTGAATTATTGATTGATGAATCATTAATTGGTTGGAAAGAGTATGAGATGGAAGTGGTTCGCGACAAAAATGATAACTGTATTATTATTTGTTCGATTGAAAACTTTGACCCTATGGGTATTCATACCGGTGATTCTATTACGGTTGCTCCAGCACAGACGTTAACTGATAAAGAATACCAAATCATGCGTAATGCATCGATTGCGGTTTTACGTGAAATTGGCGTAGAAACAGGCGGATCTAACGTACAGTTTGGTATTTGTCCTAACACTGGCCGCATGGTTATTATCGAGATGAACCCACGTGTTTCACGTTCATCAGCACTTGCTTCAAAAGCAACAGGTTTCCCAATAGCTAAGATTGCTGCAAAATTAGCGGTCGGTTATACGCTTGACGAATTAACTAACGATATTACCGGCGGCGCAACTCCAGCGTCATTTGAACCGACTATTGATTATGTTGTTACTAAGATTCCACGTTTTAATTTTGAAAAATTTGCTGGCTGTGAAGACCGTCTAACCACGCAAATGAAATCTGTTGGCGAAGTAATGGCCATTGGCCGTAACCAACAAGAATCATTACAAAAAGCGTTACGTGGCTTAGAAGTTGGCGTAAATGGTTTTGACTCTATGGTTGATGTTACTCAGCCGGGCGCTAAAACTAAAATTATGCACGAACTTCAAGAAGCTGGCGCTGACCGTATTTGGTATATCGCTGATGCGTTTCGCTTAGGTTTATCAGTTGATGATATTTATCGCTTAACTATGGTCGACCGTTGGTTCCTTATTCAAATCGAAGATATCGTTTTAGAAGAAGCTAAAGTTGCTGCCGGCGGTTTAAAAATATTAACCGCCGACTATTTACGTAAACTTAAACGTAAAGGTTTTGCTGATTCTCGCCTTGCCGATTTAATTGGTATAGCCGAAGCTGAAGTGCGTAAAAAACGTCATAAAGCTAATATTTTCCCGGTATACAAACGTGTTGATACCTGTGCGGCTGAATTTAGTTCAGATACAGCTTACATGTATTCAACCTACGATGAAGAGTGTGAAGCAAACCCAACCGATAAAGAATCAATTATGATCTTAGGTGGCGGCCCAAACCGTATCGGTCAAGGTATTGAATTTGATTACTGTTGTGTACATGCGGCATTAGCATTACGCGAAGACGGTTATGAAACTATCATGGTCAATTGTAACCCTGAAACTGTTTCAACCGATTACGACACATCAGACCGTTTATATTTTGAATCTATCACTTTTGAAGATGTTCTTGAAATTGTTCGTATCGAAAAACCTAAAGGCGTTATTGTGCAATACGGTGGTCAAACACCGCTTAAATTAGCGCGTGCTTTAGAAGCAGCCGGAGTGCCTATTATTGGTACCTCTCCTGATGCAATCGATAGAGCAGAAGATAGAGAACGTTTTCAACAAGCCGTTGAACGCTTAGGTTTATTACAACCAGAAAATGCGACGGTGACTTCATTAGAAGAAGCAATGGCTAAAGCTGAAGGTATTGGCTTTCCGTTAGTTGTTCGTCCATCTTATGTTTTAGGTGGTCGTGCGATGGAAATTGTTTATGACCTAGATGATTTACGTCGATACATGACAGAAGCTGTTAGTGTTTCAAATGATTCACCAGTCTTGCTTGACCATTTTCTTGATGATGCGATTGAAGTCGATATCGACGTTGTTTGTGATGGTACTGACGTTGTTGTTGGCGGTATTATGCAACACATTGAACAAGCGGGTGTTCACTCAGGTGACTCAGCATGTTCATTGCCAGCTTATAGCTTAAGCCAAGAAGTCCAAGATGTTATGCGCAAGCAGGTTACCGACTTAGCATTTGAGTTAGGCGTTATTGGCTTAATGAACACACAAATGGCGGTTAAAGATAACGAAGTTTACATTATTGAAGTAAACCCTCGTGCTGCACGTACCATACCGTTTGTTTCTAAAGCGACATCTGTGCCACTAGCTAAAATTGGCGCACGTGTCATGGCTGGCAAGTCACTAAGAGAACAAGGGATAACGAAAGAAATTATTCCTCCATACTTTTCAGTGAAAGAAGTGGTTATTCCGTTTAACAAGTTTCATGGTAGTGATCCTTTGGTTGGTCCTGAAATGCGCTCTACGGGTGAAGTGATGGGCGTTGGCAAGACATTTGAAGAAGCATACGCAAAAGCTTGTTTAGGTGCCGGTGTATCTGTGCCTAAATCAGGTCGTGCGTTAATCTCTGTTCGTAACAGTGATAAAGTACGTGTGGTTGATTTAGCGAAACAGTTGGTCGCTTTAGGTTATGACGTCGATGCTACTCATGGCACAGCGATTATCCTAGGTGAAGCTAATATTCCATGTCGCTTAGTTAATAAGGTACAAGAAGGTCGTCCGCATATTCTTGATAGAATCAAAAATGGTGAATATAGCTATATTATTAACACCACAGAAGGTCGTAAAGCGATTGAAGATTCTAAAGTCTTGCGTGGAGGAGCATTGCGCTATAAAGTGGCATACACGACTACTTTGAACGCAGCATTTGCAACATGCCAATCTCATGCAGCTGATGATAGAAATACGGTAACATCAATACAAGAATTGCATAAGCAATGTAATTAATATTGAAGTATGTAAGGCATTTATTTATTATGAGATAAATGCTTTATAAAAAATTGTTATATAAGGGTGGTTATACTTTTTAAGTAAGCCACCTTTATCATTTAAAAAGAAGAGAGAAATGACAAAATATCCAATGACACTTCTTGGTGCTGAACAGCTGAAAGAAGAGCTTAGAGTTTTAAAAACAGAAAAACGCCCACGTATTGTTAAAGATATCGCTGTTGCCCGTGAACATGGTGATTTAAAAGAAAATGCAGAATATCATGCGGCTAAAGAAGAGCAGGGCTTTTGTGAAGGCCGAATTCAAGATATTGAAGGTCGACTGTGTAATGCTCAAGTTATCGATATCACTAAGATACCCAATCATGGCAAAGTGCTTTTTGGTACAACAGTTACCTTATTAAACATTGAAACCGAAGTTGAAGTCACTTATAAAATTGTTGGCGATGATGAAGCAGACTTTAAAACCGGTCGTATTTCATTAAACTCACCGATTGCCCGTGGTTTAATTGGTAAAGAAGTTGATTCTGAAGTTGAAATCACCATACCTGGTGGCGTTGTTGAATATGAGATTGTTTCAGTCGAATATATTTAATATACAGCTAGAGTAAACCCAGTTACAAGAGACCAAGCCCATTATGAAAATAATGGGCTTTTTTATGTTAAGCCCTGTTATTTTAGTACTTAAATCACGAGATCTTAAGGTTGTCATACTGAATTTATTTCAGTATCTAAGTAACGAGATCCTAAGATCGTCATGCTGAATTTATTTCAGTATCTAAGTGACCAGATCCTGAAACGAGTTCAGGTTTAGAATAATATTTATGTCAGTATCTAAGTAACGAGATCTTAATGTCGTCATACTGAATTTATTTCAGTATCTAAGTGACTAGATCCTGAAACCAGTTCAGGGTGACGGAATTTTTGTTATCTACAACAAAGCATGAATAATTCCAATCGTGTCAATAACAAAGAAAGATGATGTTTATAAAACGATTACTATTAATTGTTATCAACTTTTCGTAGTATTTAATGAATGAGAATATAGGTTTTATGAGCTGATTTATCGTGGAGATAATATGAAAAAAGTAGCATTTGTTGGTTTAGGCGTTATGGGCTATCCAATGGCCGGACATTTACAAAAGGCAGGCTTTGATGTTTGCGTTTATAACCGTACGACTGCGAAGGCAGAACAATGGGTGCAAGAGTTTGGTGGCTGTTTAGCTCAAAGTCCAAGAGAAGCCGCCCAAGGTCGCGAGATCGTCTTTTCCTGTGTTGGTAATGACAATGATGTTAGGCAAGTTGTTTTGGGGGATGACGGTATATTCGCTGGTTTAGCTGTTGGCGCTATTTTGGTCGATCACACAACCGCTTCAGCAGAGCTGGCAAGAGATCTTGATGCACTAGCAAAATTGCAAAAAAAACACTTTATTGATGCACCCGTATCCGGTGGCCAAGCAGGCGCAGAGAATGGTGTATTAACGGTTATGGCCGGTGGTGACTTGACTATTTTTGAACAGGTAAAACCGGTCATGGATGCTTATGCCCGCTTTAGTCAATTAATGGGGCAGGTAGGCTCGGGGCAGTTAGCTAAGATGGTTAATCAAATATGTTTTGTAAACACCGTACAAGGCTTAGCAGAGGGCCTTAACTTTGCCCAGAAGGCAGGTCTTGATACTGATAAGCTAATAGAGACTATTTCTAAAGGTGCAGCAGGTTCATGGCAAATGGATAATCGTGGTAAAACGATGTGTGCTAGAGAATTTGATTTTGGCTTTGCCGTCGATTGGGTGAGAAAAGATTTAGCTATGGCGTTCAGTGAAGCAGAAAAGATCGGCGCTGACTTAACCATTACTAAACAATTAGACAGTTATTATGAAGAGGTACAGAAAAAAGGCGGCAGCCGTTGGGATACATCTAGCTTAATCGCTCGTCTAGATGATTAACAAATTAACTTGCTAGCCGTCTGACAATTAAGATAGCCAAAAAATGTATTAGTATATTTAACGTCTTAAATTTAGCGTAAAAAAAGCCTGCATATAACTGCAGGCTTATCTTATGTGGCTCCTTAACTCTTTCTTTGACTCTTTCTTTAGCTGTGGACTTGAACCAGGGACAAACGCTGACTATATATAAGCACAGTCCGTTGCTCTACCAACTGAGCTATTGAGCTTTCTCAGATTATTAAATTTAGTGTAAAAAAAAGCCTGCAAATATTTGCAGGCTTATCTTATGTGGCTCCTCAACCTGGACTTGAACCAGGGACAAACGGATTAACAGTCCGTTGCTCTACCAACTGAGCTATTGAGGAATTGTTCTTTATGTAGTTGCCTTTAATAATGAAAAGCGACTATTTTTATTCACTACTATCAATTAATTGAAGTAGTCATTCAAATAAAAAAAAGCCTGCAAATAATTGCAGGCTTATCTTATGTGGCTCCTCAACCTGGACTTGAACCAGGGACAAACGGATTAACAGTCCGTTGCTCTACCAACTGAGCTATTGAGGAATTGTTCTTTTCTAAAGCCGCTTTAAAATTCAAAGCCACTTATCTTAATTTGGCTCCTCAACCTGGACTTGAACCAGGGACAAACGGATTAACAGTCCGTTGCTCTACCAACTGAGCTATTGAGGAATTGTTTTGTTTGCCAAGGGTCTTGGCTAACGGGGCGAGATATTAAATGTCCGTGGCGGAACTGTCAACACAAAATGTAGAAATAAATCATTATTTTGTTTGTTTGCTTATTTTGTCGACACTCAGTCTGCTTTATCTTCAAGTTCAGTGCTTTTTTTACACTTGGGCTATATAAGTTACTATTACACAAAGTTATCCACTGAATCTGTGGATAACTTTGTGAGTTAAAGTGTAAAAAAGCGTAACTTGGGTGAAGAATGCACGTTACAGCTAAATGGCTATATAAAGATGATTTATCTTTTTATATTTATAACAGTGACTTAGCTAGTTTTGTTGTCTACTTTACTATCTTAGTGTGATTTTTGTTCAACGTCAGTTTTTATACCCATTTGCAGTGAGTTATACAAAAGTAAAGATATTTCAACGTTATTATTTATTTCTTTTTAACATTAAATTTATATAAAAAATTAAAATGAAGTTGAAATAAAATATATACATAGCGAGTCTTATCACTATCTTTTACAATACTTTGCTATTCTCCTGCAAAGACAAGCAAAAGCTACCTTTAAATGACCGAAATAAATAAAAAGAAAAAAATCAATTTACTCGAAGACCCTGTTGCAGAAACCATTAAACGTATGACTATACCTATGATATACGGTATGGTTTTGTTAATGACTTTTAACTTGGTTGATACTTTTTTCGTTGGTTTACTCGGTACACAACCTCTCGCAGCAATCAGCTTTACCTTTCCTATTACCTTTACCGTGATCAGTTTAACCATAGGTTTGGGTATTGGCACATCAGCTGTTATTGCCAAAGCCTTAGGTAAAGGTAATGATGATTCTGCAAAAAACTCAGGCACAGCAGCGATATATTTAGCGGCAATAATTGTCGGTATTATATCTTGTGTTGGTTATTATTTTATTGATGAAACCTTTTTATTACTGGGAGCGAGTGAAAGTTTATTACCGCTTATTCATCAATACATGGATATCTGGTTTATTGGCAGTATTTGTTTAATTGGACCTATGATAGGTAACGCTATTTTAAGAGCATCCGGTGATACCAAAACGCCAAGCATAATTATGGGCAGTGCCGGTTTAATTAATGCGATATTAGATCCTATTTTTATTTTTGGATTAGGTCCTATACCGGCCATGGGAATACAAGGTGCGGCTATTGCGACGCTAATCTCTTGGGTTTTTGGACTCTTATTGGTTTTATATATTGTTGGTATAAAGCGACAATTAATTCACACTACGCTGTTACCTTTGAAAACATTTATTGCGTCGAGTCGAGGTATTTTACATATCGGTTTACCAGCAGCGGGGGCTAATATGCTTACGCCAATAGCCGCTGCTATTTTAACCGCTATTGTAGCAAATTATGGTGAGTCGGCTGTTGCAGCCTTTGGTGTTGGCTCTCGTATTGAATCTATAGCTTGTTTAGTTGTGCTGGCTATGTCGATGACTTTACCTCCTTTTATTAGCCAAAATTTTGGTGCTGGTAATATGCATAGGGTTGAGACAAGCTATAAAGCATCAACAAAGTTTATCATGGTATTACAATTACTTATTTATTTTCTACTGGTGTTAATTGCGCCATTTATCGCCGATGTTTTCTCTAAAGAACAAGCGGTAGCAGATATTATTGTACTTTTTATTTGGATACTTCCCTTAGGTTATGGTTTTCAAGGCGTCATTATTTTAACTAATTCTTCTTTTAATGCACTTCATAAGCCGTTAGTCGCATTAGTGCTTAGCGCTATCCGACTTTTTGTTTGTTATGTGCCTTTAGCCTATTTAGGCAGTGTTTATTATGGTCTTGAAGGATTTTTCATTGGTGGAGTCTTTGGCAATTTTATTATGGCGATAATTTCATACCGTTTATTTGATAAACAATTTCCGCATGAACTTACCCAAGCAAAGGATGTTTCTTAATGAAATCAATGGATTTAAAGTCAGATTACACCCCTAATGGTGACCAACCAGCAGCGATTAAACAGTTAGTTGATGGTATTGGAGATGGCTTAGCGCATCAAACGCTATTAGGTGTTACTGGCTCAGGAAAAACCTTTACTATTGCCAATGTTGTTGCAACCTTAAATCGTCCAACAATGATGATTGCCCCCAATAAAACCCTTGCTGCACAACTTTATAGTGAGATGAAAGAGTTCTTTCCAAATAATGCGGTTGAATACTTTGTTTCTTATTATGATTATTATCAACCAGAAGCTTACGTGCCAACAACAGATACTTTTATAGAGAAGGACGCCTCTGTAAACGAACATATCGAACAAATGCGCTTGTCGGCTACTAAGGCCTTGCTAGAGCGTAGAGATGTTATCATTATCGCTTCAGTGTCTGCTATTTATGGTTTGGGTGACCCCGACTCGTATTTAAAGATGATGCTACACATTAGTGTTGGCGATATTATCAACCAGCGCGATATTTTACGACGCTTAGCTGAATTACAGTACAAGCGTAACGATGTAGCTTTTCAACGAGCAACTTATCGGGTGCGCGGTGATGTTATTGACATATTTCCTGCTGAATCAGATCGTTTGGCGTTACGTGTTGAATTGTTCGACGAAGAAATAGAACGTTTGTCGATGTTCGATCCGCTGACTGGACAAGTTGACCGCACGCTAGATCGAGTAACCGTATACCCTAAAACACATTACGCGACCCCAAGAGATAAAATTTTATCAGCAATAGATAAAATTAAAATCGAGTTAAAAGAGCGAGCAACTTTTTTAAAGGATAATAACCGCTTAATTGAAGAGCAACGCATCGTGCAACGTACTCAATTCGATATTGAAATGATGACAGAGCTGGGTTATTGCTCGGGTATTGAAAATTATTCTCGTTACTTATCAGGGCGTGGGGAAGGGGAAGCACCACCGACTTTATTTGATTATTTACCTGACGATGGTTTATTAATTATTGATGAATCGCATGTAACCGTGCCGCAAATAGGTGCTATGTATAAAGGCGATCGTTCTCGTAAAGAAAACCTAGTGAACTATGGCTTTCGTTTGCCATCTGCATTGGATAACCGTCCGATGAAGTTTGATGAGTTTGAAGCGTTAGCGCCACAAACTATTTATGTTTCAGCGACACCAAGTAATTACGAGATTGAAAAGTCAGGTAATGAAATTGCTCAGCAATTAGTTCGTCCAACAGGCTTACTTGATCCTATCATCGAAGTTCGTCCAGTCGAAACACAAGTAGATGACTTATTATCAGAAATTCGAAAACGTGTCGTGATACAAGAGCGTGTTTTAGCGACCACGCTAACCAAGCGAATGGCAGAAGACCTTACTGATTACTTAGATGAACATAATGTAAAAGCCCGTTATTTACATTCTGACATTGATACCGTAGAGCGTGTTGAAATTATTCGTGACTTTCGTTTAGGTAAGTTTGATGTGCTCGTTGGTATTAACTTGTTACGTGAAGGTTTAGATATGCCAGAAGTCTCCTTAGTGGCGATTTTAGATGCAGATAAAGAGGGATTTTTACGCTCAGAGCGTTCACTTATTCAAACGATTGGACGTGCTGCCCGTAATATTAATGGTCGAGCTATTTTATATGCGGCGAAGATCACTGGCTCTATGAAAAAAGCGATTGATGAAACTGAACGAAGACGTGAGATGCAACATCAATACAACCTTGATAATAACATTACGCCTCGGGGAGTCATTAGCAAAATTAGTGATGCACTTCATAATGGTACGGTATCTTCAAGTAACACCTTATTAAATGTAGCTGAGCAAGCTTCAGATTATAAAATATTATCAATTAAAGATATTGATAAAAAAATTAAGCAGCTTGAAAGTGAAATGCTTAACCATGCTCAAAATCTAGAGTTTGAACAAGCTGCTAATTTACGTGATGAAGTGGCAAAATTAAGAGAACAGCAGCTATCTCGTTAAATAGATTTGTCATCACTTAAGCTCAAACATCATATATTGGCTGATGATGTTTGAGACGGACTCACAATTGCAATATGGCAAGTGGCTAATGTCATTGATTATTTTATCTTGAATATCTAAAGGAAACAGCATTAGCTGTTCAAGATAAAGATGTGCTTGAACTTCGTTATTATTATTAACGAAGTCCACCAGTCGACTTGCATGATTCTTCCAAATAACACTCATATACATTACCTCTGAAACTTAAATAACTTTATGCTCCTTTATTCATAAGCCAATCTAACGGTGATTAATGGTATGAGACGATGATCTTACCCCATTAAGCTCAGTTTAAGTTTAGAGTATCTCAGCGGAAGGGTTATATGTTTTAGGAATTAAAACCCTTTGTTTGCAACCTTGTTTTATAAGTAAGAGGTACTTTAGTGCTAACTATGTGATGTTTGATGATATTTAAAATTTTATGATCGCTGTAGACATCTCTATTAAGGTCAATTTAAATTTCCCTTAGGCGTTTTTATCTCAATAAACGACCCTTTACCGCTTTGTAAAGGGTGTTTTACTCTATCGTAGACAATAAAAAACCAGTCTAGTGACTGGTTTTTTTAATTTTACCTAGTGGTAAATATATACGCTATATAGGCCTATGGTTTAGTTGGACCTGCACCACTACGACTTACTGCGTTAGATACTCTTGCCATTTTACCCGATGAAGCATGCTTGACACGATCTTCACTAGCAATGAAGTCCGTAGGAACTTCATTCATGGTGGTAATTGATTCTGTTTTAGTCATTGGCGCAGATGATTTACCTGGCTTACTACCTTTACTAGAAACTTTCCCGGCTTTTGAGCTCACTTTAGGGCTTGGTTTTCTTGAAATAACGCGCTTTGGCTTTTCAACCGCAGTTTCAACTTCTTGCTCTGCAACTTGAGGTTCATCAAAAGGTAAATCTTGTTGAACTTCTGCTTTGCTTGTTTCAACAGTCGTCGTTTCAACCACTGTTGTCTCAACCGTCGTTGTTGCTACAACAGTTGTTTCAACTGCTGGCTTTTCAGCTACCGGTGTATCAACCGTGGTCGTTTCAACGATCGTTGTTTCAACTAACGGTGTGGTAACAACCGTGGTTTCAACAACAGGTGCTTCAACAACAGGTGTTTCAACAACAGGCGTTTCAACTACAGGTGTTTCAACAACTGGTGCTTCAACAACTGGCGTTTCAACTACAGGTGTTTCAGGATATCTTGCTTCAACAGGGTCTTCACTAACTTCAGTTGTTACTAATGCTGCGTTAACATCAACTGCCTGATTTTCAGCAGGTTGACGACGACGTTGTCCATTAGAGCGTAAGTGCCTAGGTGAACGACGGTTTCTAGGACGCTGTTCATCACTAGTTTTAGTCTCACTAAGCTCTGGCTGGGTAGCATCGGCTTGTGTAGTTACTGTTTCAACGGTTACCGCTTCGTCGATAGTCGCGACTACTTGAGCCTTTTCTTCTGCGGCTATTTTGCTTAACGCAGCGTTATTAACAACCGTTGAGTTTTCATCAACAATACGTACTTTTTTACTGTTGTTACGACGTTGACGACGTACTGTAGTTTTTTCTTCTTTAGGCTTAGTATTACGCTCTACTGGCGCTTTACGAGGCTGTTTATTCGGCTTGTTATCTTTATTTTCATTAATGTTGTCTTTATTGTCATTAATGACTGGCTTGATATCAGCACGATCTTCATTTTGAGTATCATTACGTTTGTCGTTACGATTAACATTTCTGTTATCGTTGCGGTTTTCGTTACGATTATTATTGTTACGACGTTGACCTTGACGACCACGTTGCGGACGACGTTCACTGTTGTTGCTTTCAGGTTTCTTTGCAGGTTCAACAACTTTAGGTGCAACTTCCTCTTCAGCAGCGAAGAGTGATTTACCCCACTTAATTAAACCATCAAATAAGCCCGCAGATGCTTTTACTGGAGCTACAGGCGCTACAGGTTTTACGGCGGTTAACGGTGCTGATTGCTTAGGTGAAGACATGCCTTGCAAGGCTGGCTCGTCACGTTTAGCGGCTTGCTTATCGAATTTAGGCATTACAGCTTCTTCAACTGAAGCTTCAGTAATGGTTCTTTCGTAGCTTGCTTCTTCAACACTCTCGTCGGTTCTTACTCTAATGACTTCATATTGTGGTGTGTCCATATGAGGATTAGGAATAATAAGAATATTAACGCCGTGATGTTTTTCGATATGAAATACTGAACGACGCTTTTCATTCAAAAGATAAGTCGCTACAGGTACAGGTACTTGAGCTTGTACATGTTGCGTATTTTCTTTAATGGCTTCTTCTTCCATTAAACGCAAAATAGACAAGGCTAATGATTCAACACTACGTACGTGTCCAGTACCATTACAACGAGGACAAACGCCTTGGCTAGTTTCACCGATAGAAGGGCGTAAACGTTGACGCGACATTTCTAATAAACCAAAACGAGAAATTCGACCTAATTGAATACGAGCTCTATCTTGTTTTACAGCATCACGCATGCGATTTTCAACTTCACGTTGATGACGCACAGGTGTCATGTCAATAAAATCAATAACCACTAAACCACCCAAATCACGTAAACGTAATTGACGAGCAACTTCTTCAGCAGCTTCTAAGTTAGTGTTAAATGCGGTCTCTTCTATATCACTACCTTTAGTTGCGCGGGCAGAGTTAACATCGATTGATGTCATTGCTTCAGTTGGGTCAATAACAATTGAGCCACCAGAAGGAAGTCTTACTTCACGCTGAAACGCAGATTCGATTTGTGTTTCAATTTGGTAATGGGTAAATAGGGGAACATCGTTCGTGTAGAGTTTTATTTTACTTAAGAAATCAGGACGAACCACTTCTATATGTTTTTTAACACTTTCGAATGTTTTCGGGCGATCAATTAATACTTCACCGATATCGCGGCGTAAATAGTCACGAATAGCACGAAGGATAACGTTAGTTTCTTGGTGAATTAGGAAGGGAGCAGGTTTAGTTTCTGCCGCTTCTGAAATGGCTTTCCAATGGTGTAAAAGAACGTTTAAATCCCAGTCTAATTCTTCATAGTCTTTACCAACACCAGCAGTGCGAACAATTAAGCCCATGCCTTTAGGTAATTCTAATTTGTTTAAAGAGGTTTTTAAATCTGTGCGTTCATCGCCTTCAATGCGACGAGAAATACCACCAGCACGAGGATTATTTGGCATTAATACCAAGTAACTACCGGCTAAACTGATGAAAGTCGTTAACGCTGCGCCTTTCTGGCCGCGTTCTTCTTTATCAATTTGAACTATAACTTCTTGGCCTTCGCGCAAGACTTCTTTGATATTTGGACGACCCTGAAAGGTATAACCTTTAGGGAAATATTCGCGTGCGATTTCTTTCATCGGTAGGAAACCATGACGTTCGGCGCCATAGTCAACAAATGCAGCTTCTAGAGACGGCTCTATACGCGTGATTTTTGCTTTATAAATATTTGATTTCTTTTGTTGATGACCAGGACTTTCGATATCTAAATCATAAAGTTGTTGACCATCGACAAGTGCTACACGTAACTCTTCCGATTGTGTAGCGTTAATTAACATACGTTTCATAGTTTTAGTGACTCATTTTAGTCACAACACTATAAGCTTCGAACACAAAGCAATTTATCGCTATGGTAACAGCAATTTGTCAGCCTCTCGGGTGTCATATTACAGCGCCATAGTGCGCTGTAAGCTGTTATTTAATCTGATTGTACTCTCAGGTGATATTCACCCAAGAAAAATTGTTTCTTCATGCGCGCAGCAAATTGTGCTGTGCTCGATATTATCAAATTGATATTTGTTGAGCAGTTTGAAATTCGGCGTTTTGGCTTACTATTCGGTTTGTTGCTCGATGGAAATTTATCTAATTTGGTTTATATCATTACAAAATAGCTTTCGTTGCGCGGGACTAAAATGTTTATGCCGTTTTTTGACTTGTTATTCAGGTCAATTCTTGCAATAGGCCGTTCGGTTAATGTGTCGTCGATAATAATTTATCGTGATAACGCACATTAATGTGGCCGCATTTTGCCTCTTACGTTTCGCTAAAAGCTTCTATTTTTTACCTTATTGTCTTAAATAAACAATAACGCCAAGATTATCCCACTTAATTGAGGCAAAAGGCAATTAAATCGCTGAGTTAATTACGCTAAAATGAAAATATATATGTTAAACTCGCTTTTATGAATGAAAATACAAAACCCCAAGTTCGATTTTATACAATCGATAGCGAAGACGCTGGTCAAAGAATAGATAACTTTTTATTAAAAACCTTAAAAGGTGTGCCGAAAAGCATGATTTATCGCCTATTAAGAAAAGGCGAGATAAGGGCTAATAAAAAACGGACTAAACCAGAATACAAAATACAAGATGAGGATCTGATTCGTGTTGCGCCCATTCGTATTTCTGAAAATACTAATGAAGTGTCTACTAAGTTAAATATTGTCGCTAATTTAGAAAAACAAATATTGTTCGAAGATGACCGTTTAATTGTTATTAACAAACCTTCCGGCATGGCAGTTCATGGTGGTAGTGGTTTAAGTTTTGGTTTAATTGAAGCCATGCGAGCTTTACGCCCCGACGCAAGAATGCTTGAACTTGTTCATCGACTCGATAGAGATACTTCAGGCTGTTTAGTTATTGCTAAAAAACGTTCAGCTTTACGTCACTTACATGAACAGTTGCGTAATAAAACGGTGCAGAAATTTTATCATGCCTTAGTTAAGGGACAATGGTCGACTAAATTAACCCGTGTAACGGAAGGCTTGAAAAAGAATGATTTAAAATCGGGTGAACGTGTCGTTGTTGTCGATAACATTAATGGTAAAGAATCAGAAACGCGTTTTAAAGTGTTAAAAAACTTTGAAAATGCCACACTCATTCGCGCCTTTCCGGTTACGGGTCGTACTCATCAAATTCGTGTGCATTGTCAAATTAAAGGTCACCCTATCGCTTGTGATTCAAAATATGGCTATGAAAACTTTGACGAAGACATGAGAAAACTAGGACTTAAGCGCTTATTTTTACATGCGGCTAGTATCGAATTTACTCATCCAAGTACCGATGAAAGAATTAAAATAGAAGCACCGTTAGAGCATTCCTTACAAAATTTACTAACAAAACTAAAGTAATTCCTCTGGCGTGATACTAAAGTAAATTTAGCTTCACGCCATTATCTTCCTTATAAACCTAAACACTTCTTAGCAAATAGACCTTAATTATTAAATGACTAAAAGAGAAAATATGCACAACTATAAATTAGTGATTTTTGACTGGGACGGCACATTAATGGACTCTGTCGATCGTATTGTTTTCTCAATGCAAGCCACAGCTGTTGCATTATCACTTGCACCACCGGGTTATCATCAAGCGAAACAAATTATCGGCTTAAGTCTACCTAAAGCAATTGCAACGTTATTTCCTCAGGCTAATGAAGAGCAGGTACAATTATTAACGGCACAATATAAGCACCAATATGTTGAAGTAAATACTACGCCAACCCCATTATTTGATCATGCGCTTGAATTATTAGTTAATTTAAAAAATGAAGATAAGTTTTTAGCGGTTGCGACAGGAAAAGCGCGAGCAGGTTTACAACGTGTTTGGTTAACGAGTGATACCGAACACTTTTTCCATGCCTCTCGATGTGCCGATGAAAGTATTTCTAAACCTGATCCAGATATGATCAATAGTTTGTTAAAAGAATTAAAGATTGAAAAGCATCAAGCGGTGATGATAGGTGATACTTCTTTTGACCTTGAAATGGCGCAAAGAGCAGGGGTTGATAGTATTGGGGTAACTTATGGTGTCCACGATGAAGACGTGCTGTCAAAGTATCAACCAAAAGCGATTGTTGGCTCATTGGCTGAACTACATCAATTATTGTTAAATAGGGCGGTTAAGGGGTAACACCTGTCGCTATTGTCATTAACTGTTTACTATTTGATTGCTTAGTCAAATAGCAAACGTTGCTGCCAGCAACTAAGCTCAGTTAACTCGGCTATTATACACACCGATTAAACGACGGGTACTATTGCTGTTTTCGTTGCTCTTGTAACACATCTAACCCCTGCGCTTTAAGTAAACTAATCAGTCTAATTAACGGTAAACCTATTAGGGTATTAGGATCATCCCCCTCAAGCTTTTCAAATAAGCAAATACCTAGTCCTTCACTTTTAAAACTCCCTGCGCAGTTATAAGGCTCTTCGGCATGCAAATAGGCAGTAATTTCTTGTGCAGAAAGTTCTTTAAAGTGTACGGTGAATAAATCAACCAACGAGAGACTTTTTCCTGTTGAACTGTCGAACACACATAAACCCGTATGAAACTCTACCGCTTTGCCGCTAAAGCTGCTCAGTTGTTTAAAGCCATTTTCAAAATTATGCGGTTTACCTAATATCTTTCCTGCAGACAAAGCCACTTGATCTGAACCAATAATCAGCGCATTCGGAAATTGACTGGCAACAGCCTTTGCTTTTTCTACGGCTAAACGTTCGACAAGTTCAATGGCTGTTTCGTTAATTAATGGTGTTTCATCGACATTAGGTTTTGCACAATCAAAAGCTAAATTTAACTTTTCTAAAATAATTTTTCGAAAAGGCGATGTAGAAGCTAAAACTAAAGTTTTCACAGGAATTACTCAAAATATAAACAGTTATACAATAATATGTGGGCTTTCTTTAATTTTTAAACAAAAATTGTTATTTTTCTTTTGACAGCAGGGGGCAAGCACATTAATATGCGCGCCTTATGCAAAATCTTAAACTCCCGATAATGATAAACCCCCGAAAGAGCGCCCAACGCAGGTTGGTGTGTGACGGCTTCTTTGAAGTGTCGGGGATGAATAGATTGCTTGAAGTGTGTACTCCATGCAATGAGCAGATGCAGGTTAATGTTAATTTTGATGTGGACGATCTCGGCTTGAATGTCATATCAGGAACAGGATCCGTATCAGTAGCATTAACTTGTCAGCGTTGTACTGAACCATTGATAATAGATTTGGATGTAGAGTTTACTCTAAGTCCTGCTAAAGATGATGAAGCCGCTGAAGCATTGCCGTCATATTATGACGCAATAGAATTAGATGAAAATGGTGAAGTTAACCTGCTAGAATTAGTGGAAGAAGAGTTATTACTCGCAATTCCGTTAATTGCAATGCATGAGCCCAGTCAATGTCAGGCATCAGTTGACAGTGTATGGGGCGAATTGCCTGAAGAGCTTGAAAAACCAAACCCATTTGATATATTACAGAAATTTAAATAAACAACTTATTTAATTAATAACGATTAACCGATTTTTAGGAGTAGCTAATGGCAGTTCAAAAGAGCAAAAAGTCTCGTTCAAGACGTGGCATGCGCCGTTCACATGACGCAGTAACAACAGAAAACTTATCAGTAGATCCAGTATCTGGTGAAACACACCGTCGTCATCATGTAACAGCTGATGGCTTTTACAAAGGTGTTCAAGTAATCAACAAGTAAGCTGATTGCTTTGAAAAGTCTAACCATAGCGTTAGATGTTATGGGGGGCGATAAAGGCCCCCTTATAACAATTCCTGCTGCCATCTTAGCAGTGAAAAACATTCCAGAACTTCATCTCATTCTTTGCGGTGATGTCGATATTATTAACGCTGAATTATCCAAACGTCAGTGTGCTAACCACCCCCAACTAACCATCTTTCCAACCACTCAAATAGTGGCTATGGACGATAAACCTATTGTTGCCTTGCGTAACAAAAAAAATTCTTCAATGCGAAAGTCACTTGACCTTGTTCATGAAAACAAAGCACAAGCCTGTGTAAGTGCTGGCAATACCGGTGCACTTTTTTCAATGGCCCATTTCGTTTTGAAAACACTTGTTGGTGTTGAACGTCCAGCATTAATTTCTTCTCTTCCTACTCATGATGAAAACAAACATGTTTTTATGCTCGATTTAGGTGCAAATGTTTTTTGTGACTCTAATGTTTTGTATCAGTTTGCTGTTATGGGCTCTGTTATGGCTGAGCAGGTCGATGGCATTAAATCGCCACGTATAGCTTTGTTGAATATGGGTGAAGAAGAAATGAAGGGCAGTGACCATATAAAACAAACCGCAGCAAAATTAGCGCAAAACAGTGACATTAATTATATCGGCTTTGTCGAAGGTAATGATATTTTCACCAACAAAGCAGATGTGATTGTTTGTGATGGCTTTGTCGGTAATGTTGCACTGAAAACCTGTGAAGGTGTTGCTCGTTTAGTCTACCAAAAAATGAATACTGTGCTGTCTCGCAACCTTTTTACCCGAATTGTTGGACGTTTATTGTCCTCAACGTTAAAAAAACTCTTTAAACCCCTGAACCCCGACCAGTATAACGGCGCAAGTCTGATAGGATTACGCGGTATTGTGGTCAAGAGTCACGGTGATGCCAGTTCAAAAGCTTTTTATATGGCGATATTAGAGGCGATAAAAGAAATTGAACGTCAAGTGCCAGAAAAAATAAAAGACAAACTTGAAAATGGTTTTGCTTGTGGTCGCAAATAAATTATTAGTATTGAGTTAACGTAAAGCGTATTTAAAGCATTATCTTTTTATCAAGAAAATAATCCATTAAGTATCATCAATACACCTTTAATTAAAACACAAATAAACATTAGGTAATAAAATGCAAAATAATTTAGCGTTTGTTTTTCCCGGCCAAGGTTCACAAACTGTTGGTATGTTAGCTGATTTTGCTGACAATGAAGTCGTACAAAATACTTTTTCAGAAGCGTCTGCTGCTTTAGGTTATAACCTTTGGCAATTAGTTGCGCAGGGTCCTGTTGAAAAGCTCAATCAAACAAACTTTACTCAACCGGCACTATTAACGGCCAGTGTTGCATTATGGCGTTTATGGTCATCACAGTCTGATTGTAAACCGGCAATGTTAGCGGGTCACAGTTTAGGGGAATATTCAGCATTAGTTTGTGCGGGTGTAATCTCTTTAACAGAAGGTGTTAAGTTAGTAGAGAAACGTGGCGAATTTATGCAAGCCTCTGTACCTGAGGGCGTCGGCGCTATGGCTGCTATTATTGGTCTTGATGACCAAGCGATTATTGATGCCTGTGAAAAAGCACAAGATAACGAAGTAGTTGCGGCTGTTAATTTTAACTCGCCAGGACAAGTCGTTATTGCCGGTCATAAAGCTGCGGTAGAACGTGCCGGTGTCTTATGTAAAGAAGCGGGCGCAAAACGCGTGCTACCTTTACCGGTAAGCGTGCCATCGCATTGCGCATTGATGAAAGATGCCGCAGACAAGCTCGCTGAAGCATTTAATAATATCACTTTTAATACACCAGAAATTCCCGTAGTAAATAATGTTGATGTTGTTGCAGAAACAGATGTTGAAGCAATAAAATTAGCCTTGATAAAGCAATTGTACAGTCCAGTACGTTGGACAGAAACGATAGAGCTACTCGCAAAAAGCGGTGTTTCACTCGTCGTAGAAGCTGGTCCAGGTAAAGTGTTACTAGGGTTAATTAAACGCATCGACAAAACAATCACCAGTGTTTCAGTTAATGATCAAGTATCATTAACTAAAGCATTAGAAACAATTAAATAGGGTAAATTATGTTTTCTTTTGAAGGAAAAGTCGTCTTAGTTACTGGCGCAAGTCGCGGTATCGGCAAAGCCATTGCAAGCCAATTTAAAGCTTTAGGTGCAACGGTATTAGGTACGGCAACATCTGCACATGGCGCTGATAACATTAGTGAATATCTAGGCGAAGGTCATGGTTTAGTGCTTAACGTTACTGACAATGATTCTATTGCCGCTATGTTTGTAGCGATCAAAGAGAATCATGGTGGCATTGATATCTTAGTCAATAATGCGGGTATTACGCGTGACAATTTATTTATGCGAATGAAAGATGATGAATGGCAAGATATTATTGATACTAATCTTTCATCTGTGTTTAAAATCAGTAAAGCGGTTATTCGCGCTATGATGAAAAAACGCAATGGTCGCATTATTAATATTGGCTCAGTAGTTGGCACTATGGGCAATGCTGGGCAAGTAAACTATGCAACCGCAAAAGCTGGATTGATTGGTTTTACAAAATCATTAGCGCGTGAGGTTGCATCTCGTGGCATAACTGTTAATACTGTGTCGCCGGGATTTATCGATACCGATATGACACAAACCTTAACAGATGAGCAAAAAGAAGGTATTTTTTCTCAAGTACCGGCAAATCGCTTAGGTAAGCCAGAAGAAATTGCTAACGCAGTTGTTTTTCTAGCTTCCGATGGTGCAGCATATATTACTGGCGAAACATTGCATGTAAACGGCGGTATGTATATGGTTTAATTAGTTGGCTTAATATTATTGAACCAACAAATTGAACAAATTTAGAGCAGTCAACAGGTTAGACCAGACGAAAATTAAAATTAGAAGCTTGCAAGCTAGGCTGTTGACGAATAAACTACACACAATTACGAAAAATTATATTTTCTAGAAAGGAAAAAAAATGAGTACTATTGAAGAACGCGTAAGAAAAATTACAGTTGAACAATTAGGTGTAAGTGAAGAAGAAGTTAAAATTAGCTCTTCTTTTGTTGACGACCTAGGTGCTGACTCTTTAGACACTGTTGAATTAGTCATGGCGTTAGAAGAAGAATTTGATACTGAAATTCCAGATGAAGAAGCTGAAAAAATCACAACTGTACAAGCAGCTGTTGATTACGTTACTGCTAACCAATAATTACAACGTTAATTATTAGTTTTTAGTTACTGGTTTTCAAGCCAGGCTTTTAAATGAGAATTTAAAGTACACATTCAGGCGGTTTTTACCGCCTGTTTTTTTATCTACGATTCATACTCGTACCACTTCAAGATGCAGGTTTCAGCAGTCGATAAAGAGTAAGCGACACAGGTTATCGTTCCACACATAACTTAAGTACTTATATCCGTATGGCCAAAACATTGATTGAAGAGAATAGTTATTCTATTGTTGAAATCAATAACGTTGCAGATAAGCTATAAAACGAGCTCATCGTTACAATACTTGGTAAGGGAATAACTACTGTCCTCGTATCGCGCCTTTTCTGACTTCCTAGCTTAATTCTGAAACTGCATCTTGAAGTGGATCGGGTATATATTGTTATTTTCTCAACATGAGAATATAACGATTTCTTTTCCTTATAAACTCTTAGCGGAGGCACATAGTCATGAGACGCGTTGTTGTTACCGGTCTTGGTATGTTAAGCCCTTTGGGCAACTGTCCTGAATCTACTTGGCAAAATTTACTGCTGGGTAAAAGTGGCATTAGTAATATTGAACATTTTGATACCTCTGTATACACCACTAAGTTTGCAGGTTTAATTAAAAACTTTAATGCAGAAGATTATATTGCACGAAAAGAAGCCAAGAAAATGGATCTTTTTATTCAATATGGTGTTGCCGCAGGTATACAGGCTTTTAAAGACTCAGGTCTTGAAATTGATGATGTAAACACCCACAGAGTTGGTGTTGCTGTTGGTGCTGGTATTGGCGGCCTAGGATTAATTGAAGAAAACGTTGAGAAAATGCTTAATGCAGGTCCTCGCAAGTTATCACCATTTTTTGTGCCTTCCACCATTATAAATATGATTTCTGGTCACTTGTCGATGATGCACGGCTTAAGAGGCCCTAATATTTCTATTGCAACTGCTTGTACAAGTGGTGTGCATAATATTGGTCATGCGGCTCGTATGATATCTTATGGCGATGCTGACGCTATGTTAGCCGGTGGAGCTGAGAAAGCTTCAACACGGACGGGTATTGGCGGTTTTGGTGCTGCACGAGCGTTATCAACGCGTAATGATGCACCAGAGCAAGCTTCACGTCCTTGGGACAAAGACCGCGACGGCTTTGTACTGGGCGATGGCGCAGGTGTTCTAGTGCTTGAAGAATTTGAACATGCAAAAGCGCGTGGTGCAAAAATTTATGCTGAGCTGGTTGGCTTTGGTATGAGTGCAGATGCTTACCATATGACCTCGCCACCTGCCAATGGCGAAGGTGGCGCGCGCGCGATGATTAATGCAATTAATGATGCAAAAGTTGACCAAAGTAAAATTGGTTATATTAATGCTCATGGTACATCAACACCCGCAGGTGATATTGCCGAAACCAACGCAGTAAAGTCGGTATTTGGCGACAATGCTTATAAACTTATGATGGGTTCTACAAAGTCAATGACGGGTCATTTGTTGGGCGCAGCAGGTGCAGTTGAAACTATTTTTACTGTGCAAGCCTTAATGAATAATGTGGTACCACCGACAATAAATTTAGATAATCCCAGCGAAGGTTGTGATTTAGATTATATTGCTCATACGGCACGTGACGCCAATTTAGAATATGCTTTATGTAATTCTTTTGGCTTTGGTGGTACGAACGGTTCATTAATCTTTAAAAAAGTTTAAGCGCAATAACCGAGAAATATCATCAACTAAACCTTGCAGTTAATTGTTTAAGCCTGAATACTAGTCATCAGTATTCAGGCTTTTCTATTTCTAATGAAACCCAATATGTATTATCAAAGTGTTAATGGTCAAGTAGAGCAACACCTTTCAATCAATAATCGCGGCTTAGCTTATGGTGACGGCGTTTTTACTACTGCGAAAGTGCTCGATGGTAAAGTTGAACAATTAGCGGCTCACATTGAACGATTAACCATGAGCTGTAAAACGCTCAATATTCCCTTGCCAGATATGAATAAAGTCATTATTGAATTAATGGCTGTAGCAGAGCGTTATACTTTGTCTGTAGCAAAAGTGATTATAACGGCAGGTGATGGCGGGCGAGGATATTCTCGACAAGGCTGCCAAACAAGTAACGTTATTATTACTTTTCACCCTTTTCCTGAACATTATGCAAACATGCAACAACAAGGTCTTCATTTGGGCGTATCTTCATTGAAGTTAGGTATTAGCTCTTTACTCTCAGGGATAAAACACCTTAATCGTCTTGAGCAGGTGCTTGTTCGCCAGGAAGTCGATAACCGAGCAGAAGATGATTTATTAGTACTAAATTATTTTGATAATATTGTTGAAGCAAGTGCGGCGAATGTCTTTTGGCTGAAAAATAATGTTTGGTACACACCAGAACTAAAAGAGTCAGGTGTCGAAGGGTTAATGCGTAATCATATCTTACAGACTACGGGTAATTATTGTAAAATTGAGATCGTTAACGTAAAACTTGCTGCGCTTGTTAATATCCAAGCGATGTTTATTTGCAACAGTGTTATGGGTATTATGCCGGTTAGACAATTTCAACATCAAAAATTAGCATTAATGCCTTGTCGTGATATGGCTAAGTTTATTGAGGATATTTGCTAAAAATGAAAAAAATTAAGATAATATTTGCTGTGTCGTTTTTCACCGTGGTGATGTTAAGCGCCTCTTTAGTTGCCTATACCTTTTATCAAATGAAACAGCCGCTCAATATTTCATCCACCCAACTATTAACCATTAAAGACGGTACCTCGTTTAGTCGATTTTCAGAACAACTGATCAAAAATGGCTGGCTCAATACGCGCTTTTGGATGCGTAATTATGTTCGACTTAAGCCCGAGTATGCGAATATAAAAGCGGGCACTTATCAAATTAATAAAGACGTTTCTGTCGAGGTTTTGTTGGCGCAATTAGTTGCCGGTAAAGAGCATCAATTTACCGTGACTTTTATTGAAGGAACAACCTTTAAGGAATGGTTAGTGCAGTTGAGTGAAACGGATAACCTAGTGCATACGCTTCAGCAAACTTCGGTGGCTGATATCGCGAGTAAACTCAATATTGAACACGTTAATCCCGAAGGGCTGTTCTACCCAGAAACTTACGCGTTTACTGCCGGTACTACCGATATAGAATTGTTAAAACGTGCTCAACAACAAATGTCCGTTGAATTAAATCTAGCGTGGCAAAATCGCGCCGAACCTTTACCTTATAAAAATAAGTATCAAGCGTTGATCATGGCATCGATAATTGAGAAAGAAAGTGGCAAAAATGCCGAGCATGGCATTATTTCATCGGTATTTTTTAACCGTTTAAACAAAAAGATGCGCCTGCAAACTGACCCAACCGTTATTTACGGTTTAGGTGAACGTTACCAAGGAGACATCAAATATCGTCACTTGCGCGAGAAAACACCGTATAATACTTACCGAATTAATGGTTTGCCACCTACACCTATCGCTATGCCTGGTAAAAGTGCCATACATGCCGCGTTAAACCCATTAACAACAGATTATTTATATTTTGTCAGTAATGGCAAAGGTCAGCATATCTTTTCAACTAATTTAAAAGATCATAATGCGGCAGTAAAAAAATATCAGTTGAACTAAAAATTGCATAAGAAGTAAAAAATGAATAAAGGTCAATTTATCGTCATTGAAGGTATTGAAGGGGCAGGAAAATCTTCAGCTATTTCAGTGGTTAAAAAAATACTCACCGAGCATGGTATTGATTTTATTAATACTCGAGAGCCGGGAGGCACTCCTTTAGCGGAGTCATTGCGCGATATCGTGAAATCTGCCGATCACCAAGAAATATTGACACAAGAAACTGAATTATTATTGATGTACGCTAGCCGCAGTCAGCTAATGGCGAATCGAATTCTTCCGGCATTAGAAAAAGGTCAATGGGTCATCGGTGACCGCCATGATTTAAGCTCAAGGGCTTATCAAGGGGGTGGCAGACAATTTAACGATGAACTTATGGACACGATTGCTCAAGTGACCTTAAAAGGCTTTAAGCCGCAGTTAACACTCTATTTAGATATATCTCCTGAGCTAGGTTTAGCAAGAGCGCAAGCTCGAGGGGCATTGGATCGTATCGAATTAGAAAAAATAGAATTCTTTCATCGTGTCCGTAATAAGTATCTTGAAATTGCGTTAGCCGATGAAACGATTAAAATTATTGATGCCAGTGCGCCTATGCCTGTTGTACATAATAATATTCGCTTAGCGGTAAACGAATTTTTAAAAAGTCATTAATGACTATCACCGTTAGCAGGAAACACTAATGCACAGTTGGTTAGAGCAACAGCAACTTTTGTTATCAAAGCAAATAACGCAAATAAAATTACCGCATGCCATCTTGATCAATGGTGTCGAAGGCGCGGGTAAAAGTGATCTTTCGCTGTGGCTTATTCATGCTTTGTCTTGTACTAAACCCCAAAACTCGCAGGGTATTATCTTACCGTGTAACGTCTGTAAGGCGTGCTTACTGCATAAAAGTCATACTTACCCAGACCATTTGCTTATTGAAAGTGGCGGAAAAAGTATTGGTGTTGATCAAGTGAGACAAGCGAGTCGTTTTTTCGAAAAAACAGCGCAAATAGGTCATTGTAAAACGACATTAATAACCGCAGCACATCATATGACTATCTCTGCGGCCAATGCCTTATTAAAAACCCTCGAAGAACCTAATGCTAATAACTATATTGTTTTATTAACCTCTGAAGTTGAAACGTTATTGCCGACCATTATTAGTCGTTGTTATGTGATTGATATTCGGCCGCCGGTTGGTGAAAAATTATTAGCTGAGCTTAAGCAATCTGGTAGCGACCCTTTTGTTAATTTGAGTCACTTAAAAGAACTCTCTGACAGTTTTGTTAATGACCAATACCAACATTTTGAGAGCTGTTTCTTTACTTTTTTGCAAAATAAAACCATTAAACGTAGTGAAATATTAAGCTTACTGGTTGATAACACCAATAGCGTTCGCTGGTTAGAAAAAGTCATGGTTAAGTTGATGCGCCAACAATATAATTGGCTAAAAGGCGACATTATCTTGAATGAGCAGGTAATATGGTCAATATATCAATTAGTTTTGTCTGCTATTAAACAACTTAAATTGTTAATGCAAGCAAACAAACAATTCATCTTTGAAAAGCTACTGGTTGACATAACAGCAGTTATAGAAGAAAAATAGAAAAATAAGTACGCGCGAATAGCAAGCAATATTAGCTCAATTCATCTTTGAAAAGCTACTGGTTGACATAACAGCAGTTATCGAAGAAAAATAAGATTATAATAACTAGCTCATAAGATAAATTTTGAGGAATAATGATGAAACAATTTAGCTTAGAATTTTTATCTGACAGAGAATTATATCAATACTATATGCCCTTTGTTAAAAATGGTGGGCTATTTGTTCGCAGTACAGAGCAATTTAATTTGGGCGATGAGGTAACACTTGAAGTCACCTTGCCTGACGCCCTAGAGCCATCAAGTGTTGTAGGCAAAGTATGCTGGTTAACGCCAACAGGTGCTCAAAATGGTACACCAGCGGGTATTGGTGTTAGTTTTGAAGAAGATAATGACAATGTACGTAATCAAATTGAAAAGTTGATAGGGCGCTTACTGAGCTCTTCAGAGCCAACATTATCAATGTAGGGTTTTGTTTTAATTAAAAAATTATTGGAGAAAGTTGTTTGTTTATAGATTCACATTGCCACTTAGATAGACTGGATTTAACCGAGTTTGATGGCGAGTTAGACAATGTTTTAAAAGCCGCCGCCGCCGCTCAAGTAGACGAGATTTTGTGTGTTAGCGTAACCTTAGCGGAATTTCCTAGCATGGTAGAAAAAACGGCTAAATATGATAATGTCTGGCTGTCGTGTGGCGCTCACCCACTAAATCAAGATGATTTAATTGACCAAGAAGAGCTTGCCCGTTTATCACAAACCGACAAAGTGATTGCGATTGGTGAAACTGGCTTAGACTATTTTTATGCCCCTGAAACTAAAGCGGTGCAACTCGATTCTTTTCGCAAGCATGTCCGTGTTGCGAATCAATTAAATAAACCGCTAATTATTCATACTCGTGATGCTCAGCAAGATACCTTAGATATTCTTCGTGAAGAAAATGCCGCAAATGTTGGTGGTATTTTACATTGCTTTACCGAAACTTGGGATATGGCAGAGCAAGCGATTGACCTTGGTTTTTATATTTCATTTTCTGGTATCGTTACCTTTAAAAATGCCAGTGAATTACGTGAAGTTGCTAAACTTGTCCCCGATGATCGATTTTTAATTGAAACAGATGCACCTTACTTAGCGCCAGTTCCTCATCGAGGAAAGCAAAATCAACCCGCTTATGTAGTCGATGTCGCTAAATTTTTAGCAAGCGTTCGTGGACAGTCAGTTGAAACGATAGCCGAGCTTTCAACGGCAAATTTCAAACGACTTTTTAAGCTAAAATAAAGGCAAAAAAGTGCCCGAAACTATTGCTAGCTCGGGCCCAAGGGAATGGCTCGTAAAGCATGAGCCGTGCGCTAATAAACACTATTTACATCGATAAAAATCAGTAAAATAAAAATGAAAAATCGCGAGCAATTGATTAATATTTACACTGTGTGATTAATTGTAGTGTAAACTTTTTTAAAAGCTAATTTAAATTTTATTTATTATAAGTTACTGATAAATAGTATTTGTTTTGTTATCTTGTATTTTACGGCTAACACCCACACCGCTAGTGTGCCGTTATTTCTCTCCACTTGTCTACAAGCGTATTTGACTGTAATTACTGCGGCTAATATGTCATGATAATTTCATTATCTATGACTAATAAGATTATCTTTGTGTTAAATCGTTTGTGGATCAGTTTCTTTTTTATTGCTTTTGGCTCGGCGCTTTATCAATGGTTTTTTCTTGATAATCTTTTAATCTTTGAAGAACTCGTGCAAGCGCTTTTTTCAATGTCAAAAGTGACCGTTGATATTGCGATTGGCTTAATTGGTATTTTAAGTTTTTGGTTAGGCATGATGAAAATTGCTGAAAACGCCGGTTTAATGGATAAGCTTGCGCGCGCTATTTCGCCGTTATTCACCCGTTTAATGCCAGGTGTCCCTAAAGGTCATCCGGCTATTGCTTCCATGACGATGAATTTATCGGCTAACTTTTTAGGTTTAGATAATGCAGCAACGCCGCTTGGCTTAAAAGCCATGCAAGATCTTCAGCAATTAAATCCGCAAAAAGATACCGCAACCAATGCGCAAATATTATTCCTGGTTTTAAATACCTCAAGCGTTACACTTTTTCCCGTTGCTGTGTTTGTTTATCGTGCTCAGCAGGGAGCTGCTAGCCCTACCGATGTTTTTGTCCCTATTATATTGGCAACATTTGCTTCAACTTTCGCTGGCTTATTAGCGGTAGCCACAGTGCAAAAAATTAAGCTGTATAACTCCATTATTTTACTCTATTTATCTGCAGCGATTGCTTTAGTAGGAGGTTTAGTGGTGTATTTCTCGATGCTGACCTCACAAGCACTTGCCGAACAGTCGTCATTTTTAGGCAATTTTTTAATTTTTTCGACCTTAATTATTTTTATTTTGGCAGCGGTTAGAAAAAAGGTCGATGTATACGACAGCTTTATAGAAGGGGCTAAAGAAGGTTTCGACACCAGTATTAAACTTATTCCTTATTTACTGGCGATGTTGGTCGCTATTGGCGTCTTTCGTGCAAGTGGCGCATTAACACTAATTGTCGACAGTTTTAGAGAGTTAGTGATGTTTTTAGGATTTGACACCCGCTTTGTTGATGCGATGCCTACGGCGTTAATGCAACCGTTAAGTGGCTCTGGTGCCAGAGCTATGATGATTGAAACGATGAAAACCCATGGTGCCGATTCTTTTGCCGGTCGATTAGCATCAATTTTTCAAGGATCAACAGAAACAACTTTTTATGTACTAGCCGTTTATTTTGGCTCTGTGGGTATTCGATATAGTCGACATGCCATTGCCTGTGGCTTACTTGCTGATTTAGCTGGGATTACTGCTGCAATAGCGGTTTGCTATTGGTTTTTTGGTTAACCCCCTCAGCGCCTACACCTAATTTAACGAGTGAATTGTCGACAATTATACTTTGGTCTACTTGACTTTTAAGCTGTGTGCTTTAGTATGATTTTTAAAATCGGTAAATGTCGACAATTACCTCATTAAGACAATTATGGCGCTAGCATACTTATGGCATTAGACAATCCAACCTTACAAGAACCAGTGACTACTGCAGACAAAGTTTTCTATGCCATACTTCATGCGATTGTTGATGGAAAAATAGCCGCAGGCAGTAAAATTAGTGAGCCCGGGTTAGCTAAGCAATATGAAATCAGTCGTTCTACTTTGCGAGAAGCCCTCAATCGTTTAGAAAAATGTCATTTAATTGAGCGTAAAGCCAATGTTGGCTCAAGAGTTGTTGATTGCACCATCGAAGGCTTATTAGAAATATACGTGGTTCGTGAAGCGCTTGAAGGCATGGCTTGTCGAGAAGCGGCAATTAACATGAGCGATGATGAAATAGCCGAAATGCAAGATATGCTCGCTCAACACGCCAACTCACAAGACCTTATTGATGGTGTTGCTTATTATCAAGAAGAGGGCGACTTAGACTTTCACTATAAAGTGATATTAGGTAGCCATAATCAACAATTAATCAATATTCTTTGCGGGCAGCTCTACCACTTAGTGCGTATGTACCGTATTCAATTTGGCATGCATAGCCCACGCGCAACCCGTGCCTTTGAAGAACATTCACATATTATCCAAGCGATTTGTGACCGAGATGGCGAACTTGCTGAAATTTTGATGAGACGTCATATTGCCGCATCAAGAAAAAATATCGAAAAGAAAATAGCGCTACAAAATAGCGCGACACAATAAATAAAAGTAAAGCTGACCAGTGGCTTTAACAAATAGCACAACAATTATTTAACAAAAACTAAGAGGAAACCCTATGTCTACGCAACTTTCACCTGGCGCTAAATTCCGTCAAGCACTAGTAAACAATAAACCTTTACAAGTAGTGGGTACTATCAACGCTTATTGCGCGATGATGGCTGAGCAATTAGGTCACCAAGCTATTTACCTTTCAGGTGGTGGTGTTGCCAATGCTTCATATGGTTTACCAGATTTAGGTATGACGTCATTAAATGATGTTATTGCTGACGTACAACGTATTACTGCTGCTTCAAGTTTGCCTTTGCTGGTTGATATAGATACCGGTTGGGGTGGCGCGTTTAATATCGCTAAAACTATTCGCGATATGGAAAAAGCAGGGGCAGCCGCGGTTCACCTTGAAGACCAGGTGGCACAGAAACGTTGTGGACATCGTCCAAATAAAGAAATTGTTTCAACCCAAGAAATGGTTGACCGTATTAAAGCCGCTGTAGATGCACGTATTGATAAAGACTTCTTTATCATGGCTCGTACTGATGCTTTTGCTCAAGAAGGCTTAGAAGCGGCACTTGAAAGAGCTAAAGCTTATGTGGCAGCGGGAGCCGATGGTATTTTCGCCGAAGCAGTTAAAACAGAAGAACATTATCGCGCTTTTACCGAAGCGTTAGATGTACCAGTGCTCGCTAATATTACCGAATTTGGTCAAACCGAATTGTGGAACAAAGCGCAACTAGGTGAGTGGGGTTGTGCGATGGTACTTTACCCATTATCAGCATTTCGTGCGATGAATAAAGCGGCTGAGTCGGTTTACAAAACCTTACTTGATGATGGTGACCAAAAAGCTGAAATCGACAATATGCAAACGCGGATGGATTTATACGATTACTTGGGTTACCACGACTACGAGCAAAAGCTTGATGCTTTGTTCACCGAAGGCAAAAATAAGTAACAGATATTATAATAAAATAAAACTAAGTTAGCAGCGATACAAGCGACTAACCCAACAAAAGAATATGAGGAAAATAGTATGTCAGATGTAAAAGTAGCAGATAAAAAAATTGGTGGCGCAGGCTTACGTGGTCAAAGTGCGGGTGAAACTTCGCTTTGTACCGTTGGTGAGTCAGGCTCAGGTTTAACCTATTGTGGTTATGATATTGCTGATTTAGCTGAAAACAGTACCTTTGAAGAAGTTGCTTATTTACTCTTTCATGGTGAACTCCCTAATGAAAAAGAACTCGCCACTTATAAAGCTGAGTTGTTTGCCATGCGCGACTTACCGCAAGCATTAAAAGCGGTATTAAAACTGATCCCAAAAGAAACTCATCCAATGGATGTTATGCGCACCGGTTGTTCATTCTTAGGTAATTTAGAGCCAGAAAATGATTTTAGCGAGCAAAATCAAGCCGCCAATCGCTTATTAGCCGCATTTCCTGCCATTATGTGTTACTGGTATAAATTCTCCCATGACGGTGTAGAAATTGACTGTACTTCAACCGAAGACTCTTTAGGCGGACATTTCTTGCGCTTACTCAATGGTGAAAGCCCATCAGCACAGCATCAACGTGTTATGGACGTATCATTAATTTTATATGCAGAACATGAGTTTAATGCTTCAACCTTCACGGCGCGTGTATGTGCTTCAACCTTGTCTGATATGTTTTCATGTGTCACCGGTGCTATTGGCACATTACGTGGTCCACTTCATGGTGGTGCTAACGAAGCCGCAATGGATATGATTGAATCATTCTCATCGCCAAGCGACGCTAAAGAAAAAATGGCGGGTATGCTTGAACGTAAAGAAAAAATTATGGGCTTTGGTCACGCAATTTACCGTACTTCAGACCCACGTAATGTCATTATTAAAGCATGGTCTGAAAAGTTAGCGGCTGAAAATGGGGATACGTCACTTTACGATATTTCAGTAGCCTGTGAAGAATTCATGTGGGATACCAAAAAGTTATTCTGTAACGCTGATTTTTTCCATGCTTCAACGTACAGCTACATGGGTATTCCCACTAAATTGTTTACCCCTATTTTTGTCTGTTCACGCGTAACAGGTTGGTCTGCTCACATTATGGAGCAACGTTCAAATAACCGTATTATTCGTCCAAGTGCTGACTACAAAGGCGCTAAGCCGAGAACGGTTCCACCTATCAGCGAAAGGTAATGACTATGAATTATGAACATCGCAAACCGCTGCCCGGTTATAAAATTGGCGGCATCAATATAGATTATTTTGATACTCGAGGGGCGGTTGAAGCAATAAGCGCCGGTAGTTACGCAAAACTACCTTATACCTCACGCGTATTAGCTGAACAATTGGTACGCCGTTGTTCACCTGAAACCTTAACAGATTCACTTAAGCAATTAATTGAGCGTAAGCAAGATCTTGATTTTCCATGGTATCCGGCACGTGTTGTTTGTCATGATATTTTAGGTCAAACGGCTTTGGTTGATTTAGCGGGTCTGCGTGATGCCATTGCCGAGCAAGGTGGTGATCCTTCAAAAGTAAACCCGGTTGTACCGACGCAATTAATTGTTGATCATTCTGTTGCTGTTGAACATGCTGGTTTTGAAAGTGATGCGTTTGAAAAAAACCGTGCCATTGAAGACCGCCGCAACGAAGACCGTTTCCATTTTATTGAATGGACCAAAACAGCGTTTAAAAATGTTGATGTTATTCCTGCGGGTAATGGCATTATGCATCAAATCAATTTGGAAAAAATGTCACCGGTTATTCAACTCCGTGACGGTGTTGCTTTTCCTGATACTTGTGTTGGCACCGACAGCCATACCCCACATATCGATTGCTTAGGTGTTATAGCTATTGGTGTCGGTGGTTTAGAAGCTGAAACTGTCATGTTAGGTCGCCCGTCGATGATGCGCTTACCTGATATTATTGGCGTAAAACTGGTAGGTAAACGCCAACCGGGTATTACAGCTACTGATTTGGTTTTAGCTATTACTGAATTTTTGCGTAATCAAAAAGTGGTATCAAGTTACTTAGAATTCTTTGGTGAAGGTACCAAAGGTTTAACTATAGGTGACCGCGCTACTATTTCGAACATGACACCAGAATATGGCGCTTCAGCAGGAATGTTTTATATTGATCAACAAACCATTGATTATTTAAAACTGACCGGCCGTGAGCCAGAGCAAGTTGAACTGGTAGAAACCTATGCTAAACATACCGGTTTATGGGCTGATGACTTAGCTGACGTTGAATATGACCGCGTTATCGAGTTTGATTTATCATCAGTTGGTCGTAATATGGCTGGCCCGTCTAATCCGCACAGTCGTTTACCGACCAGCGAATTGTCGTCAAAAGGCATAGCGAAGGACCTTGATGCCTGTAAAGCACAAGAAAAAGCCGGAGAAATGCCAGACGGCGCGGTTATTATTGCCGCTATAACCAGTTGTACTAATACCTCGAACCCTCGCAACGTTGTGGCGGCAGGCTTAGTGGCTAAACGCGCTAACGAGCTTGGCTTATTGCGCAAGCCTTGGGTTAAATCATCTTTTGCACCAGGTTCAAAAGTCGCGAAACTTTATTTAGAAGAAGCCGGTTTATTATCTGAAATGGAAAAAATGGGTTTTGGTATTGTCGGTTACGCTTGTACAACTTGTAACGGCATGTCGGGCGCGTTAGATCCAAAAATTCAACAAGAAATTATCGACCGTGATCTTTATTCAACGGCGGTTTTATCGGGTAATCGTAACTTTGACGGACGTATTCATCCGTATGCTAAACAAGCCTTTTTAGCCTCACCACCGTTAGTAGTTGCTTATGCTATTGCCGGTACGATGCGTTTCGATATTGAAAAAGATGTACTCGGACAAGATCAACAAGGTAATGATATTACCTTAAAAGATATTTGGCCAACTGACGAAGCCATAGATGCGATAGTTGCAAGCTGTGTTAAGCCAGAGCAGTTCAAGAAAATTTATACGCCGATGTTTGATTTAGGCGCTTTTGAACCGGCTGAATCTCCGCTTTACGATTGGCGAGAAATGAGCACCTACATTCGTCGTCCACCTTATTGGGAAGGCGCCTTAGCGGGTGAACGTACCATGAAAGGTATGCGTCCGTTAGCAGTTTTAGGTGACAACATCACCACAGATCATTTATCACCCTCAAATGCTATTCAACTCGATAGTGCTGCAGGGGCTTATTTAGATAAAATGGGCTTACCTGAAGTAGACTTTAACTCTTATGCAACGCATCGCGGCGATCATTTAACCGCGCAACGAGCAACTTTTGCTAACCCTAAATTGTTAAATGAAATGTGTCGTGATGACAAGGGTGACATTAAACAAGGTTCACTGGCGCGTATAGAGCCAGAGGGCACAGAGTCACGTATGTGGGAAGCGATTGAAACCTACATGGAGCGTAAGCAACCGTTAATTATCGTTGCTGGCGCTGACTATGGTCAAGGTTCATCACGTGATTGGGCGGCTAAAGGTGTTCGTTTAGCCGGCGTTGAAGTGATCGTTGCCGAAGGTTTTGAGCGTATTCATCGTACTAACTTAGTGGGCATGGGTGTTTTACCTTTGCAGTTTGTTAATAACGAAACACGCCATACCTACAATATTGATGGTACCGAAACATTTGATGTTGCAGGTAACGGTGAAATGTCACCGGGCGCTGAAATGAACGTGTTAATGACCCGTACCAACGGCGAATTATTAACGATACCAGTTAAGTGTCGTTTAGATACCGCCGAAGAAGTGTCAGTTTACAATGCGGGTGGCGTATTGCAAAAGTTTGCGAATGACTTCTTGGAGTCTAATAGATAATTGATTTTTAATGTTTTATCTAGGTTTAAAGTGCTCATTGACCTTAGTCAACTGCGCATTGGCATTGATAAAACACTTCTTATAAAAATCAACTCGGTGTAATTTTAATTAAAGCAGCAATTTAGGTAACTAATTTGCTGCTTTTTATTAGTGACAAAATCGTAAAGCAAAAAGCTTTTTAGTAAAGATAATGGCAGCAGCATAGACCGCTATGTGACATCATTCAACCTAGCTAAAGCGTCTTTTGAGAAGCGAAAAATATTGAAGGAAAACTGATGATTCATACTCCCCAAGTACACATACCTCAAGTAAAGATTCCTGCTACTTATATGCGTGGCGGCACTTCAAAAGGTGTGTTTTTTAATTTAACTGATTTACCTGAACGTTGTCAGGTTGCCGGCGAAGCACGCGATAATATGCTGCTACGCGTTATTGGTAGTCCAGATCCTTACGGCAAACAAACCGATGGTATGGGCGGCGCAACCTCAAGCACCAGCAAAACCGTTATCTTAGCAAAATCAAACCAAGCCGATCACGATGTAGATTATTTATTTGGCCAAGTGGCTATCGATAAAGCGTTTGTTGATTGGAGTGGTAACTGCGGTAACTTAACCGCTGCAGTTGGCTCATTTGCGATTAATTCTGGCCTTGTTGATGCAACGCGTATTCCTGAAAACGGTATTTGTACCGTACGTATTTGGCAAAAAAACATCTCGAAAACGATTATTGCTCAAGTACCTATCACCAACGGTGAAGTACAAGAAACAGGAGATTTCGAGCTCGACGGGGTTACTTTCCCTGCGGCAGAAGTACCGGTTGAATTTATCGCGCCCGTTGATCCATCAGAGGCGATGTTTCCAACGGGGAATATTGTTGATGACCTAGAGGTACCCGGTGTTGGCGTTTTTAAAGCAACCATGATCACCGCAGGTATCCCAACCATCTTTTTAAATGCAGATGAAATTGGTTATACCGGCACCGAGTTACAAGAAGCCATTAATGGCGACCCTGCAGCACTAGAACGCTTTGAAACGATTCGTGCTTATGGCGCGATTAAAATGGGCTTAATTACTGAACTTTCAGAAGCCGAGGCTCGCCAACATACGCCCAAAGTTGCTTTTGTTGCACCAGCAAAAGATTATGTTACCTCAAGTGGTAAAGCTGTTTTAGCAAGCGATATTGACTTACACGTTCGCGCATTGTCTATGGGTAAATTACACCATGCGATGATGGGCACAGCTGCAGTGGCTATTGGCGCAGCAGCCGCTATTCCTGGTACCTTAGTTGCTCTTGCTACTGGTAATGCTGCAGGTGAAGGATCAGAATCTGTGACTTTTGGTCATCCATCAGGCACGCTTAAAGTAGGAGCACAAGCCAGTGAAGTTAATGGCGCTTGGATTGTTGATAAAGCCGTAATGAGCCGAAGTGCTCGGGTATTAATGGAAGGTTGGGTACGTATTCCTGGCGATTCATTTTAATTTCTAATTAAAACTTAAAAAAAAGCCCTGCAAGCAGGGCTTAGACATTTCAAAAAATTGAAGTCTTTAAGGGAATAAAGAGAAACATAAAAATTAATCAATAAGTAAATTACTCGCTGCTTGCAATGTATGCGGACCGCCCCATAAAATCGGTGGAAGAGGTTGCATCACCCCTTTGTCAAAACTGAAACCAAACTCTCGGTCATCGCGTATAAGTAATGGGCCGTCTAAGTCAACATAACGTGCTTTGTTAACAAGTAATGCAGCTGGGGCCATGGCTAAAGAACTTCCAACCATACACCCGAGCATAATTTCGAAGCCTTGACGTTTTGCTTGCTGAGCCAGCAAAACTGCTTCGGTTAAGCCGCCTGTTTTATCGAGTTTTATATTAATAACTTGATAACGACCTTTTAAATAATCAAGCTCTGCACGAGTATGACAGGATTCGTCAGCGCAAAGAGGAATGGGTGAGTCAAAATTAATTAAGGCTTGATCATGTCCAGCTTGAAGGGGTTGTTCAATTAAAATAACGTTTAACGCTTTAAGCTGTGCACAGTTGTTCGCCAAATCATCAATTGACCAGCCTTCGTTAGCATCAACAATGAATTCGCTGTTAGGCGCTGCCTGCGCGATAGCTGTCATTTTTTTGATAATATCTTGATTATCAAGCTTAACTTTAACTAATGGCGGGTTATTAAGTTTAGTAACGGCTTCAGCCATAGCTTCAGGCGTATCTATACTGAGTGTTTGAGCTGTAATACAAGCTTTAGCAGGATCAAGGTGTAATAATTCTTCGACCGTTGTGTTTAGTTTTTTAGCCTGTAGATCCCACCAAGCACAATCTAAAGCATTTCGTGTTGCTCCTGCAGGTAAGGAAGCAAGCGTTTCACCAATGTTTTTATTGGTTATCTCGGTTAAAGCTAGCGCGCTAATTTGTTCCATAACAATATCCACAGATTCATTATAACGAGCGTATGGTACTGCTTCCGCCCAACCACAATGTGTTCCATCATCTATTGTTACTACAACCACATTTGCTTGAGTTTTTGCGCCTCGAGCAATACGAAAAACACTTTTTAATCGCAGTTGTTCATTGAAAACGTTGATTGTCAGTTTGTTAACTGAATGCTGTTTTTCACTTGCTTTATTTTCTGTCACCATTACAAAGTAGCCACAATGCTATCTGTACCATCTCTTAATGGGTCAACACAAGGAAGCGAAAATTCCTCACTTAGTTTAGCACAAATACGTTGCCCTTCTTCGACGCTAACACTTGAAGTATTCACCGTAATACCGACAACTTTAGTGTTTGGATTGGTTAATTTTGCGGCTTGTAAATTTAAGTTGATGGTTGCCTCAATGCTCGGAAATTTACTATGAGGTAAGCCGCGCATATAACTACGATTTAAGTCATGACAAATAACCAAAGCATCAGGTTGAGAACCATGCAGTAAACCTAAACTAACCCCTGCAAAAGCTGGGTGAGAGAGCGACCCTTGACCTTCAATAATATCCCAATGTTCGCTATCATTATTCGGAGATAAAGACTCAGCGGCCCCTGATAAAAAGTCTGAAATAACACAGTCAATAGCTACACCAGTACCTGCTATTAAAATTCCGCATTGTCCTGTTGCACGAAAATCAACATTCATTTTATGTTTTTTCATTGATTTCTCTAAGCTTAGAGAGGTATACATTTTTCCAACCGAGCAGTCAGTTCCTACCGTAAGGAGCCTTTTACCGGTGCGCTTAACGCCAGTTCCCGTAATAAATTCGGCTTTAGGATGACGAATATCAAGTAATTTTCGGTTTGTTTCTTTAGCTTTAGCGACAATTGCTGGGAAATCGGTAAGTTTATTGTGCAAGCCACTAACTATGTCCATGCCGTTGTCTAAAGCTTCAATAATATAGGGTAGCCATTTTTTATCTAGTACACCGCCACTGTTGGCAAAGCCAAGAATGAAAGATTTTGCGCCTTTCTCCGCGGCTTGCTTGATATTTAATTTTTTAATTCCCGTTGAAACTTTACAACCAGTAACCGCATATTCACCAATGCATAGTTCTGGGCGCCAATCTGAAACACCACGCGCCATTTTTATTGACAGTTGGTCGGTGGCGTCGCCGATAAATAATAAGTATGGAGAAGCAATATGCATAGCTGTATTCCTAAAGTTAAACGTGGATAATTTTTATTTGTATCCAGAGCTTAACTTAGTGAGCATGCATTAAAAGTGACAAGGTTTTAATTGATCATAACCTAGGGTTATGTTTTTGTTTTATTCCTTTAAAATCCTAGGGTTAGGTATGGCATAAACTCATCAATAACCTTTGAATACTTACGGTTTTCAAGATGAACAGCATTTATATTAAAAGCTAAAGTGGGTTCGAAAGATGCTATAGCGACATTATCGCTTAAGTTACCTTCTGCAGTAAAACGGTCGACAACACATACACCTACGCCTCTAGCGACTAATCTAGCGGCAATAAAGTAGGTTTGAACTTTGATTGTTGATTTGAAATTAATGTCTTCCTCCATAATTCTTGCCCATAGCATTTCAGCTAAGGGGCCGCTGTCGCTTATGTCAATAAATTCAAGATCACAGACTTCATTAAGGGTTAACTTTGTCGGACAATGCGGGAATTTGTCTTTAGGATAGACAATAACCAGCTCAGATTGTGCTAATGAAACAGAGGTCAACCCCGGCAGTGTTTTAGGAGAAAACAAAACCGCTAAGTCACATTTATGCTCTAATAGCGTTTGCATCATTTCGTCGTTATGAATAGTTTGAATATCGAAAGTGACATTAGGAAAGTCTTTATGGAAGTTGGCAATGACATTTGGGATAACATCAAAACCAAGTGCAGGAGAAACCCCTAAACTTATGCTTCCAAATTCTGACTTTTTAATATTTTGCGCGGTATTTTTGATTGAACGCATTTGTTGATAAATTTTGTCAACTTCATCAAAGAGCATTTCAGCTTCATCCGTTGGGATAAGTCGGCCCTTAACCCTGTCAAATAAGTTAAAACCTAATTGAAGCTCAGCATGAGATAACACTTTACTGACAGACGGTTGCGACACATGCAATATTTTAGCGGCATTGGTGATTGAACCAGTGGTATAAATAGCATGAAAAATTTCAATATGTCTTAAGCGCATTGTGTTTCCTAAAAATCAAAATATTAATGAGTGTTTTATACTGTCCGACTTTAACCATTCATAAATGGAAAACTTAAATATAACTGTATAACCAACGCATTGGTAATATCAATAAAAAATGCACCAACTAGTGGCACAACCAAAAATGCTTGAGGGGAAGGGCCATGACGAGAAACCAAAGATTCCATATTAGCAACCGCCGTTGGTGTAGCGCCTAAGCCGAACCCACAGTGTCCACCAGCCATAATTGCAGCGTGATAATTTTTTCCCATTATTCTAAAAGTGATAAAATAAGCAAATAACATGAGCATGACAGCTTGTACGAGAATCATAAATATCATTGGGCCAGCTAGGCTAACTAACTCCCAAATTTTAAGTGACATTAATGCCATTGCTAAAAACATTGAAAGTGCCATCGTACCCCATAAATCAATACACGCTCGGCTAATTTTATAGGTTTTAGTGAACTCGGTAAAATTGGTAATAACAACGCCTACTAATAATGGAATTAAAAAAGCAGGTAACACAACATCCACAGATTTTAGGGCTAAATAACCGATATTACCTAAATACATACAGCTTAAAATAACAAATAAAGTTTCCATCATCTTTCTTGGCGTAACAAGATCATGATCATCAGGATCAAAGGTGATGGTATCGTCAAGTTCTTCGTGGTACGAGTTATCGGGTTTCAAATTGTATTTTGTGATCAATCTTTTGCTGACGGGGCCACCAACAAGCCCACCTAAAATTAGACCTAAAGTTGCGGCCGCCATCGCTAATTCAAAGACACTACTAGGTAAACCATATTCATTAATGAATAAATCAGAGTATGTTGCACCATTACCATGGCCGCCAGAAAGGGTAACTGAACCACCAATGAGTCCCATTAAAGGATCTAGTCCTGTAGCCATTGCTATCGAAACACCCACCGCATTTTGCACAATTAAATATAAGGTGGCGACACCCAGGAACAACAAAACTTTAGGACCACCTTTAATAAGTAACGCAAAACTTGCACCTAATCCGACCGTTGTAAAAAAAATGGTCATTAATGGTGTTTTAAAAGACATGTCGAATAGAAAGTTTACCTCAAAATATATATATAAAATGGCTGAAAGTATTGAGAACACAATGCCTCCTACCACAGGTTCAGGAATATTATTATTTCTTAAAAACATCACTTTACTATTTAAAAAGTATCCCGTGAAAAGAATTAATAAAGCGATTATAAATGTTTCTATTATTGATATTTCTAGTTGCATGTTATTCGTTGCCTTTATTTTTATGACACTTTTATTTTTATAATGAATGAACTGTATGTTCAAAAACAGAAATCTGATTGTAAAGGGTAATCAACCAATAAGCAGTTCAAAAAGTTAACAAAAGCATAACCAAAGGTTCTAATCAATCAACTATCGCATATATAAACGCTTACTTTATGATAATCTTGATTGTACATAACTTTAGGTTATAGGGTTCGGATATTCTAGTAATGGTATTGTTGAATGACTTTGGGCAAGGTGAGTTTAATAAAAAAATGATCGGATATAAATATTCGACAAAAATGACCACAATTAAATTATACAAGGTGGAAGAAATGAAACAACAAGCGAAAAAATCACATAAATTAAAGCACTTAACCTTATGCGTTATCACGGCATTAACAGCCCAAGTTACTTTTCAAGTTCATGCCGAAGAAACATCAACTGAAGCAGAAGAAAAGAAAGTAGAGCGAATTAGTGTTATTGGCTCTAACGTTAAACGTGCTACTGATATTAGTCCATTGCCCGTAACAACAATGACGGCTGCGGATATTGAAAACTCAGCTGCCATGTCAGGAGATGAACTACTTCGCTCCATTCCACAAATGGGCTCTGTTAATTTTGGTGAAACTACCGGTTCTTCAAACGTCAATGATGCCCGTGGTGATGTTGGCTCATTCAACCTGCGTGGTTTAGGTGCTGGTAATACCTTAGTATTACTTAATGGTCGCCGAATGGTAAATCATCCTGGTACACAATCTAAATCAGGCGCTAACAAAGTACCTGTAAATACCGTTAACTCAAACACTTTACCTGTTTCAGGCTTACGTTCATTAGAAGTGTTGCGTGATGGTGCTGCTGCTGTTTACGGCTCGGATGCTATTGCTGGCGTAGTTAACTATGCGCTTGATAGTGAATATGTTGGTAACAAAGTGAGCCTTAGACATGGTGGTTCTCAAGGTACACCATTAAATGAAACAACTTTTACTTATTTAGGTGGTGTCGAGCTTAATAACGGTCTTTCTAACCTTGTTGGATCTTTAAGTATCTATAACCGTAACGGCATGATGGCAACAGAGCGTCCATATTCGGCAAGTCACGATAGACGCGAATACGCAGGGTTACCTGAAGAATTTATTGGTGATACACAATTAGATAATCGAAGTTCAGATACGCCTTGGGGCGAGTTTGACAGTGATAGCTTAGGAAGATTTCATTTACAACCTGACACTTTATCCGGTTGTGTAGATTCAGCACTGACAGTTGAAAATGTTTGTGTTGACCAGGGCAGTTCCGGTAGAGATATCCGTTTTGATCGAGGAACCACTCGTCCTTTATCTTCAGATGCAAAAAGAGTTAACTTTTATACTCACTTTACGCATGAAGTTAATGATGATGTTGAGTTTTTTGCGGAAGGTATTTATTACCAAGCGGAATTGACGAATCAATCAGAGCAAAATCATAACGGCAGTAAGCATCGCTTTAATATATCTGCAGATGCCTTTTACAATCCATTTGGCGAAGAAGTAACTTTACGCAGATATCGTCCTACTGATATAGGGCCAAGAACAGTTACGGTTGATGACAGTAGTTTTCGTGTACTTGCCGGCTTTAAAGGTTATATGGGTGCATGGGATTGGGAAAGTGCTGCATTTTATAGTGAAGCCGAAACGAATGACCGAAGCACACGTATTGATGTAAATGCCTTTGAAAAAGCAGTGAACAGTACAGATTCAGCCACCGCATATAACGTTTTTGGTGGTGGTGATGTTAACAATCCAAATACTATTGGTAATAGAACTTTAGTGTCTCCATCAATCAGCGACCAGTTTTTAATTGAAGCGCATACTTTATCGCAAACTAGCCTTGCGTCGATTGATTTCAAAGCAAGTAACCCAGAAATTTTCTCTATGCCAGCCGGTGACGCTGGGCTTGCTGTAGGTATTGAGTTTCGTCGTGAAACTTACGACAGTGACCGTTCAAAATATGTAGACGGAAGCTTGCCTTTTATTGATGCTTCAGGTGTTGTGAATGAAAGCTCATTGTATGGAAGTAGCGCAACAACTGATTCTAGTGCTAGCCGTAATGTAGGTTCAGCTTATGCAGAGCTTATCGTGCCATTAATTGATAGCGGTGATCAGTATGCTGAAGTTCAATTAGCAGCACGCTATGAAAATTTTTCTGATGGCGGTGATGCACTCAAACCTAAAGTTGCTTTATTTTACAAACCGACAGATTGGTTAAGTGTGAGAGCATCGTATGCTGGTGGCTTTAAAGTACCTGGCTTACAACAAAGCTCTGAAGAAGCAAGCATGCCACGTCGTTCTTCTAAGTATGACCCTGTAACTGATGAAACCTATGCGGTTATTGATAACCGTCAAGGTAATTCAGACCTTGAGCCAGAAGACAGTGTGAATACCTCTTTTGGATTCGTTCTTGAACCGACTGATAACTTAACGTTCACTATCGATTATTGGAATATTGACCAAGAGAATCTCGTTTTTCTTGCTCCTTATGAAACGGTGCTAGCGCACGATTATGTGATACGTCAAGACGGAGGCACTGGTAATTCTAATGTTATTCGTGATGGTGAACTAGTTGCTAGCCAAGTAAATAACCGATATATAAATGCAGCAAGCCAAGAATTGACAGGTATTGATTTTGGCATAGTATATGATTTTGAAACATCATTTGGTGATTTTGAATTTAACATTAATGCAGCACATTTAACTAAATATGAAACATCTGTTGATAGTCTTTCTGCAATCGTACTTGAAGCACAGAAAAATTTAGATAAATATCCTAACCTTGCAGAGGTAGAAGTTGCAGGTGTCGGCGATTTAATCTTAAAAGATGGTAATCCTGAATGGCGTGCTAAATCGTCGTTAAACTGGAAACTTAATCAATGGGGAGCTGGTATAAGTGTTAATTACGTCAGTGAATTTATTGATACCAGTGCAGATTATACCAATGATGATGAAGTAAAAGTGTTTTTACCGATTGCTAGTATGACAACTGTAAATGTATATGCGTCATATAAATTTGGTAAAGGTAGCCCTCTTGAAGGTACATACGCACGTTTAGGTGTTCGAAATATTGCTGACGAAGAGCCGCCATTAGCAGATAACTTCTGGCACGGTTACTCAGGAGATTACCACTCAAACCGTGGTCGTTACGTTTATTTAAATCTAAGTAAATCATTTTAAATATTAATATTTTCTTACTGTAAAATAACAAAGATGGCTTGGCAAATCACTTTAGCCGAGCCATCTTTATATTAACCATTCAACTTTAAAGATTAATTATGAAAAAATTATTATTTATTTGCGCATTGTCATTTTCAGTCTTATTACTTGCCGCTTGTGCTTCAAATGATGAAAGTATTAATACGCAAACATGTAATTCGGGCAATGTTATTTTAACCGCTGATTTTTCTGCAGGACGTATGGATGAGTGTAAGTCGCTTGGAAATAACGAGTATTTAATCCAACTAAAACCTGAAAATACTCCTATTAACTCAAGCCCATGGTATGCATTTAAAATACAAGCCAAGCAATCAGCAATGATTAAAATAACGATGATAGTGAAGGGGGACAAACACAGATACCTTCCTAAAGTTAGCCAAGACGGACAAAATTGGAAGCTACAACCCCATAAAATTAATGGTAAACGACTGATCATGAATATTGAAGCATCACCAAATGCGATTTATATTGCGGGTCAAGAAATTATCGATAACCAATACTATATAGATTGGGCGAATAAACTGATTAGCAACGATAACATCGGTCTTGATGTATTGGGACAATCGGTACAAAAACGTCCTATTTACAAAATTGAATCAATAGGCTCTGGTAATGAATGGCTAGTGATCTTGGGGCGTCAGCATCCCCCAGAAGTTACCGGCGCTTTAGCGTTATTTCCTTTTGTTGAAACATTACTTGCAGATAACGATTTAGCTAAGCAGTTTCGTGATAAATATAACGTATTAGTTATTCCCAATATTAATCCAGACGGTGTGTCTATGGGGAATTGGCGACATAATGCCAATGGTTTAGATCTGAATAGAGATTGGATTAACTTCAGCCAACCCGAAACCCAGCATATAAATAACTATCTGAGGTCACTCGTAGCAAAAGGTGAAAAAATCAAATTTGCCGTAGATTTTCATTCAACACAGAAAGATGTTTTTTACACCATGCCAGTAAATTACGGCGTAGAAGAACCTTATTTTGTTAAGCATTGGTTAGGTCAATTAGACAAAGCCATGCCTAACTTTAGAGTATTACTGCAGCCAGGAAATACACCGAATAATGGCGTGTCGAAACAATATTTTGCGGATCATTATAATGTTCATGCTATTACTTATGAGATGGGTGATGAATCAAATCGTGAAAACATTAAAATTATTGCGAAAAATGCATCAACACTATTAATGAGAACAATGCTGTCGAACACTAATCATAATAAAGAATAGGTCAGGGTTAATGAGTCAGAAAATGATTAAACAAGTATTAATAACGGGCTGTTTGCTTAGTTTATTTTCTTGTTCTTTTGAACCGAAAGAGCAGGTTGATACCTTAATTAAAAATGGCCAAGTTTACACAGGTATCCATGGTGAAGCACAAGCATTAGATATCGTACTATGCGGTGATATTATTTGTGGTGTTTATCCACAAGGTGATCATAACGTAATTGCTAAAATAGTCATTGATGCTAAAGGCAAAGTAGTTAGCCCAGGTTTTATTGATCCACATACACATAGCTTAGCAGAGCTTTATAGTCAGGATAAAAATCATAATTTAAATTACCTGACCCAAGGCGTAACGACGGTTATTAATGGAAATGATGGTGAAGGTCCCGTCGATATTGCAAAAGCAGCTGAAGACCTCGAAGCTAATGGTATTGGTACTAATGTTGGTTTACTCGTTGGTCACGGCAGTCTGCGTGAAGAAGTAATGGGCCGAGCTCAACGTTTTGCAACAAAAGAAGATCTTGACGAAATGTCGCTATTATTGACGAAAGCAATGGAGGCTGGCGGGCTAGGTTTATCAAGCGGGCTTTATTATGTACCGGGAAGTTTTGCCAATACCGAAGAAGTCGTAACGCTGGCTAAAATTGCGAGTAAATATGGCGGGGTTTATGATACGCATTTACGCGACGAAAGTACTTTTAATATCGGTTTAAGTGCAGCAATCGACGAAGCTATTCATATTGCAAGTGCAGCGGATATACATCTTCACCTTGCTCATATTAAGGCGTTGGGTGTTGATGTTTGGGGGCAAAGTAAAAATGTCATTGAAAAAGTAGAGCAAGCTCAAGCGAGCGGTTTAAGTATTTCAGCTGATCAATACCCTTGGTTAGCTTCAGGCACTAAATTACACAGTGCAGTAATGCCCAAATGGGTCATGGCTGATTCAAAAGAAGCCTTTTATAAACGATTAAATGATCCTAAGTTAGCCGAAAAACTACGTAGCGAAATTACTGAAAACATTCGCCGGCGCGGTGGACCAAAATCATTATTGATCACTGCTTTTAAAAACCAAGAGCTTGTTGGATTAACTCTAGCTGAAGTGGCAAACAAAAGATCATCAGACGCCATTACTACAGCGATTCAATTAGTACAAGAAGGTGATGTTCGTGTTGCCTCTTTTAATATGTCGCCACAAGATGTTGAAAAATTCATGATACAACCTTGGGTGGTTACATCGTCAGATGGAACTAATGGTCATCCAAGGAAGTATGCGAGCTTCCCTAAAAAATATCAAAAGTATGTTGTTGAAAAGAAACTACTTACTTTAGCTGACTTTATTAAAAAAAGTTCAAGTAAAACGGCTGAAATTCTTGGTTTAGACAATAGAGGGAAATTAGTTAAAGGCTATAAAGCTGATATTATTGTATTCAATCCAAAAACCTTTAGTGCGAAGGCTGACTTTTCTACTTGGAACCAATATTCAACAGGGATAGAGCATGTGATGCTAAATGGTGAATTAGTCATTCATCAAGGAAAGTATTTGAAAAAGCTTGCCGGTAAATTTGTTAATTAACTTGCTCATTAGTTAATAACAGTAATACGTAAGTGGAAACCATAACGTTATTAAACCTTAGTTCAATAACGTTTTTTCTCATGATGAATTAATTACATCTCCTGTTATCACAGGACGGGATCTAGACAATAATAAAGCTGTTAAATCGTATTAACACTAAAGTTTAAAAATCTTTAAAAAAGTTGTTTTGACATTTACAACCAAATCCACCCAAAAGCAATCATTCAATTTCTTAATTATACCCTAATATATAAAAGGGCGTTATATCGTCGCTTTCATAAGTAGACAGTGAGGGTTTAACATGTGCATCACTTAATGTACTACGCGTAAAAAATGAATTGGCTATTTTCTTATCTTCAGTTGTTTCTCCATCATTATTAGTTGTTGAATTTTTCATTATTGCCTCTGTTTCATCATTAATAGGGTATGACTTATCCTCACTCAATTCTCTCAACATTAATATTTATAAAATTTTGGTGATTCATAAATGAAGGCTATAGGTAATGCTAATGAGTTTAATCAGGTTTAAGTCCATACCCTTAGGTTATAGGGATGTTTGTTTTATGAATAAAAGTTTCAATGAAAAATCTATATAGTAGTACATGTTGATTGTTTTAAATTAGGAGTTTTAATGAACAAGTTCTGGTCAGTTTTATTATTCATGGTAACGGTAAACAGTTTCGCTAACGATACTTTTGTTATTAATGGCAAGGTAAATACCGAACAAGGAAAATCACTTGCTGGTGTTGATGTGCAGGTGGGAGATAAAAAAGTTACCACAAACCAGAAAGGCACATTTGTTATTCATGCTAATATTTCTGATAGTTACCAAATTGTTTTATCCCATCCTAATTATTTCTCTAATGTTCAAACATTCAGCCATTTTGAATTATCGCAATCTCTAGATAAAGAGAAAAACATTAGTGATATAACTTTAGTTAAAAAAGCGAAAAATCGGGTTATGTTGGCCTTTGGTGGCGACGTTATGATGGGACGACGGTTTTATAAACCTTATTTTGGTGATGAAATATTGATACATCCAGATAATAAAGCAGCAGATAGTCGCGCTATTGTCTCGCATATTAAACCTTACATGAGTATCGCAGATTACGCTGCCGTTAATTTAGAAACACAAATTGCCGATGAAAAACCGACTGAACGAGCACCAAAGTCAGTCACTTTTTATTCTCAACCTGAAATATTAGATGCGTTAAGTTGGGCAGGTATTGATTATGTATCCCTCGGTAATAACCATACTTATGATTATATGGATTCAGGATTACATTCTACGTTAAAGTTTTTATCTCAAAGTCAGTTGGCTTATTCTGGTGCAGGTATTAATGAAAAGTCTGCCTTGAAAGCCCATGAACAAAAAATAAAGAACAATAACTTTTCTATGCTTGGTTACGTAGGTTGGGAAGGTAGCGCAAATCCCACACAAACGGCAAATAACGATCATGGTGGTGCAGCATATGGCTCAATGGAAAATATGTTGAGTTCTGTGACCAAGCAAGTCGAAAAAGGTAATATCACCATTGTTCAATACCATGGTAGCCAAGAGTACGCCAATAGCCCTACAGGGGTTACTGAACAACGATTGAAATCTTCTTTAGATGCAGGTGCAGCGCTAGCGATAGCCCATCATCCTCATGTTACTCAAGGTTTAGAGCTTTATGATAATAAGTTAATTGCCTATTCAATGGGGAATTTTATATTCGATCAAAACTTTAGTGCGACTCAACATAGCTTTATTTTGTATGTATGGCTTGATGGTGAAAAATTTCATCGCGCAGAAATAGTGCCTATTTATGTTAAAGGTTATAAACCAACACCTGCAACAGGTACTAATCGCTATACGGTAATGAAACGCCTTAAAACATTGTCTAAAATTCGTAATACGGAAATAACCCAATCAGGAGGTCACGGTGTTATTACCGCTAATAAAGTTTTAGATACAGTTCAACCTCAAGACACATCAAAAACACAACTAACGTTTAGCGCTAATGAACGTGTTACCAGTTTATATCAATTGCCATGGCAAGCACCTATCACACAAATCGTTTTACCTAATAACAAGGTGAGTTATCGTTTAGGGACAAACCTTATTAATGGCAGTGACTTTGAAACCTTTATGCTTTTTGATAGCCCTGAACGCGGTTGGTTATTTGACCGAGAAAGTACGTCGATTAATGATTTTGGTGCAAGTGGACAACATAGCTTATCGATACAATTAAAACCATTACAGAGCAATACTTTTGGTATGCAGAGTTTTAAAAGAGTATATAAACCAAGTAGTCCGATGACATTAAAAGCAAAATTCAATGTACAAGCTTCGGTGAAAATCAATTTCTATTGGCAAGGGCGAAAAACCCGTCAAAAACTGTTTGATGCCTTTGAAAATGGTGAAAAACATTTAATTGGCTCAATAGATTTAAGTGAAAATACAGAATGGAAAAATGTTGAAATAGAGTTTGATTCACCACGAATTGGCTATAAAAGTTATCGAGTCATTGCTCAAGCTATTCTTGAAAATGGAGAGGAGTTAACGCTTAATATTGATGATTTTGCATTGATAGAATGGCAAACAGCTTATAGCAAACAGGTTGAACCGAGTAATTATAACAGTCAAAGCGCTCAAGCATCGTATTTAGGGATTGACCGTTTTATTGAACAACCTATAACGCTAAAGCATTAGATTAGGAAGAAACCTTTGTTTTATATAACGGAAATAGTAGACAATATTTATGATTAATATTTCAGAACCTGAGCTACTTGATGCGGTAAAATCGTTGTTAAATGACCAGCGTTTCGGCTCTCAGTTACAATTAACGCGTGCGTTGTCATTACGTGGTTTTGATAATATTACACAAACACGAATTTCACGCTTATTGAAAAAGGTGGGCGCAATAAAGTTTCGTAATAACAATAATGACGCTGTTTATCGGTTGCCATTAAAACAACACATTCCTCGAGCTAAACAGTCTATTGACTCTGTGATTCTAGAAATCAAACACAATCATATACAAATAATTATCAAAACGGTTATTGGTGCAGCGACATTGATTTCAAAGATTGTTGAGGATATGGGCGAGCGCTTAGGAGTTCTAGCCTGTATGGCGAGTGATAATACAATATTAGTCATTCCATGTGACGTGAGTAATATTGAAGAAACAACAAATAACCTTATAAATTATCTAGATATGAATTGCGATAGTTAAGTTTCATGCCTTAGATAGTTAACGTTTAACTATCTAAGGCATTCATATTATTAGCCTTAAGACTGTAAGTATTGATAAAGCGCTTTAAGCACCTTCATTTTTCCTGCATCGCTCTCATGTTCATGCGCTAAATTCTCTAACGTGATCATAAACTCATCAGCACTTAATAAGCCTTTGCCACCAAACTGAATTTTGTCTTGGCAACGCTGCTGCCACTTTTGTTGTTCAGCACTGCTTAAAGTTAATGGATAATTTCTGGCTCGATATAAAAATAATAAAGGCATTAATCGTTCATCTTGAAAAATAAACGGGTGAGTCGCTAATTGTTCAGGTGAAAGCTCACGTAGAATATCCATTTGTGCTTTATCACCGTGCGAAAAGAAATTACCTCCATACAGAGAGTGCTCAGCGTCTGGCTTTGCTTGGTCGCTATAGTCTTCGGCAGCAAATACTTCTGCTAATTTATCTCTTACTTCTAAATGCTGTTTTAACTTAGCCAAATTTGCTAAACAAAGCTCGCGAGGGATCTTCAAACGTTCGGCATTTTCAGGCAATAATGTTTTTGCTGGCGCAACAATAGGGCACTTGTTGAGATGAATAAGTTTTATGGGAATGGGTAATTCGTCATCGGCTAATTCATCGTGTCGAGTATACAATCGCGCTTTGATTTCATCGCTACTTAAATCAAATAATGGCTGTGGATCTAACGCTAAGTCTACAGCGATAATGGCATTTTTATTAACCGGATGATAAGCAAAAGGGGCGAACCAACTGGTACAACCGTGCTCCGATGAAATTTTACTTGAGGTATGAACAATCGGCGTCATATTATAAACGTCAATTAATTCAGCAACCTGCTTTTTATTTCTCAGATTAAAAATAAAGTCATAAAGCTTAGGCTGTTTTTCTTTAATCAACTTTGCCATCGCAATAGTGGCATAAACATCACTCATCGCATCATGCGCGGCTTCATGAGCAATATCATTGGCTTTAGTTAATAACTCAAGACGAAAACTAACCACTTGTTCGCCATCTCGCTCAACGGTTGGCCAGTTTATACCTTCAGGGCGAAGGGCATAACAAGCTCGTACCATATCAATAATATCCCAACGAGAATTACCATTTTGCCATTCCCGTGCATAAGGGTCGTAAAAATTACGATAAAGAAGGTAACGGGTAAATTCATCATCAAAACGAATACTGTTATAGCCAGCAACGCAGGTATCAGGTTGGGTAAATAACGTATGAATACGTTCAGCGAACTCAACCTCAGATAAACCCTCTTGCTGAGCTTTCTGCGGAGTAATACCCGTAACTAAACAAGCTTCCGGCTGCGGAAGATAATCTTGTGGCGGCCGACAATAAAACATTTCTGGTTTGCCAATAATGTTTAAATCATGATCGGTTCGTATACCGGCGAACTGAGACGGTTTATCAAACTTCGGCGATATACCGAAAGTTTCATAATCGTGCCAGAGCAGAGTAGGCTGTGTTTTACTATTTTTAGTTGCGCTGTTATATTCTTTTACCATACTGTTTTATTGGCCTGTGGCTTTTTTTGTGTTTTTTTTTGTTCTGGTTTATTTGAATGAATCTATTAATGTTTTTATTTTTTGTGTACACTCGTGTGTACATATTATTTATCATTGTGTACAGAGCGGATGAAGATTTCAGACTCTATATTAAAGAAGTACTACAATAAGTTACATGATAAACCTTTTGAGCTTGCTGATCGAGACTCTATTAGCGCACGAATTTCAGCTAAAGGCAAAATTGCTTGGCAATATCGTTTTCGTTTTAACAATAAAGCTGAACGTTTGACGTTAGGTCATTATCCTAATTTAACATTAGGAGAAGTGAGAAAATTAGTACCTGAACTTAAAGGTCTGTTATTTGAAGGAAAGAATCCAAAGCTTGTATGGAATGCAAAAAAACAAAAAAATAAAGATGAATGTAAGTTAACTCTTATCAAACTTGTTGAACATTGGTTTGATAGTGTTGCTAAACAAGAATTTAAAAAATCAACATATGATAATTATCTTAGTACTATAAATAAGTGGATTAAAAATGAACCTAAAAATCCCAAATCATTAAGTCAAGCTTGGGTGAAGAAACACTTAAATATTCCCTTTGAAGAAATAAGAAATGCTAATTGGATGGATTACTTTGATTGGATATGTAAGGAAGGAAGTCCTGTCACCGCAGGCTCTGTGCTTAAATTACTCAAAACAGTAGTAACATGGGCTGCTATGAGAGAGATTATTCAAAATCAGAAACTATTACTTTTTAAAGTTAATGATGTAGGAAGTACTCCAATGGTTGGAGAGCGCACACCAACCCCAAATGAAACTGCCAAGCTATGGCTAGAAATTGAAAAATCAAGAGCGTTACCTCAAACAAAAATCTGTCTCCAATTAATCATTATTTTTGGAGGTAGGAATACAGCAATTAGGACTGCTATGTGGAGTCACTTTGATTTTGAGTTAAACATATGGACAATACCTGCTCCTAAGCGTAAAAAAGAAACTAAGCGCACAGGTATGGAGGAAGGTGATGATGCATTACAGCGCCCTGAAAAGCATCCCATTCCTGTTAAAGCTAGACAGCTATTAAATCAACTCTCTCAAATTTATGGGGAAAAGGGCTTTGTTTTTCCGGGGGAAGGCACAGGGCAAGAAATTTCCATACATGCCATTGATCGCTTTTGTTCCCGTATGTCGGCTAAGTTATTCGCAGAGAGCGGGATTTCAAAGATTAAACCACATGATTTTAGGCGCTCAATAACGTCTACACTTTGTGAAATTGATCCTAAGTGGTTACCTATTACTGACAAAATTCTAGGACATAAGCTCAAAGGTACGATGGCTCATTACAATAAGGCTGATTATATTAATCAACAATTAGAAGCTTATGAGATGTATTGGTCCATTCTTGAAAAGGAAATAAATAAAGTATCAGGTCATATAGGTCAAACTACTTAGATAGACTTGATGTAGCTAAGTTTATCTAAGTAGTTTTCTATCTGTTTAGTCATGAATAAATTCTTGCGAAAACCAGCTAATGGCAGTGGAAAGTCTTCTTTGTATGTAGGACTTTTACTATTAATAGACGAATAATATACTGAACGACTTATTTTCATCAGCTTGCATAACTCTTTTAGAGTTAATGTAGGGCCATATGTTTGTGTTAAGTTAAGATCTAATGTTTGATGGCTCATATTCAATACCTTTAATTAGTTGGTTTAATAACTTCCATTGAGGTTCAATACTCAATCCGTAATAGCAGAGTGCTAATTTCTCTTACGATTAGTTACTCGATTTAAAGTAAATATAATGTATTAGAATGCTGCTTACAAGGTCTTGAATTCTCAGTAACCCTATATTTAAAGGGCTGTGGGCCATGATCGCCTCTGGCGCAGTACTTTTGATTTTGTAAAAAAATTTAATTTTTTTTGATTGGTAGGACTTGAGGAATGCTTTTCTTTAAAATTGTTGTCGCTAAGTTAAGTTGCTCATAAATACCTAGGCTTTGTACGGATGATTATTTAGGCTTACATTATCTAGTGATTTTTAGGTTAGCTGAGTTCCTCTCACTAACCATGATAGGTATTATAGCCTAGAGTGATAATATTCTAATCGTTATGCAAAGTCTGCAAATATCATTAGTGGTGGTCACTAACAAGTGACAGCTAATGTTCAGCAAACATTGATGTGTTGAATTGAATTGTTATGCCGTAGGAGTCAGCACTAACTACCTGTTTTTTATTTTAACCACCTTCAATAGTAGCCTATGTTATTATATAATGTTATGTTAAATAAGAAGTATTTTTCGTTGAGTGGCATTGTTAATATTTGCTTCTATCAGTTCTATTCAAAAATAATAGACATTTTAAATCACAACGAATAAATAATAAAATTTTGTATACAAGGACGTTAAATTGAATTCAAAAAGCTTCAGTGCGCAACTAAAATTAAACATTCAAGCGGGCGCCCCAATAATTCAAATAATTAGCCATGAAACGTTACGCATCCGCGCAGCAACATTTAAGGTGGCAAGTGAATTAGATACTTCTGTCTATATTTGGGATCGAACAAACGGGCTCAGAGAGTATAAGGATTCATTATTAGAAGTATTGTCTAATGACTATAAGCAACCTCATGAAATCTTAGAACTAATCAATAATGATGATGACGATGAGATTTCGCTAGAAGGTAGTATCTTCTTAATCGAAGATTTTCACCCTAATCTACAAGAGCATGAGCATCAGCAAATTAGCAGGTTAAGAAATTTTTCCACCTCAGTTTCAACAGGAATGATCACCGATTGCACGGTAATTTTATCACAACCGTATCCCCAACTACCGGCTGAACTTGAGAAAGAAGTACAAGTCATGATGATGCCATTACCCGACACTCACGATTTAGAAAAATTAGCTCAACAAGCAAAACAACGTTTTCAGTTAGATGATCGTGACTTTACTCCGACACAGCAATTATTAGAAGCTGCACTGGGCCTTTCTACGAGTGAAGCACAGCTTGCTTTTGCCAAGGCTGCTTGCGAAAAACAACGGTTAACAGACGCAGAAATCCCTCTTATTGTCAGCCAGAAAGAGCAGGTAATAAGAAAAAGTGGTCACCTAGAATACTTCCACCCTAAAGCGACTCTTGATGATATCGGCGGTCTTAATAATTTAAAATCTTGGCTCAATCGCCGCAAGCAGTCTTTTAGTGAAGATGCAAAAAGCTATGGCCTAGAAACACCGCGTGGTGTGCTACTACTAGGGTTACCTGGGACAGGTAAAAGTTTAGCGGCCAAAGCCGTGGCTAATGCCTGGCAATTGCCGCTATTAAGGCTCGATATGGGAAGAATATACGGCGGAATAGTTGGTCAGTCTGAAGAGAATATGCGCCAAGCATTGCAACTAGCCGAAACGCTCTCGCCCAGTATTTTATGGGTTGATGAAATTGAAAAGGGTCTATCTGGCATGCAAAGTTCCGGCTCTAGTGATGGAGGCACAACAGCGCGGGTACTAGGTAGCTTCTTAACCTGGATGCAAGAAAAAGAAAAACCCGTGTTTGTCGTTGCAACAGCTAATAACATTGCACAATTGCCACCGGAATTACTAAGGAAAGGTCGCGTCGATGAAATTTTCTTTGTCGATTTACCTGTCGAATTGGATCGGATTGAAATACTCAATATTCATCTAAAAAATCGTGACCGCCAGGATGATTTTTCCCAACCAGAAATTCAAGAATTGGCGGCTATTAGTCAAGGGTTTACTGGTGCAGAACTGGAAGAAGCAGTAAAAGAAGCGATGTTTTTATCATTTGATGCAGGGAGATCATTAGAATTCGAGTATTTAAAAACAGCCATACAAAATACCTCACCATTATCATTAACTATGCACGAAATTATTGATAACACGAGAAAGTGGGCAAAAGGACGTGCAGTCCCTGCTAGCAGCGAAAAACCAGAACCGTTAGATGATAAAAAGCCATCAAGCCAAGTACGTTTAAAGCAAGAAGGCGAAAACCCCTTTTTATAAGTAGAAATGGAAGTCGTTATGGAAAACCCTTTTTTTTCTGCGCTTGAGAACAACATCAGCATCAGTGCTGATAAGTTATCAAAAGGCGCTACAGATACATTAATACCCTTTAGGCATTATCTAGAAAATAGTATTAAAGCATTAGAAGGTAAACAGGTAAGCTGCAACTGGAAACCCTTATCTTATGTGGGTTACCAACTAATTCCGCAGCAAAAAATTTATCAAGTCAGCCCAATTTCTGTTCTTGAAATTAAAGACAACAATTTGGGCTGGTATGAAATAACTGAAGAAGTTGATGGCACGCCACTTGATGATGATTTTATGCCAGACCCTGATGATCAAATTACCGTCGGCAAAGGCAAAGACCGGCAGTCATTTGATATATTGGTAAATGACTTCGTGCAAAGCGGTGGTAAATACAAGCTTTTCCTGCCTGAACTGTTAGAAATCAAAACGATTACATGGTCTGGCTATCAATTAACATTACGACCACTTAGCATAGACCTAAGCACGCTAAACAGCGTTAAAGTCGATGGTTTTTTATATACAGCTACCACCAAAAATAATACTGTCACCATATCAGGATTAATCACCCCAACATCTAAACTTATCATTGACGGTATTGAAAATTATTTCACTATCTTAAGCACATGCGCTTTAGCACAACTAGAAAAACTAAATCCAATTAAAACCGGTAACAGCTGGTTGGTATTCAGCGCAACAAAACCAGCAATCAAATATGCTACCATCACTGATATAACCCAAGACTCATTAAATAAATTATCAGTAAGTCATTTTAGTCACCACGAAAAACCATTAGTAGAACAGCAGTGGAACCTTAGTTACAAAAAAAAATCAGGGTTTAGCCTGCAAGCACAACAAACAGATCAACAGGCGATTAGTGACCTCGTTTGTAGCGAATACCCCCAACTCGGGTTAACGATAAACAAAGAGCAAATTAAAGAACACTGGATTCAACTCATTGAACCCGAGAATTCTGATGACAACGGTAAATCGGTTTTAGATTGTTTTTTTGAAGACTACGTCAACATTCATCATGGCGAAAACAGTAAAAATAACAACCGTGGCCCTGGCTATAAGGTCATAAAATCAAAACCGGAAGAACGCCAGTTACTATTAGCAAATAACATCGACAAACAAAGACATAAGTCGGTGTATCCTCAAATATCAGACACATCCACCTTACGTGTGCAGGTAGATACATCGCAACTAAAAAAACAACGAGATGCGATTAATAACTTAATGCAGCGCCCATCAGCTGGTCAGGCAACGCTAATTAAGCTGTTACAAAACCGTGATAGTATCCAGTGGCCACACCTAAGTCCCTACGCCAAATCAATTGACTGGAAAGTACTAAGCGATCCTAACTTTGATGGCTGTGAAGAGCAGCGCGATTTTGTCACCAAAGCATTAGGCTCTAGTGATTTTACCATCTTAGATGGCCCGCCTGGCACAGGTAAAACGACTACCATCTTAGAATTAATTGTTCAATTAGTACGCCAAGGTAAGCGCATTCTGCTAAGTGCCTCGACACATGCTGCGATTAATAATGTGTTAGAACGGGTTGAAGAAAACAACCTGCTTGATGAAATATTCCCACTACGTATTGGTGATGAAAATAAAGCAACAAATGTTGAACATTTTCAGTATGACAATCAACTAACCAGCATCAATAGCGTATTATCATATGACATATCTGAACAAATACTAGTTGATTCTTCTAATTTAGTTTGTGGGACTACCATTGGAATTTTAAAGCTATTTCGGCAGCGAAATGTGTCACTAGATAATGGCGCAGCACCTTTTGATGTCATGATTATTGATGAATGCAGCAAAACAACCTTCCAAGAATTTTTAGTGCCGGCCCAATACGCAAAAAGCTTTGTCCTGGTAGGCGATGTCAAACAATTATCGCCTTTTACCGATCGCGAACAAATTGTATGTAATCTACAGCAGCTAATGTTAAAACCAGGTCGTGGCCATGAGAAATCATCAAAGTACGAAGCAGCCAAATTACTATCACCAGATATCCAGCAAGCGTGCTTTTTACTCGAAGAGTTAAGAGGCGATCAAAATAACCTTTATAAAAATCAGCTAATCGTTCCTGTTTCAACTGGAGTATTACAGGCTCTAGGTAAAGAAATAGAAGCAAGATTCCAGAGCTGCACTGAGCTCAACAAGCTACTACTTATTGGCGAGCAACCAAATGAAAGTTTAAGTATTTATAGCCCAACACAGATACTAAATAACCCAATGCCACTTTATCTGCATAACATCTGTTTTATCACGCCTAGCGCTTTAAACACATTGGAGTGCTGCCTACCAGTCGATGCAATTATGTTGAGTGAACACTGGCAATCGAAGCACCATGCCTTTATTCATAACACCAATTACAAAAACAAACAAAGTGTTGATTTTAGAAAAGATCACAAAAAAATATCGACCGATATAAACCAGGCATACTTAAGCCGATTCAAAGAAACCAACTGGGCTGAAGAATTATGCTGGCGATTAGAGCGAGAGTATTGGTTACGCTTATCATCAGAAAAAGGAAAAACCAAAGGACTTGAAATCCAGATTAATAGGTTGCTCCCAGCCGCCATTAATGTACTTGGGCGGGTGCATGGACTTAAGAATATCGCCTTTCCATCGATCTTAGAGGCACTATCAGGTGATGGTTTAGTAAAGCGTAAAATTGACTCTGTCACCACCTTAAACCAAGGTTTTCATCGCACAGAAAAATCACAGCGTCATACAACATTAACCTACCAGCATCGGATGCATCCCGATATTTCAGCTTACCCACGCGATCAGTTTTATAACAACAATTCGCTATTTGATGGTAACCAAGTCAGTGCTGCACGCCAATGGAATTATCCAAGGTTTACCAAGCATAATGTCTGGATTGATGTACAGGGTAGCGTAGATAAAAACTCTAACCGGAATGAAGTAAAACGCATCATCGATGAAATTGAAAATTTTTGTAAGTGGGCACAAGGTAAGGTCAAAAATATAAAAAATGAACCTTATGATATGGCGATTCTAACCTTTTACAAAGGCCAAGAAAAAGCCTTACGAGAGGCGCTGCAAAAACTGACTGGCAATAACCGATCCTATGCAAAATTTGATTACCTTGGCATTCAGATAAAATTGGCCACGGTGGATTACTTTCAAGGACAAGAAGCTGACTTTGTCATGTTAAGCATGGTTAACACAACACGAGATGGCTTTCTAGATGCGCCAAATCGCTTAAATGTAGCGATCACACGCGCCAGATACCAGTTAGCGATTGTCGGGCATCACAGTTATTTTTCAAGCAAGTCTCGTTCACCAGAATTAAAGCAGTTGTCTAAAGCAAAGACATGCCTGACGATACGCTAAGGAATATTTAAATGAATCAACCAAATAACAGAACAAAAAAAACAACCAGTGGCTTTGGCGAACTTGCAAAATTAAACGCTAGCGTTGCCAAGAACAAATCAGCTAGTTCTAAAAATAATAATCCGCGTCACTCAGCCAAAAAACAACAAGCAAATAATGGTTCTGGTAGTAATACAAACGACCAAGAGTTTTCAATGAGTTTATCACGCCAACTCAATGTTAAAAGCTATCCGGTTATCGCGACCATTTGTCTATTACAAAAAAGAGAAGACATCGTTAGCTTGCTCAAGCAGGCACAACAAAATCCGAATAGTTTACCGATAAGATTAACATCCTACTTAAAAATAGAAGGCCTGCTCAACAACGACAACACTTTAACCGATAAAGCTAAACGAGTGTGCACCACGGGGAAAATGCCCATTAGCGAGCGTGGGCTTTATCATATTTGGTATAGCGATAACGATCCGCTGTTAGGTACTAGAGCATTATTAATCCAACGTGATAATGCCTTTAAAGAGCCAAAACATAATATATTGCATAAAGGCCGACATGCAGCGCAATCAACCTTTGCTATTAATCCGCCGGACGATGCTTCTAAAACACTAACGGTTAAATTTTCGGGTAGCGAAAAAGATAATAACAACAGATTAAGCACTAAAGATATTATTTCTATTTCACCAGAGGTTATCTGTAGTGCTACCGACAATAAAACGCTCAACTTAACTTGGGATCTTACTTTAGACAGTTCAAGCATCACACTCAAAGGTCCATTAAATATTTTATCAGGACGTGATTTAAAACAAGATAGTCCGGTCGATTTCGAATACCAGCAGAATGAATATTTATCAAAAGCCTCTACTATTTTTTCATCACTGGCAACACATCTTGATGGACACTGGCAACAGCAGGTTAAGCGAGCTAGCGTTCCGTTTGCGTTAACTAAACAATATCAGGGAATGCTGAGTCAATTTAGCTTAAATAATTATCCTGTATTCAAAATGGAGACTCAACATGGTTACTTTGACCATGTCAATATTCATCACCTGCCAGTTGAGCCAATTCAAGAAGAAGTTAGTCAATGGCACTTGGCTTGGCTAGAGCGCTATCATGCCAGAAGTTTTAAAGAAACAGAGATCGCGGAAGCAGAACAACTATCATGGCTTGCTCAGCCAGCACTTAAGCAATACAAATTAGTGCCGTTATCGGGCAATAATCTTATTGGGGCTTTATCTAAAGAGAAGAATCCTCACGCTTATTGGCACTGCGCCGCAATCAATGATTTAACTCCAAGCCTGTCGTCTATTGCAGCACTGCCATTAACCTTAATTGATAAAGAGCCAGTCGATATCAAGCAACTCATTAAGAAACTCTCTTTAGATAAGCCTTGCACCAAGTTTATTTACTCAGACCGGTACATAAGAACTAGCCGCCAACAGTCACTGCTTAAGGTAATTGCACAGCAATTAAGCAGCTCTGATATAACCATTTTTACGGAATTAAGTGACGCGGAAGCACTAGCAGACAAATGCCCTGAACCATGGAATATAGAATCGTTTTCTAAGCGCGCCGACAATCATGACCGCTACTGGATATTTCAATCAAATGACCATATTACCGCCTGGAAATGTACTGTTAGCTTGGATTTTTTAATCAGCAAAGATTCCGCTTATTACGCTCAAGGTTACCCAACATTCACTCCAATAGTTATTGAACAACTTCCAGAATATTTACAGGGTGCACTAGCGCACAATACGCTTGAGGTAACAGCATAATGAGTACATTAGAGATACAACAAGAATCGTTTACTAAGCATTATCACGATGAATTATTGCCGCCTATTTTTATCGATCAGGGCTGCAAAGCCGAAGACAACCTCAGTTTACCTGTATTTATTGTGGCTGTAGAACAACAAATAATTATCAATTTAATTGATAATACTCGACTGACCTTACTACTCTCAGCAGACCAATTAACTAACGCAGACATCATTAAAGCACTACAAAATTCCGCCGATAAAGGCATCAGGATTTATTTGTATTTAGGCAATGAACATAAAAATAAACAGGCGATTAGTGCACTATCGAGTCGCTGCTTAATCCGCACTGGCGAACCACAACAAGGTGCGCTGCTGATTGGCGATCACGCTACATTTTCGCCAGTTGGTCATATCTTAAATTCATCGGCTGTCTTTACCAGCAATGAGGACGATGATAATTTCTTTATTAAATTAACAGCAGCACAAATCCAAGATACTTATCGTAGTTTTTGCCATTTATTTTGGGATAAAAGCGAAAAACAAGTCATCAAACAAGGCGAGCAATCAGACAAAGCGGTAGCAAACCCTGCTGGTACCATTGTGGTTAATCATCAATACCAGCTGCCGGAACAATTATCAGGTAATTTTACTCAGGCAAGTGACATAAAATTTAGCCAACTCAATCACCATGATCTTGATGCCGCATTAGCAAGCAAGCTATTGCAGGCAACTCACAGCATTTTAGATATTAATAAGGCCGAATTAGCGGAATCATTAGTTAGTGATAATAAAAGTGTAGCACTCACAGACTTAAACGTTCCCAACATTGTGGCAACACACAGTGGTTGCTGGTTCATTCCTAATGGCGCAACAAATCAGCAGGTCAATTGGAGCCTCAAGTTGAATCTCCAGCAGTCGGCCGAACTAACCAATAGCCTCAACCAAGCCTTTGATGCGGCTCAATGGCAACTCGACAAATCACGTTCTGTTGAGAATTTAGATTCACTATTTATGTTTGTTGATGAAGCAAATAACGTTTATCAATGCGAGCAATCTGTAGAGCTTGAGCTTGCCCCCGTTTACACTGACAATATGGATAGTTTTTTATACGATAACATTGAAGAACTAACCAGTTCACACACCGATTTAACTCGTGAATACCTAGCAAAGAGCATTCATTATAACGTGCAACGTCACCCTCCTTACTGCCCGCAAGGTGCCATTAAAGCCCAGCTATATACCAGCTGGAACAGCGCCAATAATAACTGGTTAACTGCTTTAGCAGATCTTGAAGTCAAACTTAATAGGCTTGATACAAAACGCACATCGGTATCACAGTCAATCTCATCTTTTTTCAGTAGCTTTTCACTTGGCCAGCAACACAAACATAGGAAACTAAAAAAGAGTATTACCGCGCTTCTTCAACCAGACATGATCACGGCAACACCTGCCGAACGAGCAGAGCAACAAAATAACTACCTTGACTGCTTTAAACAGCTTTCTCATGATGATGATGCTACCGACCAGGCGATAGACAAAGCCAAGCTAGAAAAGCAGTGGCACGACAAAAAAGAACAATTAACAAAGAGCTTACAGCATAAAGAAGATATTTATTCACAAGAGAAACACAGCGTAAATACCCTCAAAAAATCGGAGGAAGACAGATATACCCAAGCATATAATGAGTTTGTCGCAAGTCGAGATAAAGCCTTAGCAACACTCACTCAACAGCTAGCTCAAGATAATGAAAAAATAGCGGAAATGTCACTACAGCAGGCAACTCAATGGCTCAATAAAAATAGCAACCCGAAACTAGCCGAGTTATTAACGCTACATTCGATGCGAGTAAAGGAAATTAAAAGTTCGCACAACAGTAAAAAAGTATCAAAAGAAGCTAAAGAAAGTGAAAATGAGCAACGCCAGCAGCAGATTTTAGCTAATGAAGAGTTATTCATGGCTAGCTGGAAAATACAGTGCGAGCAAACGTTTAATAATCAACAACAAGAAATCACCAAAATCTATTCAATGGTACCTGCCGCGTTGGGTGTATGGCTAACAAAGAACACCAATAAATCATTGAAAAAAGCGCTTGAAACTCACACCCAGCTCCGCAACAAAGTGACACGAGATTTAGATTCAGCACAAAAGAAACTAGATAACGCCCTTAATGACAAGAATATAGCCCTAGACTCACTTGATAAACACGGTTCTGCATTTTCTTATCGCAAAACCAACGAAAGCGATGAACTAAGTAAACAACTGGGTAACAAGGAAAGTAAAAGCCAAGCTAAAAACATCAACTGGCCAAATGAAGCACTGCCAATTTGCCAGGATCTGGAATTATTCGAAGTAAACAACCAACGCTATCTCACTTTATCATCACTTGATTTATTAGAGCAGGCACAACAGGAAGCGCAACGTCTAAACGCCAAACTGTGCGCACCACAGCAAGCAAGAGAGGATACATAATGCCTGAGCAACAAATCACATTAACCATCGATGGGGAAGGCGCTATAACCGCCAAAACAAACGGATTCAAAGGCGAGGCCTGCTTAGAAGCGCTTGAAGAGATCTTAGGAGATACTACAGGACTTATTCATGTAAAAACCACCGATGAGTATCACCAGCAACAAGCGGTTCAGTGCATTGAAACGATTAAGCTAAGGAATTAAGTAATGAGTGCAGTGATCAAAACAACCACTCCTTTCACTATTAAAGAGGTACTATTTTCAGCCTTAGCAACATTAGGAGCAGAGCCTGTATTAACAACTGCTGAGAATATTAATAATTTTCGACAGCAGTCAAATGTCGAAATTGGCGACATCATCACCAACCGCCGAGATTATAATGGCTTACAGCTATTTTGTTTTAATGGCGATGTCTGGCAATTGCAACATGATCAAGATGAATATGCCACTCGTATTATATCAGCTACACAAAAACAGTATCAATCTGTGAGTCGCTTTTTAAACGAGTTAAATGTTGCCTATCAAGGCTGTTATCAGGTACATCTCGACAACATTGCAGAGCTTGAACGACAACGCATTGAGCAAGAAAGAATTGACAGGGTAGAAGCGACCCGCCAGCAGGCAATTGCCAAAGCGAAGGCACAAGGATACAGTGTAAAAGAAAAGCATATCCGAGGAAAAATTCAGTTAGTACTAACCCGCTCAGTTTAATATGAAGAACTTATACAGTACCCAGTTTAATATTTCTCACATTGAGCCTGCCACCCATATTTATGGACCTGGCAGGCGCTTTGCAGTGTGGTTGCAAGGTTGCTCGCTCGCTTGCAAAGGCTGTTGGAATAAAGAAATGTGGTCATTTAAGGCCAACGAACTATTGGATCGCAAAACTCTACTGGCTCAGATTCTGGCTGAACAAGATATTGAGGGGGTCACTCTTTTAGGTGGAGAGCCACTCGAGCAAGCAGAAAATACAGTATGGCTAATACAAGAAATTAAGCGCCTCACGTCCTTAACAGTGATGTTATATACCGGATATACCAAGCCAGAAATTGAGCAGAAGCAGCTTTGGTCCGCAGTAGAAGCTAACGTTGATTTATTAGTGTCAGGTCGATACCAGGAACAAGATAGAAATACCAATAACCAATGGTATGGTTCTGAAAATCAGGAACTAATTTATCCAAAAAAATCAAAAATTGAGCAAAGGTCAAAACGACTAAACGAAGTCGAAATCATTATTGAAGAAACGGGCGAAGTGCGTGTGCTTGGTTATCCATCTTAGCCAGTTGATACATTGTTAACCTAGTAAAGGTAGAGATTTCAACACTATAAGTAGGCCTAGTGAACATTTTTCGCAGTCGTTTTCGCAAATTTAAAATGTCGCCCAAAGTTATTTATTGAGCTAGACTTACTTAATGGGCAACACTTAGGCTTGATTGTAAATCAAAATTAATTAGATGTATTTTCACTGATAATTTACAGGGCATTTCATCAATTTATGGATACTGAAAAAATAATACGTTTAGGCCAAGAACTACAAGAAATGATGCCTTTTCGAAAAGGTATCCATACACCAGCGCAATATGACGATGCTATAGTCCTGATGGATAGTCTTGTTGATGATGCCGAGAAAAATGATTTATTTATAGATTACTTGTTTCCTATCATTGAGCGTTATGAAGCGACGGCACCCGAGTTCAAGGAAATGAACGATTGGATAGAGGAAATGGACGCAGGTCAAAGCGTACTAGGATATTGATAGATCATCATAAGCTAAGCACTGCTGACTTTGCCGACGAAATTGGTGATAAAGATATAGTCTCTTTAATTGTTGACGGTAAACAACCTTTGACAGTTAAGCATATCGCCGCTTTGTCAAAACGATTCGGGATCAATCCTGCGTCATTTTTCGACCATTAGCTACATGACATCTAATGAGATAAGTTAAGGTAGTTATGACTGATTTTACTGATGAAACAGGCTAAGATAGAAAAGCGCGTTGATGAACGCGTTGTTAAACAATCGAGTCTAACAAATACTGAGGTTATTGAATTGTTCTTCGGCGAAGAAGAGTACCGGAAATTGGCTAAGCTATCACAGGCTGTAGTTAAAGTCGCAGAAGAAAATGTGAAGCTTATTGCAGCCGAGTATGCAGCTCAAGTTACAGCTGATATTGCTGAACATGAATCGACAGGAAAGCCATTATTTGTATAGGAAACTAAGCTGAGGTAGTTATGAGTAAACAGCCAAATAATGAACCTGACGAGGTAACTCTGTCACTTGCTGAAATGTTAGGAATTGCCGAAGGCGAGGAAGCCTATCAAGCCCTTTTGAAATTGACTGAACATAGTAATAGACAGTACATTTTGAAGGACATTACTGTGATTTGACGGACACTTTAAAGGACATTCTAGCTATGATTAATCTATCCAATACAAACCTTGATAATAGTGAAATAGAAATATCCATCTGCCACTCATCAATGTCACTAATTGGCAGTGCAGAAGTTGGCGTCGAAATAAAGCATATTAGCACTGGCATTATAGTACGAAGTGTTGAACTGCGCACTCAACACAAAAACAAACTGGCTGCGCTTGAACTTCTAGCTGAGCGTTTACTAAAATGATTAACGATCAAATGCTTATATTAAAATCATCCAAAAGTGGCGCTATGTCTGATGTAACTATTTCAGCTCTAGAAGCTGAAATTAAAAGAGAATACGAGCAAGATGATGCCAAAGATCTCATTAGAAAGTTTCATGACATGATGCTTGGTAGTACGGTAGGTAATATTAATGATGAAACAGCAATATACCCACAAGATATTGCTGCTATTTTTGGTCTACTTAAAATCCCTATTAAGTTTATAAACGATAAAGGGAATGAGCTTGCTATCAACGGGGATAGTTCAGGTGTTCTGACATGGTACAGGCATTCAAGCGACCTATCATGGCAAGGTGCGGCGGCTGGTATTTTGAAAAATATTCAGACTAACAAACAATTCAGAGACGACGAATCACTTCAATCAGCGGTCGATGAGCCAGAAGACTGAAATCTATTAAAACTAGAGTGATATTTCTTGTAAATTTTGGGCTGAAAAAACGATTGTATTTAGGCTAACCACTACTACGCCAGTCACAAAAAATGCTAAGCATTGCAGTTAGCTGGATACGTGCTAATTGCAAGGCTTTTTACTTGCAGTATTATTGCACTTTTGTAACCTGTAAAGGGATACAAACTTGTAACCATTTGAAGTGATTTCATATTTGGGTTACAAAAATGTAATACCGAGAGGGTTACACAAAACAGCTCAAACGAATTATGAGCAAGTTAAGTATTTATATACTAAAGGAAAGTTTATGGCGCACAGTAATATACTACTTATGATTAATCAGGGTAACGATGTTATGCAAGTACTGCAAGAACTAGCAATATCTAAATTTCAAGCAATTGAAGTCCACAAATTATCAGATGGTAGCTTTAACATTGACGGTGTATTGAATGACACAAGAGCTATAATTGACGAGCAAGAGCAGACTATTCATCTTATTTGTAGATACGAAAGAGATGTTTTATTTACAACCAAAAAATTAACGGAGTTTGCAGCTATTAACGAATATTCATGCAGACTACTGGCTTAATGATAATATATATGTTGAAGATTGAGTCTGACCTTTAGTTATGATTTATTTAAAATAACATTCAAACGGATAGAGTGCTTTCAATTATTTGAAGTCTCATGATTTTGACGCTATCTTGATGTCGTCCTGCAGGGGCTTTAACCCTTTCCCGAAAGAGACAAAAGGTTAGCCGTGATAGCTAACTTTTTTTGTGCCTGTTATTTAGATTAAACAAACATACCATGTTCTAAGCAGCCAATTAGGTTTAAGACAATTTCAGTATCTTCATCAGTATGAATCATATCAACAGGCCGCTTTAGACCAAGACCGTGAATTGGATGGTTTAACCAACGTTGAGCGGCTTCGTTATCGTTCACAAAGAACTCTTGAGCTGCTTTGGTTATGGCTACTAGCCTCTCTTCGTCGTTTTTCATAACAAGACCTACCTTAGCTAAAAACTGCATGCTCTAAACGAGAAATTAAATTGAGAACCATCAAGTTCACTGCTTTCAAACCAAACTTAGCAGAGTTGGCTTAGGGTGTCTAACGTCAATGAAAACTGGCGGTCAGGCGTTGTACAACCCTACAGGTTCCGTTACAGAAGGGCTGTAAAATTGAGTCAAAAATGAAATGGCGAAAATAATTTGCATTTATTTTAATAAAATCTTGATAAGTTGATTTTTGAGATGGCAAGAACTGCTATTTGCTATGTTTAGGGACAATGTATATGTACTATTTTGTAAGTTCTGGTAATTTATTTTTAGCTTAAAATTGTCATGTTTCCACATTTGCGCAAATATTTTTCAGTTTAATAAAAGGCACAAAACTATCCTTTTCTAGTAATTATAAGTAACCGTAATAATAAATTCAGCTATCAATTTAGTTGTAAACGGCTACGGCACAGGTCATAAATATCCTATTGTTACCTTTTTATTTTTCTTTTTTTAGTTTTAAGTTGCTGTAAAACAGTGTGTTGCAGTCGTTTACGTGATTTTTATTTTGTGTGATTTTGATGAGTTTACGTATGCGAATCACTGGATGCCTAAGAAAAAGGCAATGGTTTGTAATTGTTTTTATAAACTAAGCCACCTACTAGAGTAGGTGGTTATTATTTACAAATTTTCTGGTTGTATTTTATTTGAATTATTTAATCGTTATTTATAATAACGCTTAAACCAGTGAAATTAAGTGGTGCTGAGGCTAACGTCATATTCACTATGATGGAATGGGATCTTCAGAATTTAAAAGTTTCTTTTTTACTCGCTATACTGCCAGAGCAATGCGAGTTCATCAAAAGTCTCTACAAGTGAGGCTTGGGTCTTGTCTTGGGGGGAGAGGTACGGTTTAATAACTTGCTCATGTCGTTTTGAGCTTATTGTTTCATCACTACTTTGATTGTGGAGTTCTGAGAAGTTAAGGGCGGGTTCAAGCTGCTTCTGAGTGATATCGTATGTTTTTTGATTCGCAAGCATGTGCTTACGACTACTTGTGTTATTAATTGGTTTGTTTTTTTGGGTACGTCGATAGGTAGACGTTCCGTTACATTCTTTACGAAGAGGTACTCGTGTTTGAGTTGGATCACTACGTCTTATAATCTCAGTTAATAAAGAGACTTGTTGCTGTAAATTTAGAATTAACTGTTCTAAAAGTTTTTTATCAGTAAGTTGTACAATTTGTGAGGACATTTGATTCTCCAGGGGATGAGCATCCGAAACTAAACGCTACCCCCTATATTTTATTAATATTAATAGGTAAGTTTTATCTAGTCTCAGTGGCCTCAGCCAAGGAGGTAAATCAAGTATGCCATCATTTTTATTTCAAGTCGACTCAGAAAAAACTTTTATGAGTCGAATTCTCCTGCAAAGAAACGCAATTGAGTGCGTTAGTATCTATCTTTCTAGTTATTATTCTGGCAAATAATGCAATCCATTAAAATTTTAACTAAAATTGTATGCTGGCAATTTTGGTCTAATTGATAGTTCCGCCTCAATAAAAAATTTGTGAAAACACATCAAAAGGGTATTTTTTCATTTTATCCTTAGCTGCACGCATCATTCGCTGGTTTACCTCTAGTTCTCCCTGTTTTTATTTTCACAAGATAATAAAAAATTAAATATTTTTTGGTGAGGTTGCCTAGCTCCCGCCGAAACTCATAATCAACTCCGCCGCAGTCGTTTTTGAAAATATCAGTTAAGTTGTGTTCACAATAAATAACATTACTTTTGGTCTTGTGTCTGGGGGTTGTCTTTTTATGGTGTTGTTTTTAATATTTCTACCCTTTGTTTTTTAAGGTTTTTAATCTATAGTTGTGATTAATGGTTTGTTTTGATGTTTTTTGGAGTAAGTGATGAGTACAGAGCTGCTGTTTCAACAACTAGAAAGAGAGTGTCGTTCAAATGGCAACCGTAATGTACTAACGGCACTAAATAGCATAAAAAAATATGGCGTTGTGACTGACGTGAAGGCTTTATTTGATGATGAAAAACTAATTTTGCTTAAAAACAAAATTAGTAGAGAAATGAAAGTGGCAGGCAAAAAGGAATCCACTATCGGTTCAGTAAGGTCAAATTTGGTCAAGTTGGTGAGTTTAGCTAGGAAAGTTGCAAAGCCAGACACACTACCTAAGACTCTTGAAACTAAAACACTCAAAGAGCTGTCGTTCGGTAACGCTTTAAAAGAAGCGTTTAGTCATGCTTATCCACAAAAGTCAGTACATTTTTGTGCAAAGGAAATAGACAAGGCATTAAAATATACGGATTATGCCGTTAAAAAAGGTACATTATTGGATTGGATATATAGAGACATAACGCCAAAGCATACGTCACTTAAATCGGTTCATGCTATTGAGGCGTTGCTTAATATTAGTGATGGTGCGCTTTCTAATAAAGTTAAACTTGTACCGGTTAAAACTATCCATAAAGGGACTAAACCTCAGTGCGTTTTATTTGATTTTCCTGAAAAATTAGCTGAGCAAATTGATGATATGATGACCTTTTATAAATCTGGAGATATACCCGCTTGTCGTCCTGTTAGTCTTGCAGCAGGCGATACAAATATGCTCTTGCAGGGAGGAAGCAAGTGGAAAACGAAAAAGTGCCACAAACAGGGTATTGAAATATCACAGACAGAAACTGGCTACCGTAATACACTAAAGCATTTATTTTCTTGGTTGACTCATGAGCATAAAGTGCCACTTGAATCACTTGATCTATCTATACTTTTTTACGACAAGCTTTATCCTCATTATTTGACCTATCTGAGCAAAAACAATAGAGGGCTGACTCAAGTAGATGACCTGATAAAGTATACCCTTGCTGGTATGCGCGATGGCAGTCGTTATTTGGCTCGGTATCATATTCCTACAGCATCAATTGAACACGACTCGCCTTTGATAAGGGCACAGTATCCAGATGGTTTACCTGCCTATAAAAGTTATGAGGAGTGGGCAAAGGTACAACAGACAATCATAACTAATTTAGATTTTGTAGCTAGAGATGCAACCAAAAAATTTAATAGACAAAAATCTTCAGGTACCAAGGAACAAACAGGGGGTAAATCAAATATTAAATGGATGCTTTCTTATGATAAAGGCGTAGTAGGTGGGGTAGATGATGTACTGTGGCCAACTATAGAATATCTTGGTATGAACCTAGGGGGCAATAACCTATCGAATAACCAAGTTGCGGCTTGGCTTGCTTTAGAGTTAGTAACACCTTTGCGTATTACTAATACCCTAGAGTTGCAGTTGATAGATGATAAGCATGTTGATGTTGCTAGACTATTTCAGCCTACTTGTTGGTTTGATATTAAAGGTGATTTTCGGGTGTTTGTTCCGCTACAACTGATTAAGAATGGCTCCGAAGAAATACTTACATCTCTTGATGATGTTGACGTTAAAATACCTAAAGGAAATAAATACTTTAAATTGATTAAGCAGTATATAAATTCTCGTTCGGCAGCTTTAAAGCAAAAGAATATAAAGTCTGAGTTTCTATTTTGTGGTGTCAGTGACCATCTTGGGGAGCCGATGCTCAGAAAAGGCTTTGGAACAAAAATTAAAAACGTAACATACCAGACATTTATACATATTTTAGGTGAGACTAAATGCAAAGAGCTTGGCATCACAAAAGGTCTAAACCCACATAGCCTTAGGCATATTGTTGCTCAGTACCTTCTCGAGCTTTATATTGGCGACTATGCATTAGTAGCACATGTATTGATGGATAGTGTTGAGACGATAATCAAGGAGTATGGGAGTAATAACCATGCTAATCAACGTATTAAGTATCATTGTGTTATGTTTGGTTAAGTTGAGCTTTTAGTCATATTTTTAACTTCCTATTTTGAAATCAAACTGTCTACTTCAGTTATCACGAAATGGATAGTTTTATAGCACTAATTAAGTAATTGAAGACAAGAGTCATTATTGATTATAAGGCTGTGCAGCACTACTGCCTCGATCTGGCGATGTTCTACAGTGTAGTTTTCTTGTAGTTATGATTTACTTTAAATATTTTCAAAATGACTCTGGTGCAGGCGAAAGTGATACTTTAGTAGGGCTGTCGTGAGGATACTTTTATCTGTGATTAGACAAATCTCAGATATTTATCTATTACAAGGTTTTTTAAAGTATTAGCTGATCTTTTACTATGACTTTTTTGGCAAAGCAAGGTGGGCAATAAGTTTAGTCATGCGGATAATAGAGAGAGAGTAAACAAATGCACTTCATAAAATCACTCTCTGATTTATATGGAGATATTTCACGATGTTAATCTGAAATTTATTGATAGAAAACAACACTGTGGATTAGATTTATGTCAGAATGGAAGAATACAACTAATAACGCGAAAGGAACACGCGCTTGTCAGCCAAATTTTATAATGAAAATGCAGAAATACTAGCCCAACAATACCTATCAAAAACATTTGATGAGGTACATCAAAGCTGGCATCAACTATTACCTGCCATTATAGAAAACCCCAACGCACGTATTTTAGATATTGGTGCAGGCTCAGGCCGCGACGCCAAATATATTGCCCTATCGGCAATAAACAAACATGGTGACATAAACGGCACACAGGTTATTGCTGTTGAACCAGCTAATTTACTGGCAGAGCTTGGCGCATGTCAAACCGCAGGGCTTAATGTGAAATGGCTTACAGACTCTTTACCCGCGTTAAATACTATAACCAAACAAGAAGTCAGCTTTGATTTAATTCTGCTAAGCGCTGTTTGGATGCACATCCCAGTAAGTGCTCGCCCACGCTCAATTCGTAAACTTGCCAACTTGCTTAAACCAGGTGGTAAACTGGTTATTTCGCTACGGCATTCCTCAGATAGTGAGCAAGCAGAGCAAGAGCGCAAAGAGCGTAAAATGCATGTCGTTTGTGCTGATGAATTAAAACGCTTAGCCACTGATGTAGGGCTACTCACCAAATTAGAAACTCAAAAAGAAGACGATAAACTAGGGAGGGGGCACGTCTCTTGGCAAACCCTAGTATTACAATTACCCGATGATGGCACAGGTGCATTTCCGTTTATTCGCCATGTCGCAATTAACGATGGTAAATCAGCCACCCACAAACTTGCCTTGCTTAGAGTCTTACTGCGTCTTGCCGACGGCCACCCAGGTTCAGTACTGAGGCGTGAACCTTCTCCTTTTGGTGACCGAGTTATATTACCCGTAGGTCTAGTAGCTTTATATTGGTGTCATCAATATAAAGACTTAATTGATAGTCATAAATTATTTCAGCGACCGGGAAATAATTCGAATATGGGTTTTATGACAGCAAATGGGTGGGACAAGTTAACTCACTTAACGGCTTCAGATTATCGTATTGGTAACCTCTTTACAGGCGATGATGCTAAAGCACTTTATCGGACATTATCAGCAGCCGTTCAAAATATTAAAAAGATGCCTTGTACTTATATAACACTGCCAAATAGTGACAAAGAAATTTTTGAAGTAGCTAACAAAACCGTAAAAGCCAAAGACAGTATCTTTCTTGATTTACAAACCCTTGAGCAATGGGGCGAGTTTTCGTTGCCTGAATCAACATGGCTTGCGTTTAATCGTTATGCCTGTTGGATAGAGCCTGTACTGGTAAGTGAATGGGTAAAAACCATGGCAGGCTATGCAGGTAATGCCCAATATAAATCACCAGAAAATCAATTTAAATTACACCAGGCATTAAATTGGGAAGAGCCCAAACGCACCACGGTTGAAGTGCGTAAACGCTTCGAACAACTTAAAAAGCAATCGCCTAATAGTGAGTTAATAAAATGTGTATGGTCTGCAAAGTCATTAAAGCAAAGTTACGACATTGATCACAGCATGCCGTTTGCCCGTTGGCCAAATAACGACTTATGGAACTTACTGCCAACTGACAGCTCAGTGAACAATCAAAAAAGCGATAGATTGCCAACAGAGCAAAAACTAAAACAAGCAAAAGAGCGCATACAGCACTGGTGGCAAACAGCTTGGCTTGATGATGAATCATCAACTTCTCGAATAATAGCAGACTCCTCAGCCTTTCTTCTAAGAGCAGAACCTTCAGAGTTTTTAAAGAATGAGCAGAGTCAACGTTTTTTCGCTGAGGCAAATATCGCTTTACCGGGGTTAAGTTCAGATAACTCGTCAGTAGATGACTTGTTTGAGGCTTTGGTGATGCAACGTGGTCGATTGAAAGAAATGCAGCAATTGAGAGAGTGGTAATGACTTTGTCATAAAGCATATTTTTTATTATTTAATCACTAGAGATAATATCAATAAAAACCTTTAATAAACCCCAAGCTATAGCGGTCAACTAGATATGTAGTGACATAGTTCATTTGGCCACTACAATAAACCCTCAAGGGAAGAGGAGTTGAGTTACTTCAACTCAAAGTATCTCCTAAATTGGTTGATGAAAATTAACTTTATAAAATACTGGTATTATTGACTCGTATCAATGTGATTAGTTATAAATGGTTGACATATAATAGAAAAAACAAGAAGATGTTTATAGGGAAGTGTGCGATGCCGATAAAATTAGCTCTGCTAAATAGAGATCGCATTATCGTTTAGTAGGAGTTGTAAGTGGGATTAATTGAATGGAAGTAGCCCAGAAAAAATCAAAAAATAAATTTGGACACTTGTTGAAACTGGCAGTTCTGTCAGGCGTCGAAAAAGCTGTCCGTGCACATTTAAAAATATCTCCTTTTGTCAATGTTAAAGATAAAAATGATATAACCCCATTAATGTTGGCTGCAAAGAAAGGCCACTTTAATATTTGCCAGCTTTTGCTCCAAGCTGGCGCTATTACAACACTAGAAGATTCAAAGGGCCTAATAGCTAGAAGCTATGCAGAAGAAAACCAGCATTGGGAAGTTGTGAACCTATTAAGTGAACATTTGCCAGAAAGTTATGACGTCGAAGAAAATATCTCAATTAAACCTGAAGCTCATGATAAAAACTATCCTCCATTTAGTGATAATAGTAACCCAATTCCACTTTACTCAGAATGTGCTTTGGAAGAAGCTAAAGCAGATTTTAATTGTATAGATAAGGCTGAAAATATAACAAGCGTTGCAGACATTGGTTCTAGCATTAAGGTGGAGCCTGTAGATGAAAAAGAAATTCAGCCAAGTCCTACCTCACCATACGCACTCATATTAGAAGAACATAGTGAAGAAGATGACCTTGGAGGATGGAACTTTTTAGAAGATAATTTTCATCCTGAAGAAGATCGTACTAGTAAAAATGACGCACAAATAATTCAAAACAACATTTCCAATCACATTCCGATAGATACAAGCGAAGACTGGTCAGATATATTCATTGATCTACCTGATGTTATACATTCAGATATAAGACTCTTTAGAAATAATAATATTCATGATGGGCTGAAAGAGCTTTATCGATTAGCAATGAAATCAAAAGAAATAAATAAAGATGTAGTAATTAAATGTGTAAGTGAATTATTTGAAGATCAATTATGGCGTGAAACACTTATTCATAAAGGTGTTAAACGATCAGCTTACTCAAAAATACTTCAAGATGATGTAAATCTTCAACAATTTGACGAAAAATTATCTCATAAAATTCGTAATACTATAAATATTCTTGAAAACATGGGCGTTTCTATAGGAAGTGGCTTTTTAGCTTCGGAAGTCCAAGTTGGAGATATATCGACAGACGACGACGTTTCTATAGATGAAGCACTTGAATTACTAGATGATACATTATTTAGCCGGGATGATCCTGCAACTCATTATTTCTCCAATATACCGGCTAAGAGTACATTATCAAGAGAGCAAGAAGCAAGAATTGGCATGGGTATAGAAGAAGGCATTAAGCAGATAATGTCGGCTTTATCTTTGATCGTTGATATTCATAAGTTTTTATTATGTAAATTTCGTGAAGCTATTGACTCAGATGAACCTGAAGACTCTTTGAAAAAAATAATTGCAGGCTTGAATTATTTGAGTTCTAGTGAAGCTAGACAAGAGTCATCAAAGGTCATTAAGAACCAATATAATAATGAAGTTGACTTACAAGAACCAGAATCACCTTATCCATTTGATGAGATTTGCTCCAATATTGAAAGACTTAGTTCGGAGTTAGATATACCGAAGAACACAACATTTATAAATGAAAATAAATCACTATCTCAGTGCTTTGAAAATTTGATTTTGACTGAAAGTATGCGAAACGACTTAATTCAAGTTTGCCAAGGTAGCTATGACAGAGTGTCAGCATTAATCTCAACTCATAAAGAAAGAAATACTGTTGAAGATAAATTTGATGTACCTATAGAAAAATATAATGAAGATAAAATTAAGATTAGTGATGTACTTTCAAGCATAGGGGAAAGTAATAAATCATGTAAAGAAGAAAAAGATAAAATGATTATAGCTAACCTCAGGCTTGTTATATCAATAGCTAATAAATATCAAGGGAAGGGCTTGGATCAGATGGATTTGGTACAAGAGGGTAATTTAGGACTAATTAAGGCTGTTGAAAAGTTTAATTATAAATTGGGATTTAAGTTTTCTACTTATGCTTCTTGGTGGATAAGGCAGGCAATTACTCGTGCAATCGCTGATAAGGCAAAAATAATCAGGATACCTGTTCATATGGTTGAACGAATTCAAAAATTTAAGTCAACAAGTAGAAACCTTTATATTGAGCTAGGAAGGGAGCCAAAAAATTACGAAATAGCGAAATCCCTAGACTTTAGGGTTGAGCAGATAGAAAAATTATCTGAGATTGCAATACAACATACTGAACAATCATGCACGACTAAACTTGAAAATAATTCAAATGACGATGAAAGCAATCCTGAAAGTATATTAATGAGAGATGATAGAGATAATCAAGTAAAAATGCTTCTTAGAGGATTGAAAGAACGCGAAAGGAAAATTTTAGAGTTTCGATTTGGAATAGATATGATTGACAACTTTACTTTAGAAGAAGTAGGGCAAAAGTATAATCTTACGCGCGAAAGAATTAGGCAGGTTGAGGCAAAAGCATTGGAAACTCTAGAGCATGTGTCTCGTTCAAATCATTTAAGGATCTTTGTAGGTAAGGAACCTGATGATGTTTAAGTTACCAAGGAAGACTCATGGAAGTAAGTGGTAAAAGATATGCTCCCCCTAGAGCTGGAGCAATGGTAGAAGCATTAAGAGGATTAGGTTATACGACAGCAACTGCTATTGCCGACATTATAGATAATAGTATCTCCGCAAAGGCAAATAGGATAGAAGTAAACTTTACTTGGGCTGAAGATAAAAGTCGAATAGAGATAATCGATAATGGCAAAGGGATGAATGCGGATGCCCTTGATATAGCAATGAGGTTAGGGGAACTTAACCCCTTAGACGTAAGAGAAGAACTGGATTTAGGCCGTTTTGGTTTAGGTTTAAAAACGGCTTCTTTCTCTCAGTGTAGAAGTTTAACTGTAGCTTCTTACCAAAAAAATGAATTTAACTGTCTCCGGTGGGATTTAGATGTATTAGCCGAGAGTAGTGGTGATGGTTGGTACCTTCTAGAGGGAGCTGCCAAAGAAAGCGAGTCTTATATTCCCTTGAAGATAAACGACAGTTCATCTGGAACATATGTCCTTTGGGAAAAACTCGATCGTATATTGTCAAAGGGTTTTTCGCCTCAGAACTTTCTTGATTTGATAGATCAAGTTGAAATACACCTAGCAATGGTATTTCATCGATATCTTGAAGACAAAACAACTAAATTGGATATTTTAATAAATGGACGGAAAGTTAAACCTTGGGACCCTTTTCTTTATGGACACCCTGCGAAACCTTGGAATTCTCCACTAGCGTCTCTAAAGAGCTCTAACGGGACTGTAGTGGTTGAATGCCACGTTCTACCGCACCAAGATCGTTTAAGCGATAAAGAATATGAATCTGCTGGAGGCCCTGGTGGGTGGACTGCTCAGCAAGGCTTTTATGTTTATCGAAATAAACGATTATTATTAGCTGGGAGTTGGCTTGGCTTAGGGCAAGGGCGAGCTTGGACAAAAGAAGAGGCTCATAGGCTTGCAAGAATACGGCTCGACATTCCTAATACCGCAGATTCTGATTGGAAAATAGATATCAGAAAAGCATCTGCACGTCCCCCTGTTTCAACTAAGAAATGGTTAATGAGGCTTGCTGAAGATACAAGATCCAGAGCCCGAAAAACTTTCGCAGCTAGGGGGAGGCCAATTAAACACAGGAAGGGACAAACAGTTATTCAAGCTTGGAAAACTGACCATACATCTAATGGAGTAAGGTATAGGGTTGACAAGGACCATCCTGCAATAAGAGCCGTTATTGAGGACTCTGGCGCATTGCTTCCCCAAGTAAAAGCGATGTTGAGAATATTGGAAGAAACTATTCCAGTACAACGGATTTGGTTGGATACGGCTGAAAATAAAGAAACCCCAAGAACTGGTTTTGAGGGAGAAGCTCCCCAGGAAATAATTAATGTACTTGAGGTTATGTACCAAAACCTCATAACTAAAAAAGGTTATAGCGCTCAAATGGCCAAGAACAAATTGTTAGAAACAGAGCCATTTCAGGCATACCCTGAGCTAGTTTTATCTCTTTCAGAATAAAAAATATTAAGGAAAATGTATGACTTTGAATACAGTAGAGCAGAAGGTACTGTCTTTTGTCCAGAGCCTCTTAGAAGAAGAAGATGAAGTGACACCAGCTTTGATTGAAGAAAAAATAAGTATAGCTTTAACTCTAAAAAAGGAATGGTCAGAAAACCTTAATAGAAAATCTGTAATTAGTGAATTAATAAGAAGGGCAAGTACTTGGGTTGGCGAAGATGGGACACTAGTAGACAATGAGGGACATATACCTTGGTTAAATCAAGAAAGAAAGAAGGATTGGCGTTACTGGCAGCGGTATAGAGAGTTTCAAGAAAAGAAACTCTCTTGGAATGTTGTAGAAGGGCTTAATAAATCCACTGATCAAATACTATCTAATCTTGAAGACCCTTTAAGAGAGGGTCCTTGGGATCGACGTGGATTGGTTGTCGGTCATGTTCAATCTGGTAAAACAGGTAACTATACCGGATTAATATGTAAAGCAGCCGATGCTGGTTATAAGATTATTATTGTACTTGCTGGTATGCATAATAACCTTCGTTCTCAGACCCAAATTAGGTTAGACGAAGGATTTCTCGGTTACACTACAAGTATGATAGAAGATGAAATACACAGTGTAGGGGTTGGAGATATTGACAAAGATCCTTCAATTCGACCTAATTTTGCGACCAATAGATCAGAAAAAGGTGACTTCAATACAAAAGCTGCAAAACATATGGGAATTTCTCCGGAACAACGACCATGGCTATTTGTTGTTAAGAAAAATAAATCGGTTTTGGAGAGGTTACTCAAGTGGATAAAAAATCATGTTGCTAATGCACAAGATAGAGACTCTGGTCGAAAGGTTGTAACTCATCTACCACTACTTGTTATTGATGACGAAGCTGATAATGCATCGGTAGATACAGGAGATCAGTCATTTGATGAATTTGGTCTCCCTGACCTTGAACATCAACCTAAAACTATCAATAAACTAACAAGAAAAATTCTTCATACGTTCACTAGAAGCGCTTATGTTGGTTATACGGCAACCCCCTTTGCCAACATTTTCATCCATGAAAGAGGTGCAACCGAAAAAGAAGGACCAGACTTATTTCCAACAGCATTCATTTCTAACCTATCAGCTTCTTCAAATTATGTAGGACCAACAAAAGTTTTCGGTACTTTATCTGAAGGAATTGTCCGAGGAGGATTACCATTAATAAGAACGATGAAAGACCATTGTAGTCAAGATAATAAATCAGGTTGGATGCCAACAAAACATAAAAATGGATATATACCTGCATGTGATGAAGATCATGGAATTCCTTTGTCACTTAGAAAATCTATAGATTCTTTTGTTTTAGCCTGCACTTTGAGGCGCTTAAGGGGCCAAAAAGATGAGCATTGTTCAATGCTTGTTCATGTTACAAGGTTCACCTCTGTGCAAGGAGAAGTGAAAAAACAAGTTGAGGGATACGTAAACTGGTTAAAACAGAGGTTGGTTCGCAGTATAGATAGTGCAAATGCAATTCAAAACATACAAGCTCAATGGGAAGAAGACTTCCTTCCAACAACTAATAAAATGAGCATTGATACCCCAGACTTAGTTAACAAAAGCGATATAACGTGGGCGCAAATCGAAGAGGATTTACCTTACGCAATTTCAGAAATTGAAGTCAGAGCAATTAACGGATTTGCAAAAGAGGCTCTTGATTATGCTGACAGTGCAGGTGGACTTAAAGTTATTGCAATCGGTGGAGATAAGCTTGCACGAGGTCTAACCCTAGAAGGACTTTGTATCAGTTACTTTCTAAGGGCATCTCGGATGTACGATACTTTAATGCAAATGGGTAGGTGGTTTGGGTATAGACCAGACTATCTTGATCTTTGTAGGTTATATACAACCGATGACTTAGTTGAATGGTTTGAACATATTGCTGATGCTTCAGAAGAGCTAAGAGAAGAATTTGACTTAATGACGGCTATTGGAGCAACTCCAAGAGAATATGGTCTTAAAGTCATGTCACATCCAGTGTTAATGGTTACTTCAAAAATAAAGATGCGTAATGCGCAGACTCTATATCTTTCATTTAGTGGACAATCAGTAGAAACAGTTTCTTTGCTACAAGATAAGCAGTCTTTAGAATCCAATTTAAATGCGTTTGAAAAGTTAACTCAAAGTATGGGCGATTCTGAATCTATTCCCCAAAGAAAAAGAGGATCAAGTACAGAGCGCTGGAATGGAAGGGTATGGAATGATGTATCAGCAGAGAATGTCACACAATTTTTACTTGATTATAGAACCCACCAAGCAGCAATAAAGGTGAATAGCCAAATGCTTTCTGAATTTATACAGATAATGTCCCAAGCTGATGAACTTACATCTTGGACCGTTGCGGTAATGAGTGGAGGCCAAGAGAAAACGAGCTATCAAGTTGATAAAGAGCACTCCGTAAAATTAAGTAAACGGATGCCGAAACAGGGGCCTGATGATCGTTATTCAATAGGACGGCTGCTATCTCCAAGAGATGAAGCACTGGATCTAGATGAAGAAGCATGGCTTGCCGCTTTAAAGCTAACTGAAGAGACCTGGTTGAATGACCCAGCAAGAAATAAGAAGGAACAAAGAGAAAAACCAGTTAGACCAAATGGTCCTGCAATAAGACAAGTTAGAGGGTTTGGTGCTGAAGGCATACCTGGAAATCCTGATAGAGGTTTATTACTTATTTATTTACTAGACGCAGCTGAAGTTCCTAGTATCCATGATGACAACTTACCAGTGGTTGCATTTGGTATAAGTTTTCCAGGCAGTGATAGTGGAAAAAAAGTAAAATACGAAGTTAATAATGTATTGTGGGAGCAGGAGTATGACCCTTCATATTGAAGATGAAATAAAGACAGCGTGGAGCGCCTTGACCGGTGACAAAGAGTCTACTGGATGGCTTACTGTTCCGGTATCTGCAACGGGAACTTGTAAAGTGATGGCCGCAAGGCGTTTTCCTGAAAATGTAGAGGCTATATTAGTTGGCTTTGAACTCGAAAGTAGCCCTGATCCCAAACAGCTGCCAAAAGGAAAAGGGTTTAGTGTGGAAGTCATTTACGACGTTCATCTAGGTTCAAATTATAAGTGGCTTGGTCTGGTCAAGCTCCCCACGGGAAGTGAAGATATATTTCTTGGAATGATAGGGGATATCCTCGATATTGTGGGAAGAAAAGGGGAAGTATCCCAAGTCTCTTTATTTAGTGTCTTTCTAGGACGAATAAGAGCTTGGCAAGACTTCATGAGTCGACCTAATATAGAGTTAAGTTCAGAGTCAGAAATAGGTCTATTCGGTGAGCTATGTATGTTAGAAGCTATACTTCACTCGGGAGTGGAAGCATCTAGTGCAGTAGATGCATGGGAAGGACCTTTAAATGGTCTTCAAGATTTTCGTTTAGGACATGGAGCAGTAGAGGTTAAAACTACTACTGCTGCTCAAGGCCTATCAGTAAAAATATTTTCAATAGATCAGCTTGATGACTCAATTATATCACCGATATTTTTGAGTGCTGTTAGGTTAAAAGTTAGTAGTTTAGGTAAAACTCTCCCAATGATGGTTAAAAGCATAAGAATCTTATTACTATCTCAACCTATTGCATTAGCTGATTTTGATAGTCGGTTGCTAAGAGCTGGGTATCTAGATTCTCATACAGATTTCTATAAAAGGTCTTTCATCATTAATGATATTTATAATATTATTGTCGACAGTAGTTTTCCTCGTCTTATTAAAGCAAATGTCCCCTCTGATATTACAGCAATAAAATATGAAATTAATATAGATTCAGTACTCTCGAAAGGAGTATCACTCGATAACATGCTCAATCAATTAGGTGTAATTTAAAATATGGAATTAGTAGATTTTCTTAGACAGACAAATGTAGAAGTCAGAGAGCTTTTGAATGAAAGGTTGGAGACTCCAGGAGAAGCCTATCCTTACCCTGAATCTGTATTTACCGAAGTGATAATGCAACATATGTATGATGTAGGGATGACTTTCGAGCCGAATGTATGTCATTTTGACGCTAAAGTAGGCAATGCCAACGTACGGTTAAGTGGGTATGCGCTTTCTGAAGACCTTGACCAACTAGACTTATTTGTTAGTTTATATGCAGAGACCGAAGATATCATCTCTGTCCCGGCTTCTGAAGTTACTAAAGTAGCTGAATATTGTCTCCGATTCCTATCAAAATGCGCAGAGCAAAAGCTTGCCAGTAAAATGGATGACTCTAGTGAAGCTTTCCCTCTAGCGTTAACAATTCAAGAAGTATATTCAACGTTAGAACAAATTCGTGTTTATGTATTAACTGATAAGGTTATGAATGCAAAATCTAAACAATTTCAGTCGAGAGTTATTCAAGATAAGACTATTAAGCTTGAAGTCATGGATATTGAAAGGCTGTACAGGCATCTTTCAGAAGGAAAACCTCGTGATGAACTGATTGTTGACTTTGAAGATGTCGCTGGTGGTCCACTTCCATGTGTGTGGGTACCGGGACAAGTGAGTGAGTATGACTATGCAATGACGGTTATTCCAGGAGAAACCCTGAGATTTATCTATGATAAATTTGGTCCTAGGATACTTGAGGCCAATGTAAGGTCTTTCCTAAGTGTTACTGGAAAAGTGAATAGAGGGATTAGAGATACATTACGTGAAGAGCCTGAACGGTTCATGGCCTATAATAATGGTCTAGTAATAGTCGCAGATGAAGTCCACTTAGGAAAAACGGCTGATGGAAGCCCTGGTATTACTTGGCTAAAAGGAATGCAGATTGTTAATGGAGGGCAAACCTCGGCTTCATTATATTTTACTAAAAAGAAATATGGTGATGTAGATCTTTCAAGTGTAAGAGTCCCTGCAAAACTTATAGTTCTGCGGTCCCAAGAAGTTCAAGATGAAGAAGCCTTAATAGCCGACATTTCTCGTTATGCAAATAGTCAGAATTCGGTTAAACAATCTGACTTTTCTGCTAACCATGCACTTCACGTATCTTTGGAAAATCATGCTCAGTCTACTTATTGCCCCGATGGTGTTGGTAGATGGTTTTATGAGAGAGCGGCAGGAAGCTACAAAGTAATGCTTGAGCGAGAAGGTACGACGCCTGCAAAATTGAAGAATCTAAAGGTATCGATGCCTCCAGCACGAAAAATCACCAAGCCTGATATGGCTAAATATTTAAATATTTGGGCACTAAAACCAGAAGTAGTTTCATTAGGTGCTCAGAAAAACTTCCAAAAATTTATGGACACTGTTGCTTCTTATGATTGGGATTCAGGAGAGGGCCTTCCGAGCTTAGTTGATTACAAGTATTTAGTAGCAAAAGCAATATTTTTTAAGGTATCACATAAAATAATTCGCTCGAAATACAAGGCTTTCCAAGCTAATATTACTGTTTATACAATTGCAGTAGTTTGTTTGAAGTTGAAGGAAAAAATTAACTTTAATATGATTTGGGAAAATCAAAACTTGTCCCATTCTCTGCAACTATTTATTGAAAAACTTTCAGAAGAAGTTCATGCTTCTCTACATAAATCAGCAGACGAGCGTATGTTGTCTGAGTGGGCTAAGAAAGTAGAATGCTGGGAAAGCATTCAAAAGACTGACTTCTCTTCATCTCTTTTCAGCGTTGAAGCACCTGAGATAATGGACTAAAAGCCTTAAACTTTGTGATTTAAGCTTAGCGATGGGAAAGTTAATTTCCCTCATTTTAACTAGTAATTAAGGTTAGTGTGCTAATTGTTAGTAGATAATAATTTGTACTATATCTGCAATTTTCATTGCAAGGAATGGTGGCACCGCATTTCCCACTTGATGAAACTGTTGTGTTCTATTTCCTTGGAAAATTAATTGTTAGTTAATGTTTGTAATCTGGTTACTTCCCGTATTGTTAGACTGTCTACACTGACAGCGAACATAATGTATACAAATAACCGCCTTTGGGTATGTTCATATAACCATAACAATTTAGCCGTCCTGATAAGAGATAGAGCATACGAAGAAGGCTTCGATTTTGCGTAATGGTTGATTATTTGAACGCGAAACTTATTAAATATAAAAGTAACACTTTTGCACGATCATAAGATAGTGAAATAGTGTTACTTCTTAAGCAGTGGTAATCGGATTTAACCAATTTAATTTTTTAGTTAGTTTTTATAAAGACCGTTATTTATCAATATATCAAGCACATAATTTGCAATTTGTTTCGCTAAAAATGCGGGTACGGCATTACCTACTTGTTGGAATTGCCAACCTTGACTACCTTCAAAATAATAGCTATCAGGAAAAGTCTGGATTCTCGCTGCTTCACGTACTGATAATGACCTATTTTGAGCCGGATCGTAATGTATTTGTGCATGTCCATCCTTGCGTAGATGGCTTGTTATTGTATACGGTATTTGATTTGCTTCTACTACTCTAAATCGATCTGCGTGATTCCCAGACTCCCAGTTTTGATGCTTTGGGGATAAAGCTATAGGGAATTGCCTGCTTCTAGGCGATGGGCTGCTTAAATAGGAATGGGCTTTGGCCCAACAGGCAGAGAACATATATCTTTGTAAATCTGCTTCCATATTATTCCTAGTACAATGATTTAGAACCCCATCCAGTTTGACTTTACAGCCACCAAGCCAATTTGATAGTGCGGGGTAAGACAAGTGAAAATTATCTGAAAAAGTAGTATGGTCATGTTGAATGAAAAAGTCACTCCCTTTACCCTTGTTAAATGCATCATATGATTGAGTTTTCTTCAATTGATTAGCTGTATTTTTAAAAGATTCGCTAATCTCTTTCAGATAGCCTATTTTAAGTGTTTTTGCTAGTTCCCTAACTTCCTTCGAGCCTAGTCTCTTTTTTTCAAAGTCTAATATTTCTTGTGGCGCAATATCAGGGTTTTCTCGTCGAATTATTCTAACGTTCTTTGCAATCTCTTGATTTACAGCTATATTAGTTAGCCTTGTTACAACTTTTTTAAGCTCATTTTTATCTTGAAGAATAGCAGTCAGTTTCTCTTTATTTGACTTCCATATTGAAAGCCAGGAATTTTCATTATTAAGTTCATTAGATACTCTACTCAAACCTGTTCTAATCTTAGGCATTTCGTCAATTAATTCTGATATGCAAGGAGCCAAATCTTGAGATGACTTAAGAGGCGCTTGTGGCGCTTTGTATTTTTTCTTCAGGCCTAGTAGGATTACTCTCTTTCTACCCTGTGGCACCCCAAATTTACGCGCATTGATAACATATGCTTTGTTATTTTTGTATTGTGGCCCACTGGTAAAAAGGTCATCAGACTCGTATTCAGTTACTAGTGAAAAAATATTGTATTGTTCTTCGCTTTTCTTGTTGGGTCTTACTAGTTCATTTTTTATTCTTTCAAATATTTTCTCGCCAGTAGCCAATTTTGCCGAGAGAATACCTTCAACATTCTCCATAATAAATAGGTCAGGATCAGCAACATCCAAAACTTTCAAGTATTCCTGGTATAGAAAGAATCTTTCGTCATTTTCTGGTTTATAGCCTTTTTCAGCCTGTATTCTGTTTCGACCATTCACTGAATATGCCTGACAGGGCGGTCCTCCAATTACAATTAGTGGTCCATTACCCGCTTGTTCATCTTTTATTTCTTTGATTCTTTGAAAAATCGAGGCTTCTTGTTGAGTTGGAGCATAATCGTCTTCTGTTAGCGGAAGGCCCTCTTTTATCTTTTTCCATCTATTAGCATTGCCTAACGCATGAGGCGCGCCTAGTGTTTCTCTATTTGCTTCATCCCATTTCTCGCTATTATTTGACAGCATGATTTTATAATTATTGTTTTTATCCGTTAAATTTCTGCTTTGAACGTAATTTTTGTAATCTTTTAGTTCTGATTCGGTGGTAAGCTTTCTATAAAACGCTCTCAAAGTGAGGGTCTTATGTGCATTTTCTTCAAATTCGACAGACATACCAATTTCAAAAGGTGAATTTTCTTTACAGTTGGAGAACCCTTCACCGAGTCCTCCTGGACCGGCGAAAAGGTCTATAATTTTAATAGGTTTGATCATTTATTTGTAATCATTTAATACAGACATTTCATGGCCTGATAGCACATAGCACTACGAGATAACTATGGGCATTGTTGATGAAAAACCAGAAAAAAGATGATATCTGGTATTAAAAGTAAAAATACTTGACTGAAATTATTATTCGTAAGGTTATTCACAAATAAGGCTTTAAAATCGCATTTATGACAATAGTCTACCAGGAAAATAGGATCTTGTCTTGGACTTCACTAGACAAGTAATTGACTACTTTAGGCTATATTCATAAAAATAAACTTGAAACTGCGCTTAAACAAAGAGTGCAGGGCGGATTAATGCAGGTGAATTTTTAGGTGTTATTACTCGTGTTGAGGCCATTACCTTAATGGATGAAACACACTTTGTTGTTTTTGGTATGACAAACGAACAGCGTAAAACCCGTAAAGCTGAGATAAAGGTGGTTAGAAGTGATCAATAAGCGAGTATTTTTGATATTCCTGTCGTTGAGTGCTTACCTAAAAGGTAATTTAGATATTACACTCTTTAGTTTTCTAGAGCTGTGTAGTTGAAACAACTAAGATAATAACTACAAAAGTCAAGAGATGCACGGAGAGGCTAACTTTACTTCATATACTGATGGATTTACTGCTAATGAATTCATTCAGGTTTTAGAGAAGAAAGTAATTTGTGATAAATCAACCAAAGCCATTTTAACTCAATAAAATAACTAGCTATTTATCCTTACTTATAAGATAGTTAGTTATTAATTACACGGAAGTACAAATATGGATATTACTCATCAATGACTTAAAAAACGTCAAAGACAAGAGCGTGATACTTACCCTATTAATCTAGGATTAAGAGTCCACCGAGCTTTAAGCTGACTTGATAGAGCAGAACAAGCAGAAGGTGACCAAGATGGTCAGTTTATCTTTCTCTGGATAGGGTTTAACGCTGCCTATGCAAATGAAATAGATGACCACCACCGATTTACCGAACAAGAAACTTTTCGAAATTTTATTGATAGATTGTGCCAGCTAGATCAAAGTAACTTACTGTCAGACTTAGTTTGGAAAGAATTTACCAGTAGTATCCGTGTGCTTCTTAGTAATCAGTATGTGTTCAAGCCATTTCGGGACTTTCATAATCACAAGAAGACTGAACAAAAATGGCAAGATGATTTTAAAACAGCTAATGCTTTTGCTCATAAAGCTCTAGGCCATAAAAATACCTCGGCCGTTCTATTTGTAATTTTCTCACGTCTATATACAGTACGTAATCAAACAATGCACGGTGGCGCAACATGGAATAGTGCAGTTAATCGAGGCCAAATGCGTGATGCGGTTGTTTTTATGAGTAAATTTTTACCATCCATAATCAAAACCATGATGGATAGCTCTAATGAAATTTGGGGAGAGCCATGTTTTCCTGTTGTAGGGGATTAAGCGAAATAATGTGAATAAAGGTGACTTGCTATCAGCATGAGAAGTTTCCAAGGAGGCTTAGAGCGAGCTTGGTCGAGCGGTTGCATACGCTCTTCTTATATAATTTACGCCCTTTACAAGGCATAAGTCCTGTTTTTTATGGTTATCTATTAAAGCTCCTAAGTTATATCACAACCTTACAAAGAACTGGTAACTTTATTAGAGGTGGGCAATCTCTTAATTTTGATAACCTTTCACAAGTTGATTTGTTCATTCCATCATTAGAAGAACAAAAGGGAATAGCTATGTACTTTAAAAAGTTTATGGTCTCATCATATGGTGAAATAGACTTACTTCAACAACAAATCGAAAAATTAAAAGAATACCAAACCACGCTGTTCAACAGCTCAGTAACAGGGAATATAAAGGTGATTTAGGATGAAGGAACTTGTTTTCAATATAGCTGATATTTTTAACAGTAAAACAATGGGAGGTTGCCTTTCACAATATGGTGCAACTTCATTTCATATTCCCGCCTATCAACGAGGATATAAGTGGGATACAGGGGCAGGCGAGGCGGTAACCGTTTTATTGGATGACTTATGGAATGCATTTGAAAAACAGGAAGATGAATATTATCTGCAATACATCACCGTAAAGCCCTTAGAGTTAGCGACAAATACGAATTATTTAGAAGTGATAGATGGTCAACAAAGGCTAACAACCCTGTCTATTTTATTGTCTGTATTGAACTTGCAACAAGCTGATACAACAAACGATGACAATATCGCCTGTAATAAGCTCGACTATGCAATAAGAGCAAACTTTTTCGGCGAGTTTATTTATGCGCAAGAAAAGCTATCAGAAATAATTGAAATAAGCTGGGACGACTTTATTGCAAAAGACCTTCAACTATTAGATCGCCAAGACATCTTTTATTTACATGGTGCTGTAAAAGAATGCGCTACTTTTTTTGATGATAAAGCTAAATTACTGCATGACTTTAAACTGTATTTATTTAAGCATGTTAAGTTAATAGTCAATTCAGTTGAACAACATATTGTCAGTGAAACAGTCTTCAAAAACCTAAACAACAATAAAGTGCCACTGTCCGAAGTTGAACTAATTAAAGCGTTATTTATAACTCGTGTCGGGCGTGACAAGGTTAACAGTTCAGAAAGTCACTTTCGTGAAGTGATGGAAGTTCGGCTTGGCTTAAGTCGAACTTGGGAAGACATTCAACAATGGGCGCAAAGTAGTGCTATTACGAGCTTTTATTTTGATGATAAAGGCTCTTCTTTACATGAGTTACTTAAATTAACTGCACTGGTGATGGGTGCTAAGCAAGCTGACCTAGTTGGTTCTCAACTAGGTAGTCATCAGCTTTTTAATTTTTTTTCTCAACAGCAAAGCACTCAAAATGGTTTTGAATACTTAATTTCAACACAAGAGCGTTTAAAAGACTGGTTTGATACAGACGAAATATATCATCTCATTGGTTTTTGTCGCTTTGCCAAAAACAGCGAATATAAGCGGTTAAGCTTTTTAAAAGAGTGCTTAGCGCTACCAACTAAAACAGCTTTAACCTCATTTTTGCGAAAAAAGAAGTCGGAATTACTATTTGGCAAAAATGCTGAAAGTGATAACAAAGAAGCTTTAGTTAAAAATTTAAAGTATGGCGACGATGATAAGCAAATTCATGCAGTACTGTTAGCTTTAAGTGTTTTCCCTAAAAATGTTACTAGGCGCTTCGACTTTGATTCATTTAAAAGACAAGACTGGTCTTTAGAGCACATTTTTCCACAAACACCTGAAGGTAAAGGCCACGTTTTAACGGATGATGAAAAACACAATATTAAACATATTTTGGGCGAAGGTAAGGAAGAAAATGAAGTTGTTGAGTTATTACTAAAACAAAAATCTCGAACTACAGATGAGCAAAAAGTGTATGTAGATGCCATCCGTAAAACAGGTACGTTAGACAATATTGGCAATATGTGTTTATTAACTGGCGGAGCAAATAGTGCTTTAGGCTGCATATTTTTCGATGGCAAAAGGCAAAAAATTCTTGAACTCATTCAAAGGGGGAATTTTGTACCCAAACACACTTTTGATGTTTTTGCGAAGATGATTGCTGGTTTAGGTGTTGATTTAAAGCAATGGTCGAAAAAAGATATTGATGCCCATGCGCAATATATAGCAAGTACCATTTTAAATGATATTAAGGATGATGCGTAATGAGAGCAGGTAAATATAACTATCAAGCTTTATTTGTTAACAGGTATGTTGAACAACTCATCATTCCTGAAATACAACGTGATTATGTTTGGCAAAAACCCCAAGTAGTAGGATTGCTTTCTTCGATTGCAGACGACTTTTTACGATTTCAACATGCTGATATACCTTCGCTAAGTTCTGGTGAAGAAAGCGTAGATTCAAAACAGCTTAATGCTGATTTTGCAGACTTTTACCGTCAACGTAATCACTCATCCAATATTGGTTTTATTTATGCCTATAGTGATCAGCAATATGATGGGCGTTATTTTTTAATTGATGGTCAGCAGCGTATAACTACTTTGTATTTAGTGTTGTTATTACTTGCCGTGAGAACGGGTAACAAAGCTGATTTTGAAAAGAAATATTGTATCAAGGGTATGCCTAAGCTCGATTATCGTGTTCGGGACTCTGCTTGTAGTTTTATTCGTCAACTTGTTTCATTCGTTTTAACTAACCCAAACGCTGAAATTAAAGAACAATGCTGGTATTTAAATAGTTATGACAATGACATAACCGTTAAAAATATAATCAGTAATCTTGAAGTGATCACTGATTGGCTAGAAAAAAGTGATTTAGACGAATCAGAGTTCTATCTGTATTTAAATAACTTTACTGAATTTTGGTATTTCGATACAAACATTAGTGCCCAAGGTGAAAACCTATATATTTACCTTAATGCTCGTGGCGAGCAAATGCAGGGCAATGAGAACCTTAAAGCAGAGCTTTTAAGCGCCTTAGAAACTACAGAAAATAAAAATGAAATGGGCGCTGAGTGGGAAAACTGGCAGGACTTTTTCTGGCGAATGAGAGCACAAGGTGTCCGTTTTCCTAAAGGAGCTAAGCTCAATGCAGATAAGGGGTTTAATGAGTTTTTAAACTGTGTAACAGGGCTTAATATTTACTTAGAAGATGAAGCTAATACTTGGATAGATAAACAAAAAGCGTTAAAGCCCTCACAGAGCATGTTAACCCAAGTACTTTCATTAGATCTTATAGCTAAGTATATAAAGGCGTTAACATATATTGCTGATAGTCAGCAATCGCTATCTGACACTTACAATAACACTGAGTGGGTTGAGCAATATTTTTATGAGTTTTGGTCAATACTGAATACGACCACTACAGCATGGGTTATTGATTATAATTACGACCGTTTTTCTACAGAACGCCGAAAAATGGTGTTTGTGTGGGGCGTATTACACTGGGTCGATTCGGCTTTAAGCATTGACAAAAAACTTAGTACTCATCAAATCTTTCGTGGTATACGTCAATTTTACCTTCGGTATAAAAATAATGTTCGTTCAGTTACTGGTAATAACGGCATAAAGAACTCTGTTAAAAGTTTACTTGAAACAGGTTATATTTCAGCGAAGGCTGATGATGAGGAATATAAGAAAGAACGTTGGCTTACGCATATCAGTAAAACAGAAGGCTGGCCAAGTTTAGAGTCAATGCTTTGGCAAATTGAAGATCACCCATTTAATGTAGATGGTTCAGATGTTGGCTTAACCAACAGTAGTCACTTAATTAATTTTGAAGAAAAAATTACGCTCGAAAAGTTAACCAAGATTAAGGATACGTTTTATAACTGTTTTCCCGCTGATAAATCTACAGATAGTAGTAGGTTTCCTAAAGTTCTAAGTTTGCTTTTGCACTATGGAAAATTTTGGAAACGAAAATCTCCATATTATTACGAAAATTATCAGTTTAATGATTGGAGAAACATTGTTCGTTCACGCACCCCACACTTAACGGGAATTGAGTTTAACGTGCTCTTTAATGAATTAATGGAATCAGGATGGTCAGTTGAGCAATTGCTAGCTGAAAAAAGAAAGCGGTACATTGAAGGTACAGATGATTCTTTGTTGAATCAGTTACTTTGGTACAACAATAATTTGCAAGAAGGTATGTGGAATCAAGGCCCATATATTGCTCTTTGTGAATACTATACAGAGAATAAAAAAGACCAAGCATTTGATGAACGCAAGCCATTCTTGAATACAAAAGGTGACTTTAAAGGCGGAAGCCCACGTGAGTTATATACATTGCTACCAGAAGATAAAAGGAGTTCATAATGGTTAGTAAAACAAACGAAGGTTAAATTTATAAATATTGCAGAACGCGTGAAAAGCCACCTGTTTTCTCACGTTTTAGCAACTTATTAACCTATTCATATCGCTCAATATTGATAGTTTAGTGTGTTCTGTTACTAATAACAGTTTATTGGTAACAGAACCAACGCAGATCGGCGCTAAAATAGCTTATTAAGTAACTTTGCTTATCCTGAGCGGAGGTCTATTAGTTTTTTTGTTCTACAAACCTTGTGTAATGGATATGTAATGCATCTAAATTAGGCAAAGTTTTTACTTTTTTACCTGAGTAGCTCTTATAATAATCACAACAACTTGAATCCACTTGAACCACACCTGTTACAGGGTTAATTGAAATCAAGTATAGATCAAACAATGTATGTATATCAGCCCTAAGAAGAACTCCCTGATCCTGAGATAAGCTGTTAGTTTCAGAGTAAGGCACCACATGAGCAGCTTCTAAGGCACTAATAGTTGTACAATCTGTAATGGCACATTGGCCTTTATAAATATCTATTAAGTTATTTCTGAAAACTGGTTGACCACGTCGGTTTTCGATCTGAGAGTATGTCTTTTTATCAATATATGCCGAGTTCTCTATATGTATGTTAACCCCAGATTTAGTAACCTCGTTAATCAGATAGCGATCTAGAATATTTTGCTTTGATTCGTAATTTTTCGTGTTCGATAAGTGGATAATGTAACGACTGGGAGTATCTTTTTGATTAGGAACAGCAAAATTTAGTAAATCACTAAGCGGAATCTGATAAAATTTTTGCCCTGAATTAGCAATGTGGTCTTCGATTCCTAAAGAGATATATGGTGTTAACCCTTTAACTTTTGCTTCGTCAGATAATGTTGATGTTGATTTATAGTCAATATGAATTTGATGACTTTCATTTTTTATACTTTTGGACATAAGCCAAATGATATCAGAGTCACTCACCAATAACTTTTGGCGATTAATTACAATTTCGGAATGTTTACTGTACTTGCTGATAAGTGTCTCTTTTAACGATGCTGTCATAAGCTAATCCCTACTTAAATGATTACAGTTTTAGACTATAATATTGATGATTCTGGTTGAAAAACTAACGCGCGTTATGTGGCTATTAGCAGTCGGCTACAATAACGTGGACAAAAAGTAGCCAGCTGTAAATTGTCTGCTCTTAAGGAATTTTTAGCTGATTATTCAACATAATTGAATTCCCATACACCACCAAAAAGCTCCTTTCCTCCACCATTTTTATGAGTGCTTTTTAAGGGGCTTAAGTTAACGGGTTCAAAGTTAACTTTAATATTTCCATCGAACTCTTCTTTAATCCATTCTTCGATATTTGAAGTTCGCGTTTTAAACAAGCTTTCTGGTTTATGAGTTACTGCAACTAAGAAATTTTTCTCCGCCCTATGACCGTTAGGTGTATTGGCACAAATCCAAGCAAGCCTTAGAGCATCTTTTTTTATGCCCGTTACCCCTAAGCTCCGTTTAAATTCAACTACATGTTTCAGTCGTTTGCTTCTTTGACTTCGAAGTACCAAATCGGCCTTTCCATTTAGCCTAAAATCATCGGATTCACCTGAAATGTCCATTTCAATTTCTTTAGCCATTTGAGGTATCGAATCTTCCATAGAAAAAGTGAAAGATTTAAAATGGTCATGAAGGTATTCTGCAACTTTAACCGAAAGGAAATACTCGGGGAGCGTCACCTGTCATTGAGCATGCATTGTTTGATGCATGCTCTAAAGCAGCGCCAAGAACTTTTCTAATTGACTTGATAATTACTCTCCAAACTTACAAATTAGCTAACTATTTATTATTTTTTATTAATATCCCATATTTTCATGTCGTTAGGAACTACAAAGTAATAAATTTTTAAAACTTGTTTAGAAGCTGATATTCCCATAGCGATACTATTTGACAATTAAGGTGCTATAGTGATTTTTTATTAGGTGAAGGAACATCATGAATAAGAGTACTATTTTAAGACAAATTACCATGCTTAAAATTATTCCTAAGCATCCCGCTTTTGTTCTGACTAAGGATTTATATCAGCGATTAATCGATGATGGTTTTAAAACGTCCACTCGTACAGTCGAGCGAGATTTACATAAGCTTGCTGATGTTATGGGGCTAATCAATTATGATAGCCCCGAGGGATATAAATGGTCTTATATAAACCATGCCCGCGAGTTGTTGCCTGCACTTTCACCAAGCGAATCTTTATTGTTACTTCAAGCGAAAGAGCATTTAAAAAATATTATGCCATTTAAAGCTTTGCAGTCCTTAGAGCCACGATTTGATAAAGCTGAAGCTACTTTGTCACAGAATACGGTTATGGCAAACTGGCAAGATAAAATTAAGGTTGTTCAAGGTATGGTGCCCTTGATTGTTGCTGAGGTTAGTGAAAATATCAGGGAAGATGTTTATGAGGCGGTTGCACAAGTCCAACAAGTAAAAATCAATTATCGAAAAAATAATGGCGATGTTGCCGATTATTCATTAAGTGCTCATGGTTTGATTATAAAAGACTATGTTCAGTATTTAGTGGCGAGCAAGCTTAGTTCTCCAGATATCTTTCAATTATTCAAATTATCACAAATACAATCAGTAGAACGCCAATTTTTAGATAATTTGCCGAGTGCTGATGATGTTTCAGTATTTATACGCTCGGATGTAACAGGCTTCATGATAAGTGAAGAACCAATATTGATAAAAATGAACATTTCTGGCCCAGCGTTAAACCTACTAGAAAATGCAAAACTTAGTGATGATCAACACCTTAAATTTTTTACTGGCAGTACTGGACGACAGTGCGCATTGCTAACAGCTACTGTTGACTTTACCTATACTCTTGTTCACTTTCTATTAGGTTACGGTAAATTGGTGCAGGTATTGGAGCCAGAAAATTTGGTTGATGCGCTAGAAGAGCGTAAAACAGGTGAAGTGTTTTGAATAATGAATTTTATCAGTAAAGACTGCTGAAGGTATTGCTCACCACTAATTTTTAGGTGGCGACAACATCTGTCGCCACCACCCGTATAATAGTCATAGTTCCTTTATTTAGTATTAAAAGAGATAACTATGGCTATTAGAATAAAAACTCATGCATTAGAAATAGAAACTAAACCTTATGCATTAACTATGCATGAGCAACCACTAGTGCTTTGTTGCATTTATAAATTACTACAGCAAATTCAGACTCATTGTTTAGCATTAGATGATTTGATTGATGAGTCTCTCATAGTTCGTAGTTTGGCTGCTTTAGGTATGCCAAGACGTTTTGTAAGTGGCATACATAAAATTGATATCCCAAAGTTCTTACGTAAAACAAAAAATACTAAACAAGATCATCAATTAAAATGGCTGAGCAATATTATTGATGAAACGTCATTGTCTACATTGAAAGCTGCAAAGTTTTACCAAAATATTCGCACATTAACGAAAAAGACAAAACATCCTCGCCTATATTTCAGGTTGTATCTATTTTGTTACCTTAAACAGGTTTCAAGCACTTTTCGTCAATTGATAGACGAGCTTAATTCAGACTACTGTAATAATGAAGATTCTAAATTCCTCCTGTTAAATATTATTGGTATCAGTGAAAGTGATATTAATAAGGCACTTATAGGGGATGAACTATTTGAGCAGACCTGTGATAGCTTGTTGGTGAATCAAGATGAAGAAAGCATTCATCTTCAAAGCTATTCATGTATAGATATAAGGATAATGCTGGCGAATATTGAGCTTCCTCAGAAGTTTATTCCTGTTATTAGTAGCCATCCAGAACTTACTTCTGTAGAGCACTTAATTAGACAGTGTTATCAATTAAACTATAAAACCTCATTGACACCATTAGATTTTTCCTCCGATCAGTTTATACCCATGTTCCAATATTTAGAGACCGCAATTGGACTTAAACAACGGGGAGTAAATATTCTAATACATGGTGATCCAGGTGTGGGGAAAACCGAATTAGTGAAAACGATTGCCAATTCTCTTAGGTGTGATTTATTTGATATTAGTAAAAACTCAAGTAATGATGGACGCGGTAATCTTTCCGAAAATATGGCAAGTGAGTTATTACGGACTCAAGTCTTATGTGAACAACTTGGTAATATTATTTTGTTAGTCGATGAATGTGATGATTTCTTTTATGAGAGTACTTCAAGTGGTAGGAATATAAGAAAACATCAGATAAACAAAATTTTAGAGTGTTCTATTAAGCCAACAATTTGGATAACTAACAATCCTTCCAGCCTTGATGACGCTTATGTACGTCGCTTTGATATGGTGATGGAGATCACATCCCCCGAGCCTGAAAACTATGAAAATAAAATAAGGAAACTAAGTAAGGGGCTGCGCTTATCAAGTGAGTTTATTAAACATATTTGCCATCATAAAAACCTTTCAATTGCGCATATTGAAAAAACGATTAACGTAACAAAAACGTTTGGCCTGACGGCAACTAACGCAGCAGAGCAAATGACTATGTTGTTAAATGGGTATCTAGTTGCAGGCAGTTATCCAAAATTAAAAGATATACAAAAGTCTTCACACTTAGACTATGACTTATCACTGACTAACTGTATTGGGCATGATTTGAGCGTTGTGCAAAAAGGCATTAACCGTTTGGGTGAGTCTCGTATCTTGCTATATGGACCTCCTGGGACGGGTAAGTCAGCATACGCTAAATATCTTGCAGAAGAGGTTGGTTTGCCTTTAATCACTAAAAGCGCTTCTGATTTGCTAGGTTGCTATGTAGGGGAAACTGAAAAAAATATAGCCGCAGCATTTGATGAGGCAAAAGAAAAGAACGCGATATTATTATTGGATGAAGTCGACAGTTTCTTAAACTCTCGAGAGGGTAGCAGTCAGAACTGGGAATCAACTATGGTCAATGAAATGCTGACTCAAATGGAAAACTTTGACGGTGTCTTTATAGCAACAACAAACTTTAATAAAAAGCTAGATCATGCCGTTGCTAGGCGCTTTGACTTTAAAATTAAGTTAGATTATTTAAAACATGAGCAATCGATAAAAATGTTCAAACAGTTAGCACCTAAAATAAGCCAAAAGTCAAAAGGACAGATTAATAAATTACATAATTTAACACCTGGTGACTTTGCTGTCGTCTCTAGAAAATCAGCTTTGCTGGGGAAGTTTACTGAAAATGAGATATTAGATATTCTGATTGATGAGTCGGCATATAAGCAATCAGAAGCTAAGCCGATAGGGTTTATTTAGCTTTTGCTCACAACCACTCTCAGTTCAGAGGCTCTTTTTTTAGAATATTTTTTGATACATCATAGCTGCCTTTTATACTTTAAAAGGCAGCTATGCATTAGAATAAATCATGCGAAAACTTACTGGTCTGACTTGCACGCGTGTTGCACGCGAAAAACAAGAGGTCAGTAAAAACAATGGCTATAGTGGCGAAAAGTGAGAGTTCGAATCTCTCAGTAAGTGATAATGAAATATTGTTGTTAGGGCTAAATTGTTTTGGACTGTTTTTGTTGTGTACATAGTTGTGTACACAAAACAATAACGCTCATCTGTAGCCCATTAAAGTAAGGCGGGTTTCATAATCGTGCCAGAGAATCGTAGGCTGGTTCATAGTGTCACTCTGTGTAACGTTACGTTCTTTGTTGTTCATATAAATCAACTATTTAACTCTGTTGTATGTGTTGTTGTGTAACATTGGATATCATCGTGTTTTCTACCGTTATAAATAAAAGTGTCCCATTTGTGTACCCATGATAAAAATTATAAGGTAATAAAAATGGCACTAAGTGATTCAAAATTAAATCTTTATTAAATAAAAAACAATCCAAACGTTTCGATATAGCTGACCGTGATAGTTTAAGTGTACGTGTTTCGGAGTTCTGTACCATTACTTTTCAATATAGTTACCATGATAAACCATCTCGCATTGCATCGGGACGTTATCCTGATATTTCATTGAAAAAAGCGTGTGAGAAGATACCAGAGTTACGACAATTGTTAAATGATGGTCTTAACCCAGCTGTTCAAACAAAACGCTCTAAAGCAACTCGAAACGAAACGTTAGATGAATGTATTGATTGGTTTATGGAAAAGCACGTAAAAACTTTAGAGACGTCTTACAGGGAAATTATCAGTCGACACTTGTTCTTCATGGTGAAAATGCTTTTAAATTTCCAGTAGAAGAAGTAACCATTCCAGAAAGGTTTTAGTTGTTTAATAGGATTACTGAAAATCATTCAGCTATTACCAACCATGATGTTGAATTGCAATTAGAAGGTGATGAGTTAAATAATGGTGATGAATTTGGTTACAAAAAGAATAAGTGGGTTGAGATTATGCAGGCTGCTCTACATAAAATAACTAAAAAACCTAAAGCTGAGAAAGTTTTTGATGAAACCTCTAATAAAATAAGATCAGAAATTTTAGCTTTATTTAAAAGTGAAGTTGGCCTTACTGAGGCGGGAGCATCTACTTATTATTAAATGATAAAAAGAAATAGACTAGCTGAAATGTAATTAATCAGTTATTTTGTAGGTAGTTACAAAATAACTACTATAAATGCCCGAGTTGCTCACTTATTCCTATTATACGATTTGTAATCGTATGGCATTAATTTTTAAATACAAAAAAGGATAAATTTGTATGTTTTTTAAAAAAAGTAAATTTGTTATTTCTTTAGCCATGACGGCTAGCCTTGCTGGTTGTGGCGGTGGTGGTTCTGATGCTGCACCTGCACCTGATAAACCTGACCCTATAGTAGTTAATACGATTTCTCTTACGGGTAAAGTTATTGATGGGTACGTTTCAGGTGCTACGGTTTGGTTGGATTTAGATGGTGATAGTAAGTTTGATAAGCAAACTGAGCCGTCAGTAGTTTCAACTGAATCAGGTAATTACAGTTTTGAATTCACTGAAGAACAAGCTTCTTGTGTACCTTATTCTACTATGTATGTCGATGTGCCTGTTGGTGCTATAGATGAAGATTTAGGCGAGGTTACTGAGGCATATCAGATGTCTTTTCCTCCATCTATAGAGCCTTTATCAGATGATGATATTCGTAATATATCGCCATTAACGTCTGTTATTTGGGGGCAATTACGACGTCAATTAAAAGGGAGTGGCAAGGGAAACTTAACTTGTGATGAACTTAAGGCTGATACTGATTTACGTCTTGAGCTTAAGCAAGAAATTGAAGATGTAATACTAAATCTGATTGCTCATTACAATTTATCGGCTGATCAAATTTATTCAGATTTTATTGCGAATAATGACAGCGCCGCTTATGGCAAAGCTCAGTCTATTGTTACGGGCTTAAAAGCTGCTTATAAACATAAAAAAGCCTTGGAAAAAGAATATCCAACTGCTGCCGAAATTCGAGTTGTTATCTATCAAGACAAAGATAAAGATGAAGAGTACAACTTTACTGATGCTTGGTATCGCGATGAAATTATTTATATGGGCACTGAAGACTTTATTGAGTTTGTGAAGCTTAAAGATACAGGGTCATTAAAAAAAGTTGATGTTGTTTTAGCTAAATTTCATGAAGTGGGAATTAGCTGGGGCGACCAGTCACTCAAAGGTTGGCTAAGTATTCGAGAAGATGTATATATCAATGCAGACCAAACATATCGCTGTGGCAATATTGAGCGTGTTAGCTTTGAAAAAGAGGGAATTCACTATGAGCTTGGGAATTCAATACCCACAGTCACTTTCCCAACACTTGAAGAGTGTATAAATACCAGTTTAGAAAACCCTTATGAGCGTAACTTTAACTTACGTTACTCTGAAACTGATTATGAGTATGGTGCAGAGTTCTATTTCAGAGACATGAATGCTGACTTTCAAACTTTATCTAATTGGGTAAATGTTAAAGAGAAGGTTGCAGATCTAGATCCAGCAGATTTCTTTACTGCTTTTGATGCAATGCCTTATCGATTTGATGATGAAGTTGCAGTTGATGTTAGTTACTGGCGTAAAAGCAAGGCAACAGGTAATGTAGTGATACATAAAAATGATGAAGGAAAGTGGCGTAAAGAAACGAAGCAAGAGGACGGCACAACTTTTTATGAATGTAGTGTTGACGGCGTTAACTGGGGAGACTGTCCTTAATCGCTTTTTTATTTAGGTGGCTTTAATTAAATACCAGCTTCATGCTGGTATTTTTATTTTTGGCTGATGATATACCTCAATGCTCAATGGCTTTCTAAATATTACGCCACTACATAGGGTATTTAAAAAGGTAAAGTTGTTTAGCAATATAGATATAAATTTAATAATAAGCCTATTCGCTTAACATTAGGATATTACCCTAGCATGTCATTGAGTGATGTACGAAGTAAAGTACACCACTTAAAGGTTTGTTATTAGGCCACTCCAGTCGCGTCACGTAGTTTTAATTCAGCGATATAAATTTAACTCTGTCGGTTACTAATCAAGAAGCGTATTTTATCGTTCTTGATAGGTAACCGATATATCTAGTTAAGACCTATTGTTGGTTATCCATTTTTTCAATAGATATTGGTATCGATTTATATGTTGGGGTACCGCATTCGTCAGCGATACTTTCTAACGGCACTAAGGGATTTGTTTCTGGATAATAGGCAGCCACACAGCCTGGGGGGATAAGGTATTCAACAATTTTAAAATTAGAGAGCGAACGTTCTATGCCATCGTTTGATACCGTTGTTATTTTGACATAATCTCCATTTTTTAATGCCTGTTTATCTATATCTTTTGCACTCATAAATATGATATTACGTTCACCATATACACCACGGTAACGATCATCCATTCCATAAATAGTGGTGTTGTATTGATCGTGTGAACGCAGTGTTTGCAACGTTAGTACCGGCTTTTTAGTCATTAACTGTGCACGCTCATGTACTAATTGGTCTGGTAATCTAGCATCACTAAAAATGGCTTTTTTTATTGGAGTACGCCAATGACGTTGTGCTGCTGAATTTTCTAGGTGGAAACCTCTACCTGCTTTTATTCGGGAGTTATAGTCATCAAAACCGGGTATGACAGCACTTATTTCTTTACGAATTAACCCGTAATTACCGGCCAGCGTATTCCAATCGACTATTTTATCGCCTACTGATGCCATGGCTATTGCAGCAACAATAGCTGTTTCTGAACGAAGAGTGTTAGCTGCTGGTTCATTTTGACCCGTTGAACTGTGTACCATACTCATTGAGTCTTCCACCGTAATACACTGTTCGCCGCTAGATTGGCGATCTATTTCTGTACGGCCCAAGCACGGGAGAATTAGCGCACGTTTACCTGTTATTACATGGCTTCGATTTAATTTAGTACTGATTTGTACGGTTAAGTCACACTTTCTTAGGGCCTTGTGAGTACGCGTGGTATCAGGTGTTGCCGCAGAAAAATTGCCGCCCAAGGCAATAAATACCTTAGCTTTACCCTCAAGCATGGCATGAATAGACTCAACGGTATTAAAACCATTATCACGAGGAACATTAAAAGAGTAACGATTCTCTAGTGCATCAAGAAAGTCCATTGACGGATTTTCATTGATCCCCATAGTACGATTACCTTGCACATTTGAATGACCGCGTACCGGACATGCGCCAGCCCCTGCTTTGCCAATATTACCCCTGAGCATTAGTACGTTCAATAACTCTCGTACTGTAGCGACAGAATGGCGGTGTTGGGTAATCCCCATCGCCCAAGTGAAAATAACCTTATTACTGCTGGCATATATTGTTGCTATTTGTTCAATATTTTCTCGAGTCAAACAACATTGGTCAAGAATTTTGTCCCATTCGCTTGCCGCAACACTTTGTTGATATGCTTCAAAACCATGACAATGTTTATTGATAAACTCGATATCGAGTACTGATTTATCATGCTCAAATCTTTCAAATAAACATTTAGCGACGCCACGTAATAACGCCATGTCTCCGCCTAAGCGAGGGGTGAAATAATATTGACTGATGGTAGTCCCCGTTAAGAAGATCATTTCTTTTGGGCTTTGTGGGTCTGAAAACTTTTGCAATCCACGTTCTTTTAAATTGTTAACGGAGACAATTTTAGCTCCGCGTTTACTTGCCTCACGCAAGGTTCCCAACATACGAGGATGATTAGTGCCTGGGTTTTGGCCGAAGACAAAAATGGCGTCAGCTTTAGAAAAGTCGTCCATAGTCACCGTACCTTTACCTGTACCTAGACTATTTGTCATGCCTATGCCAGAGGCTTCATGACACATATTAGAGCAGTCAGGAAAGTTATTTGTGCCTAATACTCGACCAAATAACTGATATAAGTAGGCCACTTCATTACTCGCTCGACCAGAGGTATACAATAATGCTTCATTGGGGGAGGAAAGTTGCTGCAGGCTAGTGCCAATGATTTTAAAAGCTTCTTGCCAATCAATTGGCTGGTAGTGATCACTTATTCCATCGTAATACATTGGTTGGGTTAAACGGCCACTTTTCTCCAGTGAATGATCATCCCATTGTTGTAATTCTGTTATTGAATATTGTTTGAAAAAATTGCTATCAACACGTTTACTGGTGGCTTCCCATGCAATGGCTTTAACGCCATTTTCACAGAAGTCTACTTTCCCGGCAGTGGTAGAATCACCCCATGCACAACCAGGACAATCAAAACCACCTGGTTGATTTGCTTTGAGTAATGCTTTAACGCTTTTCGCGGCATTTTCACTTTGAATTAAGTGTTTAGCTGAGCTTCTTAGTGCTCCCCAACCACCAGCAGGTGAAGAATAGGCAGGATTGTTTTTTGATGACTTAGACATATAAATCCTTTATTAGGCGTAACGTTTTAGTTGCCCATGTTGGAAGCAAAATAAGGCTATTTGAGATTTGCGAGCTGAATTAACAGCTAAGTCAGTCGGCTGTGCTAGCGTGACTAACGTTGTCAGAGATAAGCGAGCAGCCTTGGCAATTAAATCATGACTGCAGCGGCTTGTTATCAAAGCAAAACCATCATGAGTCAGTAATTTTTTATGCGACAAACAACCTAGCAATTTATCTAACGCTGAATGACGACCCACATCCTCTCGAAAGGCGATCATTTTAGCAGATAAATCAAAAAATGCAGCGCAATGATTTCCTCGGATACTCCCCGATTTTTTTAAAATACTAGGTAAGGCATCTCTTGCTTGAATAATAATTTTCTCAGAGGGTAATTGAAACGATTTTACCTCTTTTTGATGAGGCTGATTTAATGACATAGCAGCTTCAATAGAGTCTAGACCACAAAGGCCACAGCCACTTGGCCCAGCCATCGTTCTGCGTCGTTGCTTCAATCGATGCTGAACTCGTGCTAAAACCAGAATATCAACTTGCCATCCAGAGATATGTGAATGAACAATGATATCTAAAACTTCGTTAGCCGAATGAATTAAGCCTTCGCTTAAACTAAAACCAAGTGCAAAGTCTTTTAAATGCTCAGGAGATGCCATCATTACCGCTTGGCTAATGCCATTAATACTAATTGCAATAGCTGCCTCAGTAAGCTGCGCTTGATGCAACTCTTTCTGAGGAAGTTCAGCAATTTTTTTAGTGCAGTTAAGATGCTCTATAATAACATTCTCCAAAGTGTTTTTATCTTAAAATAGTGGCGCTTTGCCATACTATCGACAAAGCCATTCTATTATACAATAGGACCGTAAGGTTTTTAATTACCTCCAGCATATTTTCTCGAACACTCAGTGTTTTAAACCATTACACTTAAATCTGTAGTATTAATTTCTCTACAGACATCATCATCAATTTCAATACCATATTCAACAGTAAATTCTTTGTATTTTAATGTACCCAATCGTACTTAAATGTATGGGAGAGTTACTTTAGTGATCTAATTAAGTAGTTGATATAAAAATTTATAATTTTTTTTGACGTCCATCTTTGGGGGCATTAGGGGGGTAGAATTTGAGTCTCTCTATCTGCACCAAATACAGGTTCAATAAGAACCAATGAAAACTGAAAGCTCCAAGTTATATAGGGTTTTCAGTTTTTTATATCCAAAATGATTTGATAATATACTTTACACTGTCATTTTATTTTTAATGTGCTTAGTGCCAAACACGACTATTGGATACCTTCCAATTCTGGATTAACAATGACTACTGTGCTTTGACTTTCTTCAACAGGTTTTTTAATACCATCAAAGGCATATTGCTCGCTTATTTCTATTGCTTCAGCCACATCTAGTAGCTCTTGAACAAGAGCATCACGGATCACAACTAATCCAATGATTGAACCAATAAATATAATTGTTGCCAAAAATACCATTTCAGCGGTAACTGCAAAACCTGCCTGCTTTCTAATATTAATCATAGTAATTCACCCCTGAATTGATATTCTTTGTTAGCTATGGGCTGTGAATATTACAAAGCATTATTTATGCCAGATAATATATCAAGAATTATTAAGGTGAAGTGTTAATAATTCTTGATAGCTTTGACAGGCGTCACTTATATACTTTTTTCTTTTATTATCGAGTAAATATTTGTCAAATATGTATTTTATTAAAGTATTGTGTGACTGATTATTAGCTTTTTTCATAAAGTATAGCTAATAGTTAGAGTCTGTGTGTTTGATGTTAATCGATATTTATACAGTCGACAAAGATACTGGAGGAGCTAATAACTGTGAATTAAATCTCAATACTTATATTTTGCTTAAACGAGCGGCTTATTTTCTCTAGAACAAAAAATTGATGGATTTTTTGAAGTTGTTTTTACACTATTTGGAAAACTTAGTATGGGTAATTTAATATATTACTTTTAGCAATTTGGTTTTTATTCTGATTTGCAATTTGCAACTCAAATTGACTTTTATGATTATATCTAAAATCAATAATTTTTAATTATTGATTTTAAACGTTAAATAATAGGCTTTATAATGGAACGTTAATTGCTTTGATTAAGGATAATATCGTTTTTTCATTAAAGGTGAACATCATTTTGGAAAATTCAAGAATTGATATATTAGAATTGGTTCAATGTGTAGGAGCTATGTTGATAGCTCAAATGGGGCGACCCGTTTGTTGTCGATTGCTAAACCAAACCAGTTTTAGTCGAGCTATGGTTGACCTTGATGCAAATAAACTGACAAAACAGCTTGCAGAAGACATTCAACAGGCTATAGATAGTGTCGAATATGGTGTCACTATAAAATTCAGTGTTGTTGATGATCACATGCATTTTGATTTTTACTGTGATGACCAAAGTGAAAAATATTTTAGCACTATAATTTCTGGTAAACCTAAACTAGAAGAAAGCCTGCCAGAGCTGATTGGTGAGCCAATTAAAGTCCGTATTCAATCAGACGACAGATCATTACAACATTGTTTTCGTTCGTTTGAACAAGGCCTTAATATTGAATGTATAGCGCAATCATCAAATGAAACAGCTGATTCACCTTGCCATATCGAAATTAAAGATTGTCGAGCTACGTCTGACGTTTATGCTAACTTAACTAAAACAAATAGTCATTCAACGATTGTATTGCGTACTATGCAACAATTGCAGGAGCGTGAGCGTACGGACGAAATTTCACTATATTGGCCATTTTTTGATAGTGATTTACATAACCTTTTGGGTGACATTAAGCATTTACGTAAACTTAGAGTTTTTGTTGCAGACGATAGTCAACCCAGTAAAATGACGACAATAATCATGCTAGAACATCTAGGTTGTATTCTTACTGGTGCAGATGATGGTATTGAAGCGTTGGAGTTGACCAGCAAACAGCCATTTGACCTTATATTTTTAGATGAACGGATGCCCGGTTTACTTGGTAGTGATGTTGCAAGCCAGTTACGTGATGGTAATGGCGTAAATGCTAATACGCCGAAAATTTCGCTGACAGGGATCACCGACAGAGATTCTGTTGCTGAGTTATATAGAAAAGGTATTACTCATCATATTGAAAAGCCTATTACAAAGTTAGTGTTAGAAAATTTTTTACAACAATATCGTAAAATTCAACTTGCACAAGTAAATGAAACTATTGGAGTTTAAAAGATGAATAATTTATCCCATACCGCACTAGTTTTGATAGGTTATCAAAATGATTATTTTTCACCACAAGGTATTTTATATAGTGTGATTGAAGAATCATCAAGAGTGACGGGAGTACTTGAAAATACGCTTACGTTACTTAGTGAGTATGGGCGTGATTTTGGGATGGTGATCAACACGCCCATTCATTTTACCGCTGACTACAATGAGCTAGCAAATCCTATAGGTATTCTTAAAGTCATCAAAGATGTTGGAGCCTTCAAAGAAAATACGTTTGGAGCAGAAGTTATTCCTCAACTGTCTAAATTTGATGATTTTGTTACTATAATTCCAGGTAAGCGAGGATTGAATGCATTTTCTAATACAGATTTAGCGAAGTTACTTCATGATAAAGGTATTACCGATATCGTGTTTGCAGGCACAGTTACTTCCATCTGTATCGATTCCACTGCGCGTTCCGCAATAGATTTGGGCTTTAACGTAACAGTTCTGGATGATTGTACCTCTAGTCGAACACCTTTTGAACAGAACTTTTATTGCACCGAAGTTTTTCCTTTATATGCCAATGTTTGTCACTGGTCACAATTAGCTTCAACTAAATAGCATAGGATGTCAGCGTGGATAACAGCAAAGAGCTCCAAGTACAAATCCAATATGCCCTAATTGAGAAGCTATCAAAAAGCCAGCAAGCTCACGCTAAATTACTGTCGTTGTTAGATGAATGTATATTTGAATGCGATAATAACTTTACGCTGACCTATTTAAACTCAGCCTGGAATAGGCAATTAGGGTATACCGATAACGAATTATTGGGTTGTGCTTTACCAACTTACTTGCATGAAAAAAGTAAAGAATCTTTCTGTAATAACATGGCTGAAACAGCATGTGAAAAAAGTGATCCTAAGCGAGTTGAGGTTTTACTTAGAGATAAATCTGGTGAATACCGATGGTTTGAAATGCGTATGGTTAGAAACGCTGAAGAGGGGTTTATAGGATCTTTGTTCGATATTCAAGCTCATAAAGATATGGAAACCCGCTTACGCTTTAAAGAAGAAGCACGAAAATTATCTTTGGTTGCAAGTCACACCAACAACTTGGTGATTATAACAAATGAATGTGGTGAAGTTGAATGGGTTAATCGCAGCTTTGAAAAACTATCTGGGTACTCTTTTGAGGAAATTAAAGGCCAGCGACCAGGAAAGTTACTACAAGGGCCAATGACTGATCAGAACGTTGTTACAGTTATGTCTGAAGCCATTAAAAATAAGGAGAATTTTAACGTCGAAATTATCAATTATAATCGCGATGGTGAGCCTTATTGGATCGCAATGGATGCATCACCAGTAAAAAGTAAAAATGGTCAAGTTAGCCACTATATTGCGGTCCAATCTGATATTACCCAACGAGTAAAAGCTGAACAGTTGGCATCTGCTGCTGAATACAGTTATCGACTAGTAGTCGATAATATTAGTGAAGTTGTTCTGCGCCTTCAACCAGACGGACGCATTGCTTTTATGAATCATGCATGGAGTGATTTAATCAAGTTGCCTGAAAGTCAATGTATGGGTAAAGAGATCACTGAATTTGTTAGTGGTGTTAACCAACCAATTGTTATTAAGGCTTTGAACCAATTTGCCAATGGCGTGCACAACACATGCAGATTAGAATTACAGATGAGATGCGCTGGCGGTTCCCATACTTGGGCAGAAATGAGTATGACGCCAATTGTTGATCAAAATGGTGCCTTAATTGCTATTGCCGCTACGCTTGTTGATGTTGATGAGCGTGTAGCAGCAGCATATGCATTAAAAGAGGCCAAGCAGCATGCTGAAACCCTTGCTGTTGCAAAAAGTCGTTTTCTGGCTAATATAAGCCATGAAATTCGCACCCCACTAAATGCCATGATTGGCTCAAGTGAAATATTACAAGATACTGGGCTTAATCAAGAGCAACAACGCTTTGCTGATATGATCCAATCGAGTGGAAGTGCATTATTAAGTATTCTTGACGACGTGTTAACCTATTCACGTTTTGAAGCTAATGCAGTCACACTTGAGCATCGAAAATTCGACTTAGGTATTTGTATAGATGAAGCTATTGATATTTTGTCTGACAGCGCGGTTAAGAAAAAGCTGAAACTGATTTTGTGTATTGATGCTAATGTACCAATGAACGTCATAGGTGATAATGTTAGACTTCGCCAAATTTTAATTAATCTTCTGGCCAATGCTATTAAGTTTACGAGTATTGGAGAAATTAACATTCATGTAGCATACAAACCCACAGAAAATAACCAAGGTGTTCTTTCAATCAAGGTTATTGATACGGGTATTGGCATTGCTGAAGAAAAAATGTCTCAGTTATTTGAACCTTTTATGCAATCTGACGTGTCTACCACTCGTCAATTTGGCGGTAGTGGTTTAGGTTTGGCCATCTGTCATCAAATTTGTGAAGCTGCAGGAGGAACAATTAGAGTCAATTCTAAATTAGATAAAGGTAGTACTTTTTGTATTGAAATTCCAATTGAGATTGATATTTCTGTTCCACAAAATCAATTACCTTTACTACCAGATAACTGCAACAATATTGTTTGGTTAATTGGGAATGATAATAATCTAAACGATGCAATTAAGCAGATATTCAAACGTTACAAAGTAACATATAAAGTGTTTAGGTCCACCTCAGAATTACCTGATCCTTCTATTGGGTTAGCTGACTTTTTGGTAGTGACTGAGCCGGCTCAAAGCGATAGTTGTAGAAAGTATTTAAAGCCTTACTTCAGCGATGGCTCCACACCTTGTTTGATAATATTGGATCTGCTGGGCAGTGGTAAATTCACTCATTGGCACAGTAAAAATGAATTACTGGTTAATGGCCCGATCAAAGTTTCTCACATTAGTAGGATTTTGGAGCAGTTGCATGAGATGTTAGGGAAGGCTAGTATCAAGTTATATGACGCACTCAGCGTTAATAAGAGTGATATTAATTTTGGTAATGCGACTATTTTAGTTGTGGAAGATAACCAACAAAATCAAATTATTATAGAACAATTTTTAATATCTTGCGGATGTCAGGTGCTAATCGCTAACCAAGGCGTTGAAGCGTTACGCATGTTGAAAAATTCTGAAATTGATTTAGTGCTCATGGATATCCAAATGCCGGTAATGGACGGTCTAACCACGACTACTCATATACGCTCAAGCGATGAGCACTTTAAGCATGTACCTATTATTGCGGTGACTGCTGACGCAGTCTATGGTGACAAAGAGCGTTATATGAAAGCTGGTATGAATGATTTCTTGCCTAAACCTGTTATTCGCAAAGAATTACATCGCTTGTTAATTAAATACTTACCTGAACATAAAAAGCAAAAAAATAATGAAACTAAAGTTCAACGATTGTTAGAAATGCGCACACTTGTTGCAAAATGCCTCTTATAATCTACATATTTGCAAAACGCAATTCAATATAAGAATGTTCAATTTCATTTTCCATGTAGATAAATTCCTTTCTGATAATAAATTTTAAATATAATTTATAACCTACTGTTTTATAATAATTAAATCTAAATCCTTAAACTAATCTCCAACTTGGTCTAAATGTTGCGATATAGCTAGTAACCGCCGTATCAACAAACACCATAAGTATGTAGCTGCGGACGAATGTAACAGGAGAGCATTATGAAATTTTTTAAATTAGTTTTGATTAATTATATTTGGTTATTAGCTTTATTCTCAACGGTATGTGCAGCTGATGGCCTGAAATTTGTAGAGACCGCAGACAGTAAAAAGTCCAAAGAAACTAGGGAACTAGTGCAGTGGACACACAGTCGATTAGTCTTCAATAAACCGCTTGAGCGAATTGCTGTTGGGCAAGAAGAAACTTTACAAGTAGAAGTACTGAGTAAAAATGAAGCTTTAGCATTGGCCAAAAAAGTGGGCCGAACTAGTGTTATGGTTTGGTATACTGATAATACATCAGAAACTTTTCTATTTACTGTTACTTCAGATTTAAGTGTATTACATCACGCCATTAAAGATATTCATCCTAACATCTCGTTGACACTAGCTCCTGATCGTAATGCGCTAGTGTTACGTGGAAAAGTACCTACTATTAAATACCGAATAGCAGCTGAAGCGGCGGCCCGTAACTATTTCGAAGCAGGTCAAGGAGACAATGATAATGTTTTGCTGCAGTCATCGGCAATTGCATCATTGGTTAATAATTTGCGTATGCAGGACAAAGATGTTCAGCATACGCTAAAAAGAAAGACTAAATCAGCCGCTATTATAAACTTAATCAAGGTTGAAATATTACCTGAAGATATTGTTACTCGGGTGAAAAATAATATTAACTTAGTGGGGGGCGAGTCTGTCACTGTGACACGTGTTCAGCATGGAGATGTTCCTAATGCTAATCAAGACACTTTATTACTAAAAGGTTATGTAGATAACCAAGTTGAATTAGTTAGAGTACTTACTGTTGCATCTAGACTCGTGACCGGAGAAGAAAGCAAAAAATCTAAAGAAGCCATTATTACGATTCTAGCGAACGAGTCAGGTGGGCTGTTTACGAGTAATAGCAAGAAAAGCTCAGCTGGCCCGGCAGGACTTGGTATTAGTGGTGCGTCTGGATCCAGCGGAAGTTCAGATAATAACCTTGCTTCAAATATTGGCCGCGCGAAATTATTGTCCATTGCTGGAGGTAAATTATTATCGGTGATTGAAGTACGAGATTTACCGCTAATTCGCGTCTCGGTTCAAATGTACGAAGTTAACCATCGTCGCTTGAAACAGTGGCGTCCAGATTTTTCAGTACTTAGTAAGGGCTATGATAAAACGAGTGGTAATTTTGGCTTAGCAGGAGCTAGCCCTAATGAATCATCATCGACAAAAGTTAATAATGCCTTGCAGGTGTTAGGTGGCGGGCTAGTAAATAATTTGCAAGTAGCAGGTAAAGATTTTGCCTTTGATTTATTGTTTTCAATGTTAGAAGAGGAAGGAATATCTAAAACCTTATCTCGTCCTACTTTAACTGTATTAGCTGGTGAATCAGCTGTATTTTCAGCAGGTGGTGAAGTGCCTGTACCAACTGCATTTGCACCAAGTGGCATTGTAAGTGGTGATGAAGTTGGGGCGAATACTTCTGGTGTTTTTAGTGGGACAACATTTAAATCATTCGGCGTTCAGTTACAGGTTCGCGCTATGGTCGACGAACATGACCGTATTACTTTGGACTTAAACCCGACAATTTCTACACCTGATACGCTTCTAACTCAGGAAATTTCGAGTAGTACAGGTAGCGGATTAAATACCTCAGCGTTTAATGTTAGAAGTATTAGCACATCAACACGTTTGCGTGATGGACAACCTATGGTTATTGGAGGGCTGGTCAGTCGTGACATTAACAATAATCGAGACTTTATACCTGGTGCGAGTCGCGTGCCGGTACTTGGAAAATTAGCAGAGTCAACTTCCGATTCAGATACAGAACGTGAGCTATTTATCATTGTTACACCTACCATCGTTCGTGAGATGAAGCATGAAGTCAACTTATGGCAGTTCCCTTCAACTGAGTTTCTACTACAAAAATCGGTTTTTAATGTCAACCAGGCATTCAATGCCTCAGAAAAGGAGACAGTAAAATGAATATTAAAAAATTATTTTCAATTTGTATGATATTCAGTGGTTTATTTATCACTGGCTGTGCGAACAAGAGTACAAGTAACCAAGTTTATGCGCCCAATGAGCAGTTAGATGAGCTTTTAACTAGGTATGTAAAAATAAAAGTACCTAAGCCTAAGTGTCAAACTCGAACGCAACAATTAATAAAGTGTCGAATGACATCATTTAACCGCGAAGAAATGTGTTTGAATAACCTCGCAAGCAACTCTAATTGTAAAAAAGCGAAAGATCATAATTTAATCGATGTTAAAGCGTTAATGATTAATCTTAACTGTCATGATAATAGCAAACCGATAGTTGATTGTTTTCGATTTGCATCTGAATTGAACGCCTTGTATCTGAAATATCCAAATCATAAGCGAATTATGATGACTAGTGCATTAGTGGAATTTGAAATTGGTAACACTAATACAAGCCAGCAGTTATTAGATTTGATTTTGTCTAAGCGTGGTGCATTTCCTGAAGCGGCTATTTTGCGCAGTAGAATAGCAATGGAAGAAGGGAACTTGACTTTAGCCAGAACAATAGTCAAACGACAGTTGAGTGTAACACCCTATAATCCGCACCTTTATGAACTTCAAGCGGCATACTATTATCTTGAAGGAAAATATACTAAAGCATTACAAGCTATAACATCAGCCGAACGCTTTATGGAAAGTGATTGGCGTATTAATTACCACAGAGGCATAATTTATGAAGCGCAGCAGCAGTGGTATAAAGCTTGTAAGGAGTATACCGGTGTACTAAGAGAACAGCCAGATAACCAGATGATGAGTGCAAAAATACTGTTACTAAGAGAACATATTGGTTGTTATGTTAATCCAGCTTAGCATTTGAAATTGGTGGTAACCCCCTAATACTACCACTTATTAAATAAGCCCAAACCGTTTATTAAGCGCTTGGGTTTTTTATTTTTTAGCGCACAGTCATCACAATAATTGTCGATAAATTTCAAGTTATTCATACTAATTTCATAAAATTTTTCTCATGTGAACTGGTTAAGATAGACCAGCCAACCAATGCTGCACGCGTGAATGTGAGTACTTAAGTTCTGTCTGGAACTAAAGGCTCAATCACCGTAAATCGTGAGAGATCATTCTAGCTCATAATCTTGATTTATTTTTTCTTCATACATCAAGATCAAAACTTCATGGTATTTATTCATTAAATTTGCTTTGCAAATTGCGAATCAATTTGTCACTTCAGCTTTAGATAGTGATCCTCTTGGTATTGTAAACTTAAATAGTCTGAATATGGTCTTTGCTCAACATGTTGTTTAATAAGGAGTTATTAAGGTGTTGTTATTTGATTTTTACATTTACTTACAAGCTGGCACAGCAATCGCAATAGTCTATGTAAGCTCAAATTAATTGGGCTTATAAACGACTAATTTTATAACCTTAGAGGTAAACACTATGAAAGCGATTAAAAACAATACACCGAGTAAAAAGAAGCAAGGCGGATTTGTAATGACTTCAGAGTTGTTGTTGTTATCTACTACGATAGTCATTGGTCTTGTGGTTGGTTTAAGTACTATGCGTGATGCTGTAACGGCTGAAATGGAAGATGTTGCAGAAGCTATTGGTTCACTCGACCAGAGCTACGCTTTTGATGGTATGAAAAATGGTGAGGGTACTGCTGAAATCAGTGGTTCAGGTTTCATCGATGCAGTAGATGCTAACGCTGGTGACGGTCAGAAGTTCGAATTTATAAATACTGACTTTTCTGAATCAGCTAATGATATAAGTGGCACTGCAAGCACCGCCGCGGCTTCTGCTAACAATGTTGGTAGCTTGAATTAATCCGTGGCTCAAAGGGCAGGATAAGTATTTCGCTCCTGTCCTCGTTTTTCTAATCTGATTAATGAGGTGACATATGAAAGCTAAATTAACCGGTAGTGCTACAGGTGCCATGATCCTTTTTGCGGCATCGGGTATGCTAGCTTCAGTGCTAGGACTGCGTCAATTTGACAAGCTGACAACTGAGCCTGCGTGGATAGTAAGTAGCAATCTACAGTCAGGTCAAGTGATCACTTCAGGACTGCTTAAACAAGTACGTATTGATCTGGATAACCTTGTAGGGACGATTCAAAACTCCCGTCGATTGATGGGCCAAACATTAAAAGTTAGTAAGAGTGCGGGTAGTACAATTTCCCCGAGTGACTTAAAGGTCAAAGAAAAAAAATCTTTATCTCATGCTATTCCACCAGGTCGGGTGTTATACACCCTAGAGCATATTCAAAAAGGTATGCCTTACGAACAGTTAAGTGATGGTGATCGTTTTGATGTGGTTGTAAGAGCTCGAAATGGTGTACGTACGGTTGCACGAGATGTGCAGCTCATTGGTATCAACCATCCTGCAGCCCGAAAGGCTGATAATAGTGGTCTGAAAAATATGTTGATGCCTAAAGGTAAACAAGCAGGTAATCAACCCGGTTTGTCGTTGGTTGTTGCCGTAAGACCATCGGATGTGTATCCCTTAACCAGTATTAGAGCAAGCGACGCTGTAGCGATGATTTTCCACAGTGCACATGATATGGCAAAAGGCACTCAATATAGTATTGATCCTAAACAACGTTTTCGTAATGTTGAAATGGTAGCAGGTGTGCACCGCACAAGAGTGCAGGTTATTAATTAACAAAACTTGTAGTAACAATAATATTTCTACTCTCTCCTGAGTAATTTTCCGGTTTAGTCTTACATTGATTGAATCGGATTTTTTTTAATACTAGTACACCTTTTTATATTTAATCGTTATACCCATTTCATAAATTATTGCTCACAGGGAAGTGAGTACTTAGGTTTTGTTTGGAACCAAAAACCTGTGCTCACAGGGAAGTGAGTACTTAGGTTTTGTTTGGAACCAAAAACCTGTGCTCACAGGGAAGTGAGTACTTAGGTTTTGTTTGGAACCAAAAAGGCTATTTGCACATCCCTAACAGGTACTTATTGACCCATCGAAACTTCTTATCTGGATCTACAGCATTACCATAAGTGAAATTTATAAATCATTTTTGATAGAGGTAACTCGTTATAATTTGATTTGTATTTTGCAAATCAAATTACTTATTGCGGTAATCTTCGTAAATATGTATGACTAAATGTTTTTGTTACTTCCAACTTACTACACTGTTTTTTATTGGTTTTTTATGTTTTTTGTGTGATTTTATTGTTTTTTTTTATATTTGGCACAGCAATGGCAATAACCTTAATAGGCTCATTAAATTAATAACAAATGATGAGCCGATATCTTTTTAACACTACCAGAGGTAAACACTATGAAAGCTAATATCAATAAAAAGAACATGAAGAAAAAGCAAGGCGGTTTTGTGATGACGTCAGAATTATTGTTGTTGTCTACGACTATCGTTATTGGTTTAACCGTAGGGTTAACAACAATGCGTGATTCTGTAACTGCTGAAATGGAAGATGTCGCTGAAGCGATTGGTTCACTTGATCAAAGTTATGCCTATGACGGTATGAAAAACGGTGAAGGTACTGCTGAAATCAGTGGTTCAGGATTTATCGATGCCATAGACACTAACGCTGGGGATGGAGTGAAATTTGAATTTATCGCGAGTGATTTTTCTGAAACAGCCAGTTCTATTAGTAGTAGCGCTAGTAGTGGTGCTAATTCTGCTGCCAATGTTGGTAGTTTGATAAACTAAAATACTTAAATAGTAGGGTCAGTCACCTGACTGGCTCTTTTATCTTTAAATTAATGAATGAGGTGATGTATGAAATACAAATTAAATACACCTTTTGCCTGGAGCGTATTCGCATTCGTTACTTTAATATCCATAGCATATTTTTTACTACCATTAAATCATTTGTTCACAGTTTCAGCTTGGGTAACTAAAGTAAATATCTCAGCAGGTCAATTGATTACGTCAGATTTGCTAGTTAAAACTAGAGTTTCTACTAATAATATCTATGGTTCAGTTCAGAACCCTGATGCACTCGTTGGTAAAATGTTAGTGGTGAATAAAGAGGCAAGCAGTACAATTTATTGGCATGAGTTGGCTGTATCCTGTAACAGATTTTGTGTAACTTCCAGTTTTAAATAAAGTCCTTTAAACGGTCTTCGAATTCAATCATAAATCGATTCAAGGCCGTTTTCCCGTTTCTTATTGAGATTGTCCATCTCTTGGATGCCGAATCTATTGCAAGATTAACTACTTTCTTCGCTGAGTCATCAGAGGGAAATCGTTTGCGAATGTCTTGAGGGTATTTATCATCCCAGCGTACGCAGACGTTATCGAGTTCAAGTAATACCTCTTCTTCTGTCACTGATTGATATATTCGCTTTACATCACCCGTTATTGCTTTGTAATTCCCCCAGGGTGCATACTTCATCGAATTTCTTACCATATGAACAATACAGAGCTGAACTTGTGCCGGAGGAAATACGGTATTAATCGCTTCAGCAAAGCCTTTAAGACCATCAACAGATACCTAATAACTCTTTTTACCTTTAATGTTAACACCTAAGGCCAGGTAAACCTCTTTATTGATAACCTGTTTATCTTGTCTGATTTTAACCACTAAACAGTCAAGATAAACAATAGGGTAGACTGAATCTAGAGGTTGATCTTGCCACTCAGTGACTTGTTCTATTACGGCATTAGTGACAAGAGATATAACGTGGGTGAAATATCTGCGCCATACATTTCTTTGAACATTTTAACGATTTCTCTCGTCGTCATACCTTTGGCATAAAGATACAAGATTTTATCGTTCATCGACGTAAATCGCGTTTGATTCTTTTTAACCAATAAAGGCTCGAAACTACCTTCTTTATCACGTGGTGTTTCAAGTTCTACTTGGCCGTCTTCAGTGCGAATGGGCTTCGAATAGTAGCCGTTGCGGCTATTTTTGTGTTGATTTTCTCATGAAGTGCATAACCAAGATGCTCTTCAATCTCTGCGTTTAAAAAGGCTTCAACGGTTATCTTGGCTGCTTGCTTAGCAAATACCCTAGTTCTTTCTTATTCATAGTCTGCCAATCCTAACCCCTTTTGGGGTACTAATGATAGGCAGTTACACAGATTTTGCTACAGGGTCGTTGGTTGGTTCAAACACTAGTATTTATTAACTTTTTATTGCCATAAAATATTGCTAACAAAATGATAATTATTGCTTAACTGTTAATTTATTTTTTGATAACTACTAATTTTTAGCTATACAATGCGCCACATATAGACCCTTTAACTCCGTTTTCTAAGTTACTTCCACAATAAAAAGTTAGTTTTCTTCTCGTTTCTATTACGAAACAAGCGATACATCTCCATTTTAAACAAAGCTGTCGGTTTAGAATCAATAATCATAAATTTTAAAATTATATGAGTCTGACTCTTTAAGCGTATGGGCATTCATTTTTAATAGGCTATATTTTTCGCAAAAAAAAGATTTTCTTTTTTGAATAGCTCAAATGAGGGTACGTAAATAAATAATACAATCTGATTTGCAAATTGCAAATCAGATTGTGAACTAAGCTTTTTAGCTAATAACCAATACAGTGATGATTTAATTTTAATTAAAATTTATTTTATTGTTTTATAAGGATTTATTTGGTTTTATTTTGGTTTGTTTAAAAGCTGGCACAGCAATCGCAATAGTCTATGTAAGCTCAAATAATTTGGGTTTATTAATTACTAACTTACACAACATTAAAGGTAAACATTATGAAAACTCTTATAAACAACAAACTAGGTAAGAAAAAACAAGGCGGATTTGTGATGACTTCAGAGTTGTTATTGTTATCGACTACGATAGTCATTGGCCTAGTCGTAGGTCTAAGTACGATGCGTGACGCTGTAACGGCTGAAATGGAAGATGTTGCTGAAGCAATTGGCTCACTAGACCAGAGCTACGCTTTTGATGGTATGAAAAATGGTGAAGGAACGTCAGAGATAAGTGGCTCTGGTTTTATTGATGCGGTTGATATAAATGCAGGTGATGGTCAGAAGTTTGAATTTATTAATACTGACTTTTCTGAATCTGCCGCCTCTATTAGTGGTACAGCGAGTACAGCTGCTGCTTCTGCTAGTAATACCGGCAGTTTGAACTAATCAGGCGTTTCACGGGCAGGTTCAGCCATTGCACCTGTCCAAAATATTCCTAACTTGATAAATGAGGTGACATATGAAAAGTAAATTAACCGGTAGTGCCACGGGTGCCATGATCCTCTTTGCAGCATCAAGTATGTTAGCTTCAGTGCTAGGACTTCGCCAGTTTGAAAATATGACAACGGAGCCGGCATGGATAGTCAGTAGTAATCTACAACCGGGTCAAGTACTGACTTCATCACTCCTTAAACAAGTGCGTATTGATGAAGACAATCTTGCAGGCACTATACAAAACCCCCGTCATTTGATGGGTAAAACATTAAAGGTTAGCAAGCGAGCAGGGAGTTCGATTTACCCAAGCGACTTGAAAACTAAAGAAAAGAAATCTTTATCTGATGCTATTCCAGCTGGTCGTGTTTTGTTTACCCTAGAGCACATCCAAAAAGGTATGCCTTACGAGCAGTTGAGTGACGGTGACCGCTTTGATGTGGTTGTCAGAGGCAGGAATGGTGTAAGAACCGTTGCCCGTGATGTGCAGTTAATTGGTATTAACCACCCAGCTGCTAAAAAGACTGCAGACAGTGGTTTAAAAAATATGCTAATGCCAAAAAATAAGCAGGCAGGAGTTACCTCTGGGGTGTCTCTAGTTGTGGCGATAAGACCGTCTGATGTATACCCATTAGCGAGTATCAAAGCCAGCGATTCGATAGCGATGATCTTTCACAGTGCACACGATAGGGCAAAAGGTACTCAATATAGTATTGACCCCAAACAACGTTATCGCAATATTGAAATGGTAGCAGGTATTCGTCGTTCAAATGTGCGAGTGAACAATTAAAATGCCTTAACAAGGTATTAAGTAAAGGTAACACATCATGAATAACTCAAATAAAATTTTAGGATTTACTGCGCTAGACAAAGAGAATATAGAATCAGAGCGCTTTCGTGAGTTACGTCGTTTTTTACATAATCGCCTAATTGACGGTATGGAAGAGCAGAACATACATCTGTTAAAAGATACTTCGCAGGTTGAACGTCGCCTTGAACGATTGATTGAAGAAATACGTCCAAGATTAAATCCAGGTTTAAGCGTATATGAGAGACAAGCATTAACCCTGCAAATTATGCAAGAGTTAACGGGCTTGGGTCCAATTTCTGACTTAATGAAAGAACCTGGTGTTACCGATATTTTAATAAACGGTCCAGATGAAATTTGGGTTGATAGAAACGGACGATTAACAAAAACTAAGTTACGTTTTGATAACGAAAGTCATTTACGTCGCTTTTTGGACAGAGTGTTAAGTACTCAAGGTAGGCAGCTAGATGCACGTCAACCTATGGTAGATTCTCGCTTGCCTGATGGTAGTCGATTACATGCAGTGATCCCACCGCTTTGTGAGTCGGGACCAATCGTTTCAATTAGACGTTTTCATACCGAGGATTTGACTACTCAGCAACTAATTAATAGGGGGTTTCTAAGTAAAGCCATGATGGACTTCTTAGAACTTGCCGTATCAACAGGTATCAATATAGTAATAGCGGGTAGCGCAGGAGCAGGAAAAACCACTTTATTGAACGCTATATCAGGTTTTATCCCTACAACAGAGCGTATCGTAACCGTTGAAGAAACGGCTGAGCTTCAGCTAAAGCATCCCCACGTTATCTCACTCGAGTCTAGACATGTTAATAGCGAAGGCAGTGGTGCAATTAATCTTAGTGATTTAGTTAGAAATGCACTTCGCATGAGGGCTGACCGTATAGTGGTTGGTGAAGTCAGGGGGGTTGAAGTTTTGGATATGTTGCAAGCGATGAATGTTGGTCATGACGGTAGCTTAACTACCTTACATGCTAATAGCCCACATGATGTAATCAGCCGCATGGAAACACTTGCGTTAATGGGTGGAGGCTTTTCAAAAGAAGCTATTCAGCAGATGATTCGTTCTTCTCTACAATTAATTATTCAAGTTATGCGCTTCCAAGATGGCAGCCGCAGAGTCGTAAGCATTTGCGAGTTAGTTCATGGTGAAGATAAAGATGAAATTCGAGAGTTGTTTAGTTTTAAGCACGCAGCAAACAGTGAACCAGACCATATACATGGTAAGCATGTTGCAACAGGTAATAGTACTGAACTAGCGGCTAAGGTAGCAGTAAAAGGCTATAAAAGTGAACAATTCAATCGATTATTAAAGGTGGACTAGTGATGATAAATATAGAGTTTATCGGTTTATCCCTAAGTTTATTGGTAATGCTAATTATTGTATTGCATTGGTTTCGTGAATCTAAAAGGGGCAACGCCAATTTTTCATATGCTGTTAAGAGCAAACCTGATTCGTCATTGTATAATCATTTGCAAACGCTTAATTTGAATCTACCTCCAGCACTTGTTATTGCGGGTATAGCAATCGTTGCCTTCGCTATTTTTATGTTACTGCTTGAGATATTCCCCAAGCATATTCCTTTGGCGGCTATTGCGGGAATGGCGGTAACGGTGTTTTGCTTTAATAGCATCAGTGATATGGCGAAAATGAAAATAAAACGAGTAGAGAAAGGTTTAGCTGAAGCTATGGATATGATGAAAGCGGCTTTAACGAGTGGCCAGTCGCCTCACCAGGCTATTGCTTTAGCTGCACAGTCAGGTCAAGGAACTGTTAAGCATCAACTAACAGAAATGTTAGGACGCTTGGATATGGGCTGTTCGCCAGAACAGGCTATTAATCATCTAACAACCAAATACAACTGTATTGCAACTCGACTATTTGCACAAGTTATTATTGCACGCTATCAATCAGGAAGTGATCTCACTTTTATGCTTGATTCTGTTAACCGCATTGTTCGAGATCGACAACGTCACCAGTTACAAATTGACACTCACTTATCCGGTACTCGTTATGCTGCAATATTATGTGGTGGTTTACCCTATATATTGATTCCAATTTTACTATGGCAACAACCTGACTGGTTCGACACCTTATTAAAGCATCCATCTGGACCAACATACTTGGGCGGGGCGCTATTTTTACAATTTACTGGTTATTTATGGTTACGTCGTATATCGAGGATAGAGCAATGAATATATTCAACTGGCTGGATTTACTTTTTTTACTAATGTTAATTATTTTTCTCTACTTTTTAAAACAAAGTCTTACCAAAGAGAATAAATTGATTGATGATCCCTTTAATAAGTCCAAAAAAGCTTATTTAATTTATCCAAATAAATTGATCCGCCAATGTGGTATTTCAGTGGCTGGTTTCTGGTTATGGTACTGGTCAGTAAAGTGGTGCACTGCTGTAGTACTAGTAATAATTGCTATTGAGTTGTCATTTAATTTATGGATTATTATCAGTACGGGTATTGTGTCCTTTTTATTGATGGACATGTATCTACTTATAAACCGGAGTAATCGTCGACGTAGAATTAATCTGTCATTAGTCTTTTTTATCAATTTACTGATTGTTTTTTTGAAGTCAGGTTTATCGTTAAGCCAGGCATTTCGAAAAGCTGCTCAATTTGGCTTGCAAAAAGACAACCCTTTGGCAGCAGAGCTTGAGTTAATTGCTTACGAGCTAGATGCTGGCCGTGATCGCACTGCAGCCTTTGATAATTTGTCTGTCAGGACTGGTGTAGAGGCGTTAAATAAATTATCGGTAATAATTAAGGCTGGGATTGAAGTAGGTAGCCCCGTTGGTGACGGATTACAATCATTAGCTGACTTTCTGAGGTTACAACAGGACCAACAACTAACAAGTAGAATTAACCGCAAAGCCCTCGAATCTACTTTGCCGATGGCAATGGTCTGCTTCCCGATGTTTTTTGTGCTAGTATTTTTTCCTGCTGGACAGCAGATCAGCGAAATAATGAAATTGTTGGGTGATATCCTATAATTATAAGATATGCTGTTTTAGCGGTGCTAAATAATAAAAGGAAGTAAAATGATTGAAGTTAGATTGCCAAAAATAATGAAGGAAAATTCTCGATTAAAAAAACAAGCAGGTTTTGTTTTAACCATTGAGCTGATCCTGATTATTACTATTTTAGTCATAGGAAGCTTTGTTGGCATAGCTGCTGTTCGCAATGCATTATTTGAACAAAAGATTAAGCAACAAGACCGAACCGTGTTGGTGGCAGATAGTAATAGTCAGGTGTTAGGCGAAGTGATAAATTTTGATGAACATGATGCACCACAATTGTTTTTTATTGACCGTACCTCTACAGACAGCACAACAAATTACCGAGCACTAATAGGTGTTCGTGATGACCGTTTCACCAGTAGAGAGCCAATTTATTACACTGAACTAAACTGCCAAGGCCCTCCTTGCATCAAGCCAACCAGTGCTGAGACTTTAGATAATACAGGCATTAGCCGTTTACCTAATACGGGTTCAGTGAGCTACTTTCAAGCATTGCAGGGCGCTCCTAATTACGCCATTGGTCGCTCACCTAATGGGCTGCCAGGATTTTTATATAAAGAAACCTTTGAAGCTTGCCCGATGCTAGAAATTATTGGGGGAATTGGTTCTCCTATTGGATCACGTTATATTTCACAAAAAGTGTTAACCGGTGAGCCATGCGAATCACCATTCATCTTACCTACTTCGCTGGGGCAACCGGCATTAACTTGCCAAGCATCTGAGGTTGATATTTCAATTAATAACGTAACAGATAATCTTCTTGAAAAAAAAATCAAATTGGGTATTTGTGATGCAGGCTGTGGCACTAATACACAATTGCAATGTAGTTGTCCATCTGGATATTATTCTGTTGCTGATGGCTCTGTCGATGGCCAGTGCTGCCCGACGGGTACAAATTATGACGACCCTTCATTTTGTAGCGGCTTGAGCCTGAAAAAAGCAGAATCTGTCATTAATATAAATGATCCTACTCAAAATGCGTTAGAGCAATTTACACCCCCTTTCCAGGTTAACTTACCAGTCTTAGGCGGTAGAGTTGATGGCGACCAATGGTACAACACTGCGCCAAAGGGTGAAGGCAATAACTAATAAAGGTTGTTAAGAAAAAGCAGGGAAGGATGTATAACTACATTCTTCCCTTTTTTTTACAAATGGCAATTTGGTAATCAGTCTTAGTAATTTGATTTGCATTTTGCAACTATCAGTATTTAATAAATGTAAATACTAGTGGTTATGTTTTATTAGGTTTTATTTTTCAGTGGCTTATGTGTTTTTTTTGGTTTGGGGTTTACGTTGGTCTACGAATTGCTTTGTTAGTACTATCGACTCAAAGTAAATTAGGAATGAAATAATATGAATATGTCACTTTCACCAATAGATACACTTGAAACAACAATTGTTCACACGCCATCAAAGTTAGATGACTTGACTTGCATTATTGAAGACGCATTACAAAATCAGCACTTCTCTATGGTTTATCAACCACTTTTTTGTATGCAAAATAGTAAATTAACAGGTTTTGAAGCTTTGGTTAGATGTCACTCTCCTCAGTTCGGGTTTATTTCTCCTGATAAGTTTATTCCACATGCCGAGAAAAATGGTCAGATTATTGAACTGGGAAGTTGGATATTTAAACAAGTACTGTTGGATCTTAAACGTTATCTTCAATATGGTTTAAAAGATATTACCGTTTCAATTAATGTATCTGCTGTTCAGATAGCAAATACTGATATTTTTGAGCAAATTATGACCTTAGTGGATAAACTAGAAATACCTACACGTTGTATTAAATTGGAGTTGACTGAAACTGCACTGATCCAAAATCCCAAAGTTATCGCTAAGGTTTTTGACGCCTTTCAAAAAGAAGGGATCGAAATATGGGTAGATGACTTTGGAACTGGTTTTGCTTCTTTAAGTTTACTAAGAGAATTCAAAGTTAATGGTTTGAAAATAGATAAAAGCTTCGTTGATGGTATCGCGACATGTAACGAAGATTTTACTCTATGTAGTGCAATCGTAGCAATGGCACAACGACTAGGCATGCATATTGTGGCTGAAGGTATTGAAGATGAAGTGCAACTGCAAATACTTAACCAATTAGGTTGTGATACTGCGCAAGGCTACTTACTAGGACGTCCAGCATCATTTGAAGATAATTTACGCCGTTGGAGTTAAAACAATATTCATAGGTAGTTTAGATGATGAATATTAAGATTTGTCTAATTTGCAATTTGCAACGCATTTTGTAATAGTGTTTAAATAGTGAGCAGATTTTTAATCAGTGAGTAGAGTATGAGCTGTTTAATGGATGAAAAGGTCATTCAACAAATGATCGAAGATTTAGATGAACTAACTTGTCATAAATTGATTGGTTTGTTTATAGACGAGATGACCATGTCTTTAGTCGATTTAGAAAATGCATTTATCTCGATGGATTTGAAGAAAATTGAAGAAGTGACACATAAACTTAAAAACTCGGCAGCACTTTATGGGGCTATGACTGTAGCAACAATGGCCAGTGAAATAAATGATAGGTTATGCTCAACCTCAAGGCTCTTTAGGGATACAGATAACCAGCTATTAGATTTGATCAAACAAACTCTGAAACTGTATAACAACAAATATGGCAAAGAATTTTAGTAAGGGAATAATATGTCTAAAAATTCACAAAAAACCTTGGTTTATATTGTAGAAGACAGTGTATCAAGTGGAGCCCTTTACAGTTCTCAACTTGAAAGTATAGGTTATGAAACTAGGCATTTTGTAGATGGTTATTCTGCCTTAGCCGCGATTAAAGAAAAAATGCCCAGTGTTATTATTCAAGATGTTTGCTTACCAGATATTAGCGGTTTAGATGTACTGCAATTTGTCAAGCGTCAGAAGTCACCTGCACGGGTTATTATTATCACTTCTAATAGTTCTATTGAAGTAGCTGTTGATGCTATGCGCTTGGGCGGTTTTGACTTTATAGAGAAGCCGTTTACTAGAGAAAGAATGGTGACTTCGGTTTATGATGCAATAAAGCAGATTAATCTGGAAACAGAACCCCCTGCAGTTGAAGATGAAGTTTCAGATCAACCAGATACGAGTTTTCTTGGTGAATCATTAGCGATGAAAACTGTTTTTCGCTTGCTAGATAGTGCTGCTCGTAGCAAGGCAAGCGTATTTGTCACCGGTGAAAGTGGAACAGGTAAAGAGGTTTGTGCTCAGTACTTACATAACACCAGTGCTCGGAAAAATGGTCCCGTGATTGCAATTAACTGTGCGGCGATACCAAAAGATTTATTTGAATCAGAGTTTTTTGGTCATATGAAAGGCTCTTTTAGTGGCGCTCTGGCCGATAGAAAAGGAGCTGTAGAGGTCGCTAATGGTGGAACGCTATTTCTAGACGAAATTTGTGAAATGGATTTAAATTTACAATCTAAGTTACTTCGATTTTTGCAAACAGGTACATTTAGTCGTGTTGGTAGTAGTGACGTAATACAAAGTGATGTTAGGGTTGTTTGTGCAACTAATCGTAATCCAGCAGCCGAAGTTGGCGAAGGTCGCTTTAGAGAAGATTTATATTATAGATTAAATGTTATTCCAGTTCAGTTACCTGCTTTAAGGGATAGAGGTCCAGATATTTTATTGTTGGCTAACGCTATTTTATTGGATAAAAATGAAGCTAATGATAAAGGATTTCAACAGTTTTCATCAGATGTTCAGACATTATTTATGAAGTATGACTGGCCGGGTAATATTCGAGAATTGCAAAATGTGATTGAGAATATGGTCGTAATCAATACTGGTACTGAGATTACAATTGACATGTTACCAGAGAGTTTCAGACAAACTAACCTTCAAGTTACAACTACACCAAGTGTAATTAAATCAGAAACCAAGGCAAGTACTTCTGTTGGCCCTACCAGTATTCAAGAGATTGTTCCCATGTGGATAGTTGAAAAAAACACTATAGAAAAGGCAATCGAAGTTTGTGATGGTAACATCCCGCTGGCCGCCGCACACCTAGGCGTAAGTGCGTCAACAATTTATAGAAAAATGAAAAACTGGGACTAGTTGCCCAGCTTTGTTAACCTGCTAATTTTGGGACTTTACTAAGTAATAAAAACTGGTAAGTTGTAGTCCTATATATGATTGTACTATGGGTAATATTTGAGTTTAATCGAGCCATGGATAACTTAACAAATAGCCGTTGAGTAGTGAAACTCTTAAATCTAAAATATAATTTTTAGTGAAGTCATATTCAGTTAGTTCAAGATACTTGTAATATATTTATATAATCTTTAAATAAAATGTATCAATTAATTTATATATTCTTAAATGCAAAGCAATTTGACTTGCATATTGCGAATCAAATTGCATGTTCAATAATTCCCATCAAATTACACTGAGTGAATAAGTATAAAAAATATTATTTATCAATAATTTAAGTTTTTTTTTGATATTGTTAAATGCTGGAGTATTTCTTGCTTTTGTTAAGTGCATGAACAAATTTAAAAAGCATAGGTGAATAGATGAAGATATTAATTCAATTTTTAGCAATAATTTATATTACATGTTTTATTGGCTTTGCTAGTGCGGATACAGCTGAGGTTGTTGAAGCTAAGCCTCTAGTATTTGGGATAGTTCCGCAGCAATCAGCAGCTAAGTTAGCTCGTAACTGGATTCCGTTACTTAAACTGATCAGTAAGAACACAGGTATTGAACTCAAATTTGCGACAGCTCCCGATATTCCAACGTTTGAAAAGCGATTAATTGCAGGTGACTATGATATTGCGTATATGAACCCATACCACTACGCTGTATTAAGTAAGGAAGAAGGCTTTAAAGCACTTGTACATGAACTAGGGAAAAAAATTAAAGGCATTTTAGTTGCTAATAAAAATAGTGAAATTAACAAGATCGAAGACTTATCGATGCAAACAATTGCTTTTCCAGCGCCAGCATCTTTTGCCGCCACATTGATCCCCAAGGCAAACTTAGCACAGAAAAACATTAACGTTCAAAGTAAATATGTTAATTCACACGATGCTGTATATCGCAATGTTGCCATGGGCCGTTTGGTAGCAGGCGGCGGAATAATACGCACGTTTAATGCATTACCAGAGCGCTTTCGAAAGCAATTAAAAATCATCTGGACATCAGACGGTTATACACCACACGCAATTGCTACTCATCCGCGGGTTACTGAAGATATTCGACAAAAACTACTTCGTGGTTTTTTAGATATTAAAAATTCTGATGCTAGTGTGAAATTACTAGTGCCACTAAGAATGAAGGGTTTTACACAAGCAAACGATCAAGAGTGGAATGATGTTCGTAGTTTAAATATTAATCTTCTACTTGGTAAAAATTAAAAAACTTACTTTTTGGCTCAGGGTATTTCTATGTCATTTCGAATTAAAACAATGTTATTCATAGGCATTACAGAAGCTCTATTTTTGTTATTGTTACTTTGGCAATCTCTAGCATATCTTGAGCAATCAGGTGAAGAGGCTTTATATAAACGAGCCAGCGAGACCTCTCATTTATTTAGCTTACTCGCTAAAAATGCGGTGATCTCATCAGATATTGCTGCATTGGACGAAATTACACAGCAAATAGCTGTGCTCGGAGGTGTTCAATATATTCGTGTATTAGACAGTGACGGTATTCTTGCACAAGCTGGAGATACAAGTAGTTTAGAGGATGGCTTTTTCGAAGATACTCTAATTTACCAGGTAGATGACCGTATATTTGATACGCAGGTTTTAGTAATGGAGTCAGGAACTGAATTTGCCAAAGTACAAGTAGGTTTACCCGTTGACCCCTTATTGTTATTTATAAGTGAAGCGCGCTATCGTTTATTTGGTATTGCTTTAGCTGAATTGGTAATGGTTGGCCTGATTTCGCTAATACTTGGTAGTTACTTAACCAAAGGTTTACTTGTTTTACAAAAAGTAGCACTTGCTGTAACAAAAGGTGATATGTCGTCCAGGGCGGATACAGAATCAAAAGATGAACTTGGTGTCACTGCAAAAGCGTTTAATGTGATGTTAGATAAGATTAATGATGATCAGAAAAAACTTAATGAAAACGCTATTAATCTCACCAAAGCAAAACAAACAGCAGAGAATGCATCCCAAGCTAAATCTAGATTTTTATCACAAATGAGCCATGAAATACGCTCACCAATGAATGCAGTGTTAGGTGCAGTTAATCTAATATCGGAAAAAATTAAAGAGCCCCCTGAGCATATTCGGTTGCTAAACACAGCGCAAAGTAGTGGCAGAGCACTATTAGAGGTTGTTAATGACATACTCGATTTTTCTAAAATTGAGGCAGGTCACATGTCACTAAAATATAGTGAAGTAGAACTCTTACCTTTACTTGAAGATGTATTGAATTGCGCCGAAGCTAAAATAGCTAATCGAGACTTAACGATATTGGGTGATGTTGCACCAGGGACTGTTGAGCGAGTTATTACTGATGCAACACGTTTACGTCAGATACTGACTATTTTAGTCGATAATGCCTGTAATTTTACTCCCCGTGGGATTGTTTTGGTGACTATCCAACGAATCCAAATAGCAGATGGTAAAGATACACTGCAGTTGAATGTAAAAGACTCTGGTATAGGGATTAGAGAAAAATATTTAAATCAAATATTCGAAGAATTTGAACAGGTTGATTCGACATTAGAGGCAAATTCCAGCGGCACTGGATTAGGCTTAAATATAGCCAAAGGGCTTATTACCTTAATGGGGGGATCAATTACTGTTAGTAGTAAATTAAATCAGGGCAGCGATTTTTGTTTTACGATGCCCGTAGAGTTTGTTGAAGATAAAACAATAGATAAACATCAATTTGAAGGCCCAATGGTACTTGTTTCGGATAATCAAAGTTTACAGGAAGTTTTTGCTAATAAAATTAAACAAATAGGGGGCACTTTCTTCGGCTTTAGCAATGTAGATATGTTACGTGAGCAGGCAACGCCGCAATTATTAAGTAAAAAATCGGTGTGGCTAATAGAGGATGGAGCGACTGTTAACAACAGCAATAAGATTTGGTTAGACTCGCTTGGTATTAATGTTCACTGTATTTCTAGCTTAGGTGAAACTTTGTCAAGTTCATACCTAGGCTTTAATCGTATAAATAAACCACTACTCTTTAACAATATATGTTCTTTGAACGATAAAAACAATACATTTTCAGTGACGAAATCTCAATTAACTTATAGTGCTCATAATGATAAAAAAAATATTTTATTAGTTGATGATATGGAAGCTAATCGATTTATTGCGGGTGAAACATTAAAGAATCGTGGCTACCAAGTTGTTTTTGCATGTAATGGTTTTGATGCGCTCGATATTTTAGAAACACAAGTTTTTGATGTTATTCTAATGGATATTCGTATGCCAAAAATGAATGGAATAGTCACAGTAGAACATTTAAAAGCAAGCGGTGGTATTAATAAAGACACCCCAGTAATTGCGATGACAGCAAACGCAGAAAAATCTGAAATGGCGAGATGTAAAGCTGCAGGAATGGAAGGCTTTGTCGGTAAGCCTTTCGATACACAAGTGCTAATCGAAAGTATTAATCATTGTATCTACAGCACCGAAACACAAGAAAAAAGCAAAGCTAATAGCCCTTTAAATGAAAATGAAGTGTTGTCAGAAAGCGTACTTAAAACCTTGGCAGAGGATTTGTCCGAAGTCGCAGTTTTAACTTTGGTCAACCTATTTATTATTGATATTGAAGAACGAGTGCAGATGATAGAAACCTCGTTAGAGAAGTCGGATATTGAAGCACTTGGGGATCATGCCCATGCCTTAAAAAGCTCTGCGGGTTCATTAGGGGCAACGGCCATGTATAATTTTTGTAAAAGATTAGAACAAGCCAGTTTAGAAAAAAAACTTATGGAAGCTGAAGTTATATGCAAAGAACTAAAGTCTATTAGTGAGTTAACGCTCAAAACATATATCGACTTTAGCGCAAAATATGTATAGGTCTTTCATTTTATCATTAGATATAAATAGATTTTAATATTCAAACCGTATTTGGAGAAATCATGAAAAAAGCATTAGTGTTAAGTTTAAGTATGCTGCTAGCAACACCGGTTAGTGCGCAATCAGAGCTGGCAATGTTACTTGAGGTTTTAAAAAATAACGGCACCATAAGTACCGAACAATATCAGCGCTTAATGGCTGAACAACAAGATGAAAAACCAAAAAATCAAGCACTACCTCTGGTTAAAAAACGGATTAAAAATCAGTCCGAAGTTTTAGTTAAAAATGGTTTAAAAGTGAGCAGTGCTGACAAGAAATTTTCTACACATTTTGGTGGGCGTGTAGAAGCACACGCAGCTTGGTATAGTAGTGATGATTTTGATTTAGCTGATGGTTCGGCTATTCGTCGAGCTCGACTATTTTTAAAGGGTACCCTATATAACGACTGGCAATATAAATTGGATTATGATTTTGTAGCTGGAGGCTCTAAAGGCATAAAAGATGCTTTCCTAGGATATAAAGTTAATAATTCAGTTCAATTAATTGCGGGTAACTATAAAGTGCCATTCTCGTTAGAGTTCCAGGCCAGTTCTCATGCAAATACATTTATCGAACGTTCACTGGCTTTTGCATTATCACCAGGTAGGCACTTGGGGGCAGGCGTAAATATTTTTAAGGATAATTGGTCTGTGCAAGCTGGCGTTTTTGGTAACAAAATACATCTAAGTAGTGAAGGTCAAGATGAAGAGACTCTCATTGCAGGACGATTTGTCTGGTTACCCATTAAGAAAGATGATTATTTTGTTCATATAGGTATCGCGGGTTTGTACTCTAATAATGGTGATAATGACACGTTAAGACTTAAATCTAATCCGGAAAGTTATGTTGCTAATACTCAGTTAGTTGATACGGGGGGCATTAAAGAGGTTGAAGATTACTCGCAAGTAGGATTCGAACTCGCTTTTAACTACAATCGATTTAATGTTCAGAGTGAATATATACAAAGCTCAGTAAAGACAGGTCCAGAAATCTTAGACTTTAGTAGTTGGTATATTCAATCGAGTTTATTTTTAACCAATGACCGACGAGCGTACAAAAAAGGTAAGTTTGGTATCGTGAAACCGCAAAGTATTCTTGGCCAAGATGGTAGCGGAGCATGGGAACTTGCTATGCGTTACAGTGAAATAGACTTAAGTTACGGTAGTGTTATTGGTGGCGTTGAAAGAAATATGACGCTAGCATTAAATTTATATGCGACACCTGAAATACGCTTTACTGCAGAATACTTAAAAGTGTTGGAAGTTAGTAAAAATAATCCAACGACAGACCATGCAAGCGTGGATATTGGCCAAGTAAGAATGGAGTGGGTATTTTAAGTCGGATGAAAAATAAAATTGAATGTAGATTGGATCGCTCCAAGAGGCCAATAATCTGGACTTGTGTGACTTTAAGAGGTCGAACAGCTTATATATCTCAACTAATATATCTCGCCGTGGGTTAATAATAACTATTGAGAAGTAATGCTATTCAAAATTTCTCTATAAAAGTTTAATCCTTTATTCCTGCATCATAAATTTCATCATCAATAATGGTGTTAGGGATCTCCGAGACCTGCTCTCCAATATCGTTAACATTGATAGATGGATAGTCCACACATTCTTCTAACATTTAGAAAGCATCCTGAATGTTTTGAGACTTGGTTTCAAAAGAATTAATAAGACACTCATGTTAAATAGCTAAATATATGACAAATATATTTTAACATTTATGGAGTCCTCACCGATAAGTGAATTAATAAGACACTCATGTTAAAAAACTAAATAGATGACAAAAGAATTAATAAGACACTCATGTTAAATAGCTAAATATATGACAAATATATTTTAACATTTATGGAGTCCTCACCGATAAGTGATATTTTGACAATATATTCATGTATTAAAGAAAGATGTAGTCAATTTGCTCCCAAAATAACAATTTTTTGGCAAGGCTATTTCTCCAAAATCATGGCTTTATAATTCACACCTGTTTTAATGTCTTCAAGCAAAGAGTTTATTGCAATGGCTTAAGTTATGTCGTCGCTTTAATTGCTGATGCTCGCAGTAATCACTCAGCACATCTTCATGACCGATAGCACCATGAAATTGTGTTCTAAATTCGGTGGTGATGATTAACCAGTTGTCCGCTGAGATATTCAATCGCTTGAGTATCTCTGGTTGTTTTTGTTCGATAAAACCCCGTTTATCTCCGCTAATACAACGGCCAGTTAACGTAATTAATTGAAGATAGTCGGCGAGTTCAAAAGGTAGGCCCTTTGGCATATTTTTCCTGGGGTTACCAATAAAGGGAAGCAGGGTCTTGGGCTGCCGGCCCTTTTTTGCCTCTTTACAACGACGTTTTATGCTCGTGTGGGCTGAGCTCTCTGGTGTCTTTGCGATATTGGCTCGAATAGGGTTTAAATCAACATAGGCCATACAAGACGCTAACGCTGCTTCATCTAATAACGCTTGAGATTTAAAGCGTCCTTCCCAAAATCTACCGGTGCAGTTATCTTCTTGGTTAGCGGCTCTTGCAATACTTTCATTGATATACCCCATAAACCAACTGATTTTCATCAGGCGCTTTCGATAGACCTCTGCGGTTGCATTAACCTCATCAAGTAAGGGTTGAGCTAAGCGGTCACCGTTGCAATATTGTTTGGTCAGTAACGTGCCTTTGTGTATGCGGTGCCAACGCACAAGTACGTCAGTCATTGTCCACTGCTTCGCTTTTTCTTCATCAATAAATAACACCACATGATAGTGATTACTCATCACCGCAT
>NZ_JACGVM010000088.1:0-334 GCF_014077195.1 Colwellia sp. BRX9-1
TTCATTGCTTTATAAATATCTTATTTATATCAGCTTTCCAGATTGTTAAAGAACTCATTCTTAACGCGCATTCGGTTAAAAACGTGGTTTAAAAAACCAAATTAATATTCACTCACAAAACACTGAAAAACATTCAGCATGACGAAAGTAAACCTTAATTTGGTCTTTTCTTTAATGAAGAATCATAATGGTCTCTTATATTATTGATATAAGATGGTGGAGCTATGCAGGATCGAACTGCAGACCTCCTGCGTGCAAGGCAGGCGCTCTCCCAGCTGAGCTATAGCCCCATCGGGATTCTTCTAATTTGTTATCATGTAATTTGTGTAGACAC
>NZ_JACGVM010000082.1:0-386 GCF_014077195.1 Colwellia sp. BRX9-1
TACATTGTTACTGACGGTGCAGGTGATACACAGACTTCTACCTTAACGATTTCAGTAACTCCAGTTTCTGATCTGAGCGATGATAATGAAACTGTCACTGTTGCAGAAGATACAACAGCCACAGGTAATGTGCTTGATAATGCAGAAACTGCTGATGGTCCACTCACGGTAACGAGTTTTACTGTTGGTGGGAATACGTACAATGCAGGTGATACGGTTACTCTTGCGGAAGGTGAACTCACTTTAAATACCGATGGTAGTTACACTTTTACACCCAATGACAACTTCAACGGTGCCGTGCCAGTGATCAGTTACACCATTACCGATGGTGCTGGTGACACAGAAATTTCAACTTTAACAATTTCAGTAACTCCAGTGTCAGATTT
>NZ_JACGVM010000098.1:0-275 GCF_014077195.1 Colwellia sp. BRX9-1
GTATCTTCTGCAACAGTGACAGTTTCATTATCATCGCTCAGATCAGAAACTGGAGTTACTGAAATCGTTAAGGTAGAAGTCTGTGTATCACCTGCACCGTCAGTAACAATGTAAGTAATTACAGGCACAGCACCGTTGAAATTGTCATTAGGTGTAAAAGTATAACTACCATCTGCATTTAAAGTTAACTCACCTTCGGTGAGGGTAACGGTGTCACCTGCACTATATGTATTACCATCAACAGTAAAGCTGGTGACGGTCATTGGACCGTCTGC
>NZ_JACGVM010000074.1:0-470 GCF_014077195.1 Colwellia sp. BRX9-1
TTAAATACCGATGGTAGTTATACCTTCACACCTAATGATAATTTCAACGGTGCTGTTCCTGTTATTACATATACAGTTACCGATGGTGCTGGTGACACTCAGAGTTCGACCCTAACTATTTCAGTAACTCCAGTGTCTGATCTGAGCGATGATAGTGAAACTGTCACAATAGCAGAAGATACAACCGCAACAGGTAATGTCCTCGATAACGCAGCAACTGCAGACGGTCCTTTAACTGTTACAAGCTTTACGGTTGGTGGGAATACGTACAATGCAGGTGATACGGTTACCCTTACGGAAGGTGAGTTAACTTTAAATACTGATGGTAGTTACACTTTTACACCGAATGATGATTTCAACGGTGCTGTACCCGTTATTACTTATACCGTTACAGATGGTGCTGGTGATACCGAAAGTTCTACGCTAACAATTTCAGTAACTCCAGTTTCAGATTTAAGTGATGATAATGA
>NZ_JACGVM010000113.1:0-224 GCF_014077195.1 Colwellia sp. BRX9-1
TATCGATTTTTATAGATGTTGATTAAATGAGTGAATTTCAGGCAAGCTTTACTTCTCCCCCAAGGTAGCTGTATTTTTCTTGCTGTCTTAGTATGTAGTTATGTTTACGCGCTATTCAAACAAGCTTGGGCATTTGCTTTACCGTGTGCGCGCTTTAACCCCACGTGCTCAGTAAATTCACACAAATGCTCTGCGGTGCCCACCGCGCCCGTGAATATACCTTC
>NZ_JACGVM010000112.1:0-225 GCF_014077195.1 Colwellia sp. BRX9-1
TTCAACCATTTCCATTTCGAATGTCGTTAATGATTGCTCTTGCTGATATTGACGGGTTAATAGGGTGCCTTTGAACAACTTATGCCAACGGGACAGTACCTCTAGCGTCGTCCAGTTGTTAGCTTTTTCACTATCAACATGAAGGACTAAATGTAAGTGATTATTCATGACAGCGTGAGCACAAATATCAATAGCAAACACCTGAGATAATGTAAAAATGCGTTG
>NZ_JACGVM010000106.1:0-245 GCF_014077195.1 Colwellia sp. BRX9-1
TAGACACAATGACTCCCCACAAGGTGCTAGCCTCTAAATGTGGGTTAGTTTTACAAACCAGAGCCATAATATATGTGTCAACATTATCAAACAGAGGCTAGCATGATAAAACATAACATACTTTTCATTGGCTTAGATACCCATAAAACATTTACTGAAGTCGCTTATATTGAAGACCAACGTGGCGCTAAATCAACTCATCTAGGTAAAATACTCAGTAATAAAGCCGCCTTTAAAAAACTCGC
>NZ_JACGVM010000114.1:0-224 GCF_014077195.1 Colwellia sp. BRX9-1
CCTGCCTTGCACGCAGGAGGTCTGCAGTTCGATCCTGCATAGCTCCACCATCTTAAATTCTACCGCGTTAGTTCGCAGCTTGTGTAGTAAACTACACGACGCTACAAACTGCCTTGTATAATATAAGATACCATTATGATTCTTCATTAAAGAAAAGACCAAATTAAGGTTTACTTTCGTCATGCTGAACGTGTTTCAGTATCTGGTGAGTGAATATTAATTTG
>NZ_JACGVM010000075.1:0-464 GCF_014077195.1 Colwellia sp. BRX9-1
GTAGGGAGCCAATCTCTACTTTAAAAAGAATTATCCGATGCCCGGGTGGTGGAATTGGTAGACACAAGGGATTTAAAATCCCTCGCTCATAGAGTGTGACGGTTCAAGTCCGTCTCCGGGTACCATCTTTATGCTGTGCTTTCTGTTCAGTAATTTAAATAGTAGTAATTAAACCTGTATCAATCATGTATGTAATTAATTTACATTACATTTATAATGCATATATTTATATACAATAAACATAGTTAAAATGTTGTGATTTAGCTGTCAACAAAAGATGTAGCGTCTCGTTAACTGTTTAAATTTAGTGTGTAGATAAATTAAAGAATTTAATTACTTAAATCTCTTAGTAATTAAGAGTTAGTAGGGAGCCAATCTCTACTTTAAAAAGAATTATCCGATGCCCGGGTGGTGGAATTGGTAGACACAAGGGATTTAAAATCCCTCGCTCATAGAGTGTGACG